>JAJDOH010000247.1 GCA_022340265.1 Deltaproteobacteria bacterium | reverse complement strand
GTGCCGAATTGCGAAAGACGGGTTAGCATATATACTGAATTCTACTTTATTGATTTTACATGAAATTGAGTCAGCCGATGAATGACGCGTAAATCGTGGATTGATCAAGGCAGTGTGTAAACGGAAACCGTCTGATCCCTGCCTCTTATGCGCATCGCGGGCATTTGACGAAGTGCCGAAAAGTCCGGGAGCCCCTTTTGCAGCCGAAGATAGGTGGCCTCCGATAAAATCATGTCCGTCTCGATATCTTTCGTCAGATTCTGGAGCCGCGAAGCCAGATTGACGGTATCCCCCACCAACAGGTAAGAAAGCCTGTCAGGACTACCCATATTCGCAGCCAGAGCATGTCCGGAATGGATACCGATACCGTGCCGCAAAACAGGCCAAGCCTTTGCCTCAAACTCGTCATTGAGGGCCTTCAGCTTTGTACGCATGTTCATAGCGGCCAGATAGGCCCGGCTGGGATGATCCGGCAGATAAACGGGGGTGCCAAAAACCGCATATATTTCGTCCCCTACGAACTGAAGCACAAGCCCCTTTTCGTCCTGTATGGCGCCGGCCATTTCCTCGAAATAGCGATTCATGATCCGGATGACGAGTTTTGGATCTGTTTTTTCCGTCATGGCGGTAAAATTCCTGAGGTCTGAAAAAAGGACGGTCACATCCCTTTTTTCCCCATCCAACGGAACCCGGCCGGAAAGCACTTCATCCCGGACTTCTTTGGCCACGTACTTTCCAAATGTATCTTTGATCAAATCCCTTTCCTGAAGCCCGATGTTCATTTCATTGATGACATCGCCGGCAAATCCTATCTCGTCGTTCGATGTTACCCTTACCCGTTGATCAAAGCGACCTTTGCGAACGTCTTGAAGCACTCCGATGATTTCCCTCAACGGACGTCTAAAGTAAGTGCTGACAACAAAAGTGAGCCAAATTCCTACCAGGATAAAGGTAATGGCATTCAGCATGATCGACGATTGAAGAGATCCAAGAATAACCGCCGGGTCTTCGTCCATGTTTCTGGTGTTCATGACAAATCCGATCGTGGCTATCTGAGGCACAATGTTGCACGCAAAAACCAAAGCAGCGATGCGAATGCCGATATTAATGTGAATGGTTCGGGGAGTGGCATACAAGCCGCCTTTTGGAAAGAACAGGTTTGCCAGCCTGCGTTGAAGGACGCGTTCCAGGACAAAAAAAGCGACGCCCGCTGTGATCAGACCGGTATTGAAACTCATGAAGAAAGCCTGAAGTATGGCGGGCGAAGAGTGTTTGGAAATCCATAATTCGAATGGATAATAAGCGCTGGCGGCCATCCAGACAGTCAGGTTGAGAAAAATCATGAAAAAAGGTTCATTTAGAAGCCTTTGGCGGGCATGTATTCTTTCTTTTTCGCTGAATGATTTTCCAGCATACTTGAGATTCAAGTATTTTCTAATCGGTCTTTCATAAAGCAATACAACAAAAATAGGTACCAGGAATGAAAACGGCAAGAACAGTGTATGCGCCCGGCTAGTGCTTTCGCTGAAATCTGGTGTGAAGAGCTGCATCATTCCACGACTCAACAAAAGCACAACGCAGACACCAATGACATTCGCAAGCAAATTTGACAAAAGCATTATGTTCTTAAATCGAAATAGCGTGAATTTTGTCATGTTGCGTGCCCCCGAATTCATAAGCATCGTAGATGCTGTTGAATATGCGATTGAAATTCAGAAAAGCATAAGGAATAGAAACGTCCACCTGCTTGAAAATCGTCGAATGGCGTTCAGGATCGGCATCAACCTCGGCGATGTCATCGAGCAAGGAGAGCGGATTTACGGTGATGGGGTGAATATCACCACCCGATTAGAGGGCCTCGTCGAGGCCGGGCATCTGCCTCTCCGGCACCTCCGCCCACAGCGCATTGGCTACTGCCCTGAAGTATGCTGGCAAGCATGAAGACCCCATCGCATTTCAAAAGAAGGCCATAAGCCTCAACCCTTTTCCGCCCAGCGCAAAACACTGCACGCTCATGGCGCCCGGCATGCACTCGTTATTAAAGATTTCTTTTGTGTAGGATTTCAGCAGCATGATCATACCCTATTTACTATTTTAAAATGTCATTCCTATTCTGAGATGTCAAGCCAAGGGAGTTATCCTGCATTCTTCGAAAGACACACTCCCCGGCAAATGGAATCTTAGTTTTGCTTTCATAATCCCAGCGACTTTCATTCCTTCGATCACTTTGCAGTTGGGCTGAGTCACCAGGAGGTGTCCGACATCCTGGGAATCCAGATCGCCGCTGTCAAATTAAGGCTCCACAGGGCGCGGAAAGCCTTGAAGGAGATCTTGGACGGGGACTGCAATTTTGAGCACGATGAAAGGAATGTATTTATCTGCACCCCAACAGAAACCGAATTATCACAGGAATAACCGCTAACCTCTTTTCAGATATTCCGGCAGATACCAATTAATCATGACCCGGCACTCCGCGTCCAAAAACGATGCAGCCCTTCGCTCATACAGAATGGAAGTCTGTGCGGGAAACTGCTCGTCGGCAGCATTAAAAAGAAACAGTATCGGTACCGGGTCAGGTCTGCAGCGGGTTGTTGATACGACGGAAATTATCAAAACGGATGTCAAGCATCCTTCCATCCTGATCTATTGCTTCTTTTCAGGGTACAAAAAGTATCTGGAACTCCGAATCAAAAACGGCGTCTTAAGCTTGGATCATACCAAGCATAATCCGTTTTACGGGCCTACGCAGTATCGAACGCCGGGATTTGATAAAGGCAGGCTTTGATATAAATGAAAGGAAAAATCAGATTGGTTGGATTGCTTTCGTGAATATGGAATCTTGTAGTGCGAGAGGTTTCCTTGTATCTAGAAATACCTAGGAACAGCTGTGGGATTACTGCTATGTATCTCAAGTTAGGCCCAACCCGGCGAACCTTGTGATTACATCTTTTGGAAGGTTCAAGAGCTGTGGGCAAAAAGGGCATTTTTTGAACCTTATTCTAAGAATTTACACCTGTGAATATTTTTGAAATCACAAGTGCGGCAGGATTTCACTCAGACAGCCAACCTGCTTAAATACTTTGTGCTTATTGCGGGATTTCAATTATAGACAACCTGCCGAGGTAATAAATTCCACTTGTATCCTTCAGTTTTCAGTGGCCCCGAGGCTCAATAGCAGGGTAATGATCCTTGAGTTAAATTCACGGCTAAACCGCCACACTCAAAGTGCGGAAAAAACGATGACTACGGTCGGTGTTAAGCCGAATGTTAAACAGTATCATATTGATTTGATTTTTATAAAATCCAGAGAGGCATCATAAATTGCTTTTTCAATTTTATGTTTCGGAATCCACCATACAGTATTATCGCGCAGTTTTTTTGAGAAGATTTTATTCGCATCGATTAAATTGCCTGCTGACATTTTTCCAAAATCTAGAATGCCTGCGCTAGATACTATACCGCCATCTTTTAGATATCGATTATAGTCTAGGAATCCATCACTATCAAAAGACAAATGACTGAAAATACTCCTTATAACACTATGTGGTTTTCTATCTTTCAGTTCAATGGCAATTTCTGCATACCGTAATCTTAAGCCTGCGAAACTTGGGAATTTTTCCTCAGAATTGTGAGTTAGCATTCTATTGAACTTGGCTTGAGAGATTTTAAAAATCTGATCATTTTTGTCGATAATGAAATGACGAATAGAATATGAACTCATGTCTCATCACCAGATCTTATTTTTCCAATAGGATTTTCGAATTCACCCATTCTTGCAAGACCCTGGACCATTACTTCTTTTCGGGATACAGAAACTACTCGAAAACCAAAGCAAGCAGTGTTTCTTTTCTTTATGATACCGCCCCAGGATCTCTGACCTTTAGGCTTTGGCGATTTTATCAATTAGCGGTTCTTTATGTTGTCCCTTCGAGAACTGCCTCGGTCAGGCCGGCTCAGGATACAGAACCCCATTCATACCCATTGAAAATTCCCTATTAGCACCGTATATTGCTTCCTGTTCGAAGAATCGTCAACACAAAGAGGAGGAGGGCAAAAATTAAAACAATTTCAGTTTCTCTGCCATCCTTTTGTACATTGGCGGAAATTCGGGCTGGTAATTCAGATAACTTGGAACCGGATACCGAAGGCCGACCTTTTTTCCAACCACATTCAGCGACCGATACATGGGTAAAAGAAGCTCACCAGAAATGCCTAGGGCCAGTTCGTCATCCTGAGTTGCTGAAAAAACGCGATCGCCCAGTCCGGGTATGGCGATGCGTGCAGTTGCTGTTTTGAATGGCGCGATCAGGTACTCGGTGCACTCCACTTTGCCTCCAAAGCTTCCAACGATGCGTTTGCCAGATGCATGAACGACTGCCTGCGATAGACGCATGATCTGTGCCGGGTTTCCGTAAAAAACCACTGTGTCCGGTTCAAACAGACCCTTAAACAGGGGCGCTATCAAAATCGCCGGGAACTCGTTATTGTCCAATTTGCAAATGCTCTCTGCTTCATCGTCAGCAGCACTAGCTTCTGGATGAAACCCAACCTCGCAGAACAACGCTCCCAGTGTGTTTCCAATATTCTCAGCGCCGCTGAAACCAAACGCGATCATGGCTGGAACGCAAATTAAATCTTCTTTTGTCAGCCCAATTGTCCAGCCGTAAAGACGAGCCATGGAAACCGCCTGGCAAATTGTAACACGCTTGCCCAGGTCTTTCGCCGGCTGTCTGGTTTTTTCTGGAAAAGCCTCCCGGCTTTCCATGAACTTGACAGCTAGCGGCAAAGTCTTCAACCGCGATGCATCGCGAACAGCCTCCGAGATCTGGGCGTAGTCAATATGTTCCATTATCCCTCCTTAAAGTCTCTCAAACAGATTGTTTGCACTAAGTAGTTATATTTATAAGTACGATGACGTATTGTTGACATAGTTTTTTTGCTTATGTATACTTCCTTGTGAAAGCAAAGGAGGTACATATGCCAAGAAAAAGCCCATACACCATAAAGCTTGACGAAGAGGAAAAACATCAGTTGCAATCAATAGCCCGTAAATATACGTCACCGTATTATGAGGTTATGAGGGCTAAAGCTATTCTGCTCGCGGCCGAGGGTCTCGAAAACAAACAGATTGGTCAGCAACTGCAAATGCCACGGCAAGTTATCAGTAAATGGCGAAAGCGTTTTTTTGAACAGCGCCTGTCCGGTCTTCAAGATAGACCACGGCGCGGGAGACCGAGCCGATTTTCGCCCCAACGTAGTAATGGAGGTCAAAGCTTTGGCTTGCCAACTGCCCAGTGATCGAAATTTGCCATTATCAAGAATCAGCCATGCAGACATCGCTCGAGAAGTAGTAAATAGTGGCATTGTTGCATCCATAAGCGGTGCAACGATTTGGCGATGGCTTAATGCCGACGCCATAAAACCATGGCAATATCGAAGTTGGATTTTTCCTCGTGATCCCAACTTTTGTGAAAAGGCATCTCGAGTCTTGGATCTTTATCAGGGCATCTGGAATGGCAAACGCCTTGGTCCAAATGACTATGTGCTTAGCGCTGACGAAAAAACCAGTATTCAAGCCCGAAATCGTAATGGCCGACATTTGCGTCCTGCCCCTGGCCAATGTCAGCGCATTGAATTTGAGTACGAACGCGCCGGTGCCGTTGCCTATATGGCCGCTTGGGATGTCCGCAGGGCAAAAGTATTTGGGATATGCACCAAAAGTACCGGCATTGAATCTTACCACCGACTCGTAGACTTGGTTATGCGGCAGGAACCCTATCGTTCAGCCGATCGAGTTTTCTGGATAACCGATAATGGTTCCTCGCACCGGGGTCAAACTTCCGTAATGCGTATGACTCAATGGTATCCCAATGCTATTCAGGTTCATACACCTGTACATGCCAGCTGACTAAATCAAATTAAAATTTACTTTTCGGTCGTCCAGCGCAAGGTTTTATCGCCAAATGATTTTCCTGATTTGACGACCGTTGAACAGCGATTAATGGATTTTCAAACCTACTAAGAAAACGTTGCAAAGCCGTTCCAATGGAAATTCACGAAAAAGGATCTCCATGAGATACTTGATAAAGTAAAAGATAACTCTTTCATCGAATTCAAAAAGGCGGCGTAGCATCCTAGCAATACGTCACCGGATTTACGAACCAGAGGACTAAGTGCTAACGCTGAAAAATCACACAATACGGTTCTCTATGAAGCCATAGCGATGTGTAATGTTATTGAAATCTTATTGATATTTACATGATGATAACCCGGTTGATAGTGAAAATCAACTTCGGAACCACCCCAGATATATTTTGGGAAAGTCCCTGAAAAGGAAGCAATGAGATGGATTGAAAAACTGTACACATAAGACGAAAATAGGGTGGAACAAAAATCGTTTCCACCCCATTTTATGGTCAAGTGATATTTTGGGTTCTTGACTTTACCTGTAAGTTTGGGCTGAATGATAAGTTGGAGGCTATCACAACCCTCAGTGCGCTTGCCTGGATGACGGAATTCCAAGCTATTGAAATGTTATGAAGCATGATCATGGAAATGGAAGCCATTATTGTTTTCATGGCTCTCGTCCTCCTATCTTGGTATTTGCTTTCCGATTCTTGCTAGCCTTCCATTGGCCAAGTTTCGCAATGAAGAGGGAAACAAGATAAACCCATTGAAACTACGATTCTTTCTACAATAAGTTACTTCCTTAAGACCGCTCACTTGTTCATCAGCGGCAATTCTGGTACCAAGGACTTTGTATCCCGCTTTGTTTAAAATCGCCACCCCAGTTCCCTCGTCCTTAGAGAAACCAATGCGTATAAGCTCATGTTTGTTTCAACAGTCTTGGCCACAGTCCTCGCGATTTTTCAATCGGGGCAACAGAGAAACTAGTCGATAACGCTGAACTCCGAGGCATTCGCTTCCTGTTCGTCGGGGTTCGTGATGTCAAATATCACTTTATGTAATTGCCCTTGCGTAAATTTGAATTTACCTTGGTCTGCATATTCCTCATTCACGGGCATGCCTTCATCACGGCCGATATCGAAGGTTTCGTGACCGGTATAGGAACCATAGACCGTCGCGGTAATGTTCATTTCGCCCACTTTTTTATCGTTGATGAAAAATTCGACGGTGGAGGGGCCGTTGAGCTTTGCCTCCTTCATGGTGTGCTTCAATGTGATTTTAATATCCCCGTGCGGTATGGTCACATCGCCGTCGAAATCATGCCAGTAGAGGCCGAGCGTCGAATAGCTGTATCTCAGCTTTCCGTCTTTGATAAACAGCGCCTGTCCGCCGATACGTTCACCCACCGCATAAATCACACCTTGGGTGCTATTATCAGCCGTTATATAGGCATTGACCTCATAGTTGGTGGATTTGATCTCGGGCCCGGCCAGCTCGGGAACCCGGTAAACATTGGGGGTCAGTTCCCAGTGTCTTTTTGCAGCCCGCTGCGGATTGGACTCCGGCTGCAGCACTCTGCCCAGGGAGCCGCCGACAGGATAAACATTATACTTCTCGGCTTCTGCCCAGAATATCTTTTCCAGTTCTTTGACTTTTTCCGGATACCGATCGGCCACGTTTACCTGCTGTATCGGATCTTGGTTGATATTATATAACTCCCAGGTTACATTTAGAGGATCGAAATTTGCCATGACCGAGGGATCTACCGACCAGGGAATACGATACGGTTTTCCGCTGATGGTCCACCCATCGTGATACAAGCCTACAAATCCGGTCATCTCAAAATACTGGGTGGGATGATTGGTCTTTGCATCCGGAGCGTTCCAGGCATAGGTGAGCGATTTCCCCGGATACGCTTTTCTTTTCTGTCCGTTCACGGTGTCGGGTGCCGGAACGCCGGTGACTTCCAGAATCGTCGGAACGATGTCGGTGACATTCTGAAATTGTCTTCGCCATTCGCCTTTGGCCTTTATCGCCTTCGGATATCGGATGGCCGTGGCGGCCATGGTACCTCCGAAATGAGACGCCATCTGTTTGGTCCACTGGAACGGGGTTGACGATGCGTACGCCCATGCGACCGAATAATGGTTGGCCATGTGCGGCCCTCCCCAGGCATCCAGCCCTCCAAATTCTTCAAGTTTTTTCAATTGCTGTTCCATGGTTAGCGGGGGAAACCCATTCTGCATCAGCAGCTCGGAGAATGTTCCTGTTGGGGTTCCTTCCGCGGTACAGCCGTTGTCAGCGGTCAGATAAATAACCAGCGTATTGTCCAACTCGCCCATTTCCTCAAGGTGGTTAATGACCCGTCCGATATGATAATCGACATGTTCCAGAAAAGCGGCATTGACCTCCATCTGCCTTGCCAGATACTTCTTTCCCTCCTCACTGAAGGAATCCCATTGGGGAATAGATTCCGGCCAGTCCACCATTTTAGCGTCTTCAGGCACCAGGCCCAGCTTTTTCTGTCGTTCCAACAGCTTGGCCCTATAGGCATGCCATCCTTCATCGAACTGTCCCTTGTATTTGTCGCGCCACTCTTTGGGGACCTGGATGGGTGCGTGAACGGCACCCGGGGTATAGTACATGAAGAAAGGGACATCCCGCAGGCCTTTCCAGTTGTCCAGCCACTTGATGGCCTGATCCGCCATACCCTGGGAGAAATGAAACTCCGATCCATCGGCATTGGTTTTTGGGGTCTCGATAGCCGTGGTGTTTTCATACAACAACGGATGAAACTGGTTGGTTTCTCCGCCCAAAAATCCCCAGAAATACTCAAATCCCCAGATACCCGTGGGCCAGCTCTCAAACGGGCCGGCAGGCGAAGCCTCTTCCATGGGCGTGTTGTGCCACTTGCCGAATGCCGCCGTGGCATATCCGTTGTCGGTCAAAATTTTTGCAATGGATGGCGTACTGTAATCGATTTGCGAATTGTACCCAGGATAACCGGTGGCAAACTCCGATATGATACCGGTTCCAATCTGGTGAATATTGTAGCCGGTCAATAGCGAACCCCGGGTCGGAGAACAAACCGCGGCCACTGACATATGTGTGTATCGAATGCCTCCGTCGCCCAAACGGTCGAAAGTAGGTGTGCGTATTAGGCCCCCATAGGATCTCGCATTCGAGTAGCCGGCATCGTCTAGCATAATGATCAGCACATTGGGAGCACCCTCGGGCGCTTTTGGCTGTCCGATAAAATCGGGTTTCGACTCCGCCAGAGTTTTGCCCTGGACGCCTTTCCACTCCTCCAGCGGATAGGGAATGGCATTGCGGTTCGCATTCTTTTCAGCGGCTACCGCCTGACCGAAAAATGAAATGAAGAGGATGCCTAAAATTGAAATTAGCGCTTTAAATGATTTCATCGTTGTCTCCTTTTGGTTTTCTGTTCAATGCGGATCCTCATTCCACCTTTTCCGCCTTGGGTGGATCTCATCTAAAATCGACACCGTGGCGCCCTATCGGAGATTAAAAGGTGCAAGCCATCTTCAACCAGGAGAAATCCCCCTTAAGGCGATTTTTGGTATCAAGCTCCGGAAGCCAGCGGAATTCCACTGCCAGCAAACTCCGGGCACCCAAAGGCAATAGATAGTCGAGTACTGGGCCTACCCCTACGGAACGTCCCTTGAAGTCGCCGAGCACAGCACCCGACCCGCTGTCCCCGGTGACCTGCTCATAGAGAAACGCTTCGGCACCCAACCCGATGAATCCAGGTCCGAGAAGCATCATCTGTTGTACGCTGGCCTCCACATGAAGCCCCGATCCAATTCGGTAGTGGGTGTCATCGTTCTTCGTGTTGAAGGTCATGCCTGCGAACAGGGCCGCCCTGAGCCCGCTCTTCTCACTATTTTATGAAAGAGAGACCGTCGGATCGAATGTCCAATAATTGAGTCCGGGATTTGCCAGGCGGCCGACCTCATATGAGCCTGTGGGTGCGTAGATGGGCAAGCGTCCTCCGAACTGCCAATTGCCTTTCTCCCAGGCGAGTCCCACCGGCAGGAGTGTAATATCGCCAAAACCGTCGACCATATCCTCACGCCTGACAGTCCTACGGTCGGTCGTGAAGGTAGCCGTGACCTACTGCCAGATGTAGGGAGCATAAATTCCGACTGTATACCGGCTGCCGAAAACCCTTTTATCGAACGTGTATAGCGCTCCCAGTGTAATAGAATTGACTTCGGCATCGAGATCAGAGGTAATTCTTCCGGCAATCGGGAAGGTTCGAGATAACCCCGCATCACCACTGAAATGAAGGTAGATGGGCTGTAGGATAAATCCTGGTTCAGTCGGCAACAGTTCGATAAGGGTCGCGGCAACTGCGGGCGTGTAATGTCCGCCTCCACCTTCTTCGGCGTTTCCAGGAGCCGAAACAAAAATTATGAATCCGAGGAGTGTGAATATCCAAATTGAATGTTTCATATAACAGGCCAGATTATTTAAACAACTTCGGTTTCTTTGTCAGAATTTCTTTTCCATCTTTAGCTGAAGATCGGTCATAGCTTGTTGATTGATCTCTATCAGTCCTTCACCTGGCCGGTCGAGGTCTATAATCAAGAGCATCACTAAGGTGATCGCCAGTATAATGCCGGATCTGGCAACCAGGGTTCGAGTGCGGCTGATGCCGGCATGATAGCCCATCATTCCCATGGTCAGAATAGCCACAGAAAGAAGGGTGTAGCGAATACTGCCCGGGATACGGTTATAGATCGCCTTCGCGATGCGCTCCGCGTGTATGTCGATGACTTGATTCATTGAACGGATGATCAAGGTGTTGATGAGAGAATTTTTAGGGTCGTTCCGGATCAGGCGGGCACACTGCTGCCACATTTCTTCCAGAAGTTCTTCAGAACGCTTGATCGCTTTCTTTAAATTATCCTCAACTTTGAATTGCTCTTTTCTGATACGCACATTCACATATTCCTTGAGCAGTTGTCGGATATTGTCGGTCTCCGGCTGATGGATGAGTTGCGCCCGGAGGTACAGTGTGCCGACGGCGTTGGCTTCTTTCAGAATCATTTGCTTTCTGGAATCGTGTATGTTGCCGGCCATGCCAAAGGTAAAAGCCAGCATGAACGCCAGCAACCCGAGTGAGGCCCCCAAAATGCTGCCCATTTCACTTCTCTCTTCTTCCTTGGACAGGCTTTGCCGAAACTTACCCAGATAAAATCCGGTTTCGGTGGCCGAAAAAAGCACCACCACCAGAAAAAGAAAAATGGACCATATAGGAAACTGATCAATAATCTCGTACATTACTACCGGAAAAAATTTGCATCTCTCTCAATGATTCTTCTAACTGCCCAGCATAAGTGGCAAGCTTTGTCATTAACGAAAATATACGATCTGTTTGTATCAGTCAACAAACTATCTCACCTCAACGGTCCATTGCCGGGCGCTTCTGATAGCGAGTTCTTTGCCAAATTTAACATTAACGGTCACGGCCCTTTCCAGCATCCCAAGGATATCATTGATCGAGGCCGGTTTTGGCTGCTCATCCTTATGCCGTTCGAATCGAAGCATGAATTCGTGGTTGTAACGCTGGCGGCAATAATCTCTTTTGGCATTGTCATCTCGCTGCTGCTGGATGTTCTTTAATATGCCAAAGAAATAAGGAAGATTCAGCCGGTCGGATTTCCGGTGGGTCGCCTTTAAAAAGGCCGTTTCCGCCAACCGAATGGCTTCAAGCTCATACCCCTTGATGGTACGCCGAGCTCGATTCAGCTAATTGAATGGGGGCGGTCAAGTTTCAGCTGCTCTTCCTCTCCTGCGGCTTTTGCCGCCACATGGTCCTTGAGGCGCCGATGCTCGGCATGCCTCTGCTCTGCCGAAAGAGGCCGCCGCATGTGCCGCACAGGTTGTTCGCTGCGCCCGCGCAAGAAAAGTCGATTGCGCATATGGATGTAAACAGACAAAATTGTTTCCAGCACGTTTTTGGCCAGGGCCTTGGGGGATGAAACATCGAGACGGATTTGCCCAAGCACTTTTTTCATATGACTGAAGGCACCCTATACAGATTGTGCAACCAACTCAAAAAAAGGAATCTGGGGAATCAAGAAAATAAATCAAATCACGCAAAAATAACCTATGTCGCAACATAATTCCAGATTCCTTGACAATATACCCATATGCTGGCGGGTCAAAAAGTCTGTGATATTTCCAAGTCGGGATAATTGGGTACACTTGGGATTATACATAAGACTGCTATATATCTGTAATAAAATGAGAAATATGACA
>JAJDOH010000259.1 GCA_022340265.1 Deltaproteobacteria bacterium | reverse complement strand
ATGCCGGTATTTGCGCCGGTCTTCCGGATCATCGCCGGTGCGGGCATACACCATGTACCGGTTTGCAACACCCGCCGAGACGATGTACCGTTTTTTGCCGTTCAGCACGTATGCGTCACCGTCCAGTCGGGCCGTGGTCGCCTGGGCCGCGGCGTCCGTACCCGCAACCGGTTCGGTAATGACGATGGCGCCGATTTCCCCTTTTGAAATTCTGGGCAGAAAGCGTTTCTTCTGTTCCTCATTTCCGAATTCAATGATCTGGCGCAACCCCCCCAGCATATTACCCACAAAAACCCGGCCCACTCCCGGCGTTCGGTTCAAAGCTGCGGCGGCAATACAGGCGCCGGTGGCCCCCATCCCCATGCCCCCGTATTTCTTGGGAACGCCTGCGCCCGTGTACCCTTTTTCACCGATGATCTTGAAAATGTCCCAGGGAAATTCCCTTGTCCATCGGGTCTCCGCATCACGCGGCATCATTTTTTCCACAAAGGCCGTCATCTCTTCCTGAAAAGCCTTTTGTTCATCCGTCCACCAGGGATATATTTCCATAAGGGTTCCTCCTTCTAATTCAGATAATAGACCAACGGATATCGGTACTCATCCGTTCTGCTTCTTTTCCTTCAAAGCCATGACGATCTTTTCAGGGGTCAGGGGCTGATCCTTGAACCAGATGCCCGTGGCATCGTGGACCGCTGTAAAGATGGACGGGGGCACGCTCACGATGGCCCCTTCCGAGGCCTCTTTGGCGCCGTACGGCCCATCGGGGTCTTTGGTAATAATGTCCACCACCTCGATGTTGGGGATGTCCGATGCCAGTGGCATTTTGTAGTCCAGCAGGGTGGGATTGAGGGTTTTCCCATGGTCCATCTTGAACTCCTCATACATGGCCTGTCCCATCCCCTGCATGGCGGCACCCTGGTTCTGGGCCTCCACATTGATGGGGTTTAAAGGAACGCCACAGTCGTGGGCGATCAACATGTCGGTACATTTGAAAAACCCGGTCTCCAAGTCCACGTCCACCTCGGTCAGTTGGCTGGTGAAACTGTAGGAGGTACCGCAGTTTCCAATCCCTTTTTCAAAATCGAGAACATCGATGCCGTAGTCCGAATATCCCCGGCCCAGGATCACCGCTCCGGAACCGGAATAGCAGGCAATCTTGGCCAGTTGGTCAAAGGGCATGTTCTTTTCGGGTTGTCCCTTGACGCTCACCAGTCTGTCCTTGAAAAGGATGTCCTCGGGGGCTGCTTCCCATTTTTCCGCCGCAAACACGGCCAGTTGTTGTTTTACGTCCCGGGCGGCTTTCAGGGCCGCTTCGCCTGCCAGCACCGTCACCCGGCTGCCGTAACTTCCCGCATCGCAGGGGGTCATGGCCGTATCCACCCGTTTGATGTCCACATCCGCCATGCCAAGCCCCAGCTCCTCGGCCACCATCTGCACCAGAACCGTATCCGACCCCTGGCCGCAGTCGGATGCGCCGGTCAGATAGTCCACACTGCCGTCTTCACATAATCTCACAATAGCCGCACAGGACTGATGCCCTCGCTGCCGGGCACCCCCCAGATAGGAAGTGGCCGACATGCCCACACCATGGGCAATGGGCCCTTCCTGTTTTTTGTTTTTCCGATCCTTCCAGGCCGGACTGTCAGCGATGGTCTCAATCCCTTCCACCAGCCCGCAGGACTTCACGGTAACTTTATTGATGGTCTCATGGGGGGCGGTAATGGCGTTTTTGAGCCGCACATCAACAGGATCAATTCCCAGTTCTTCCGCCATCATCTCCATCTGAAGCTCTGCGGCAAACCGGGTATGGGTCACCCCATGCCCCCGCATGGCCGCGCCGATGGGGTTGTTGGTGTAGATACGATAGGCGTCATGCTTGAAATTGCGCAGTTTGTAGGGAAGCGTACTCATGCAACCGGTGAGATACATGGTCAGGGGGCCGATGGCCGTATGGGCCCCGCCGTCCGCGATGACGCGGCTTTCCATGGCGGTGATGGTGCCGTCTTTTTTCATGCCCATTTTATTGAACACAATCATGTTGTGACGGCGTCGGCATGTCATCAAAACTTCTTCCATGGTGTAGACGAACTTCACCGGTTTCCCGGTCATTTTTGAAAAGAGCACTGAACAGAAATCCCCTGCCAGGGAATCGTTCTTGGTGCCGCCAAAACCGCCGCCGATAAAAGGCTGAATGACCCGCACTTTGGAGAGGGGGAGGCCAAAGCAGGCCGCCAGATGCCGGTAAACGAAATAGGGGCTCTGCTTGGCGGCCCAGATGGTGATGCCCGACGAATCATACATGGCCACCGCCGCCGGAGGCTCCAGATAGCCCGTAATCACCCGGCCCGTTTCAAAACGATCCTCATGGACCAAATCCGCATTCCGAAACCCCTTTTCCACGTCCCCGAAGTCCATATGAAAATCCCAGCTGATATTGTTTTCGGCATGCTCGTAGATCTGGGGAGCACCCTCCTTCATGGCTTCTTCCGGGTCAAACACGCCCGGCAGTTCCTCGTATTCAACCTCGATCAACTGGGCCGCTTCTTCCGCCGTGTCCTCATCGATGGCCGCCACAGCCGCCACAGCCTCTCCCAGATAGCGAACCCGCTCGGCCGCCAGCGGTTCTTCTTCACGGGTTTTGGGCATCCAGCCCCACTTCCAGCCCTTAAAATCCTTTCCCGTGAGCACCCCTTTCACACCGGGAAGCTTTTCGGCCCGGGATGTGTCGATATTGAGAATTTTCGCGTGGGCGTGGGGGCTTCTCGCAATCTTGCACCAGAGAAGCCCCGGCATTTCATAGTCCGCCGCATACTTGGCTTCACCTGTGACTTTGGTTAGACCGTCGATGCGAGGGATTCTCTTGCCGATAACCGAATAGTCTTCCATTGTTATTTTCCTCCCTTCATGCTCTTGGCCGCCGCGCCGATGGACTCGAATATCTTGGTATACCCCGTGCACCGGCAAAAATTGCCGGAAACCCCTTCCTTGATCTCTTCCAGGGTGGGATCCGGATTGTGATCCAGCAGATGCTTGGCGCTCATGATCATTCCCGGCGTGCAGAAACCGCACTGCATACCTGCACGTTCCACAAAGGCTTTCTGGATGGGATGCAATTCATCGCCATCCTTCAATCCCTCGATGGTGACAATTTCCTGGCCATCCGCCTCCATGGCAGGCACGAGACAACTGTTGACGCTCTTTCCGCCCATGATCACCGTGCAGGATCCGCACTCCCCTTGACCACATCCCTCCTTGGCACCTGTCAGTTTCAGATCCTCCCGAATCATCTCCAGAAGGGTTCGCCAGGGTGGAATGCTCAGTTCATAGGATTCGCCGTTTAGGACAAACTTGATGACTCTATTCTCCATTTTTCTCTTCTCCTCGGGCTCAAACTGGATAAAAAGCATTTTCTGTTCATTAATTGGCGATAGCCTGATGAACGGCTCTTTTCACCAGGACTTCCACCATCATCCGGCGGTATTCGGCGGACGCACGATGATCATCAATGGGTTTGGCCTCTTTGGCTGCCAGTGCGGCGGCTTCCGAAATGACCGATTCCGAAGCAGGTTCCCCCATGAGGCGCTTTTCGGCTTCTCTTGCCCGTATAGGGGTCGGCGCTACGGCACCCAGGCCGATGCGAATATCTTTAAACGCGCCCTTTTCAACTTTTGCGAAGGCCGCCACCCCCACCACCGCCAGGTCCATACGGCTCCTCGGGGAGAGTTTGATATAAGCACCTTTCCCGTCGAGGTTCGGAATAGAAATGTCCTTTAACAGTTCATCTTCCGCCAAAGCTGTCTTACCGGGTCCAAAAAAGAAATCATCCAGGTCTACGGTGCGTTCACCATTTTTTCCCACACACAAAACCTTCGCGCCCAGACAGAGAAGGGCCGGTGCCGAATCCGCGGAAGGCACGGCATTACAGATGTTGCCGGCAATGGTGCCCCGGTTCTGGACCTGGGTGGAAGCGATGCTCAGTGCCGCCTCACGCAACATGGCATACTTCTCTTTGATGACCGATGCCTGGGCCACCTGGGAAATGCTGGCGAGGGCGCCGATATGCAATCCCTCTTTGTCGTTATGGGTAATGTAATTCAATTCCGTAATGCCCTTGAGATCCACCAGGACTTCAGGGACCGGCATCAACCGTTCCTTGATTTTGGGAATCACGTCCGTTCCCCCTGCGTACAACCGGATTCTACCATCTTGGTTTTCCCCCAAAATCCTTAAGGCTTCATCCATTTGTCGGGGTTTGACATAATCCAATTTCGGTAACCGCCTGTAAAAAATGGACATGCTTTGATCCTCCTCATACTCCCTATGGTTTGTTGGTAAAATCACCGGTTCCTCTTCTCCCGGCCGAATCAGTCCGTTATCCGCCGCCCAGGGGTGTCAGATTAATATCGAGGCTGTCACCTTCTCCAAGAGGGGTTTTAAGCCCCTCGGGAAAGAAAGCGATATCCTTTTGGTTCAGGGTCAGTTCAATATCGGGCCTGAGCTTTCTGCCTTCGGTATCGGTGAATAAGAAATCCGCCCGCTCTCTCAGATGGTTCAACAAATCGACAACCGTTTTCACACCGGGGGGAATTTTAAAATCCTCAAAACCCGCTTCCCGGCGTAGAAAATTGGTGGTAAGTTTGATGGTCATGGGTTTCATGTGCGGCGCCCCCTATATCTTTCGATCCATGCCTTCCCAATAGATCGCCCTCAACTGCTTCTTGAGTATCTTTCCGGCCGGATTCTTGGGAATCTCAGTTGCGAAGGCCAGGCTTTTGGGCGCCTTAAAACGAGCCAGTCTTTCCTTGCAAAATTCAATGATCTCCCGCTCGGTGGCATCACTCTCCTTTTTCTTCACCACAACCGCATGAACCTTTTCGATCCAGTAAAGATCGGGGATACCGAATACGGCCGCTTCCAGCACCGCCGGATGCCGGTACAGGATTTCTTCCACCTCCCGCGGAAAAATGTTTTCCCCTCCTGAGACGATCATGTCCTTTTTGCGGTCTACAATGTAGATGTAGCCCTCTTCGTCGTAGACGCCCATGTCACCCGTGTGCACCCAGCCGTCCACGATGGTCCGAGCGGTGTCTTCGGGCTTTCTCCACCATTCGAGCATGGTGGACTTGCTTTTCACAATGATCTCCCCGACCTCACCGGGTGGCACGTCAAGATCCGATTCCGATACGATCCGCACGTGAACACCGATATGGGGAAATCCCGCAGATCCCAGAATCTTCTCTTTCCCGGGATCTTGAACCACCATCTGGTGCTGCTGCTTGGAGAGATAGGTCACGTTGGGTCCGTCTTCCGTGGCCCCGTAAAACTGCAGAAAAATGGGGCCCCATTTTTCCATTCCCCGTTTCAGAAGCTGAAGAGGCATGGGAGATGCGGCATAAAACATCCGTTTAAGACTTGTGAGATCGTACTCGTCCACGCAGGGCAAGGCCAGAAATGCCGCCAGGTGGGTCGGCACGATATGAATATCCGTGGCCTTTTCATCATGAATGGTTTGGAGGGTCGCTTCAGGATCAAAGGATATCTGGGGCATAATGACGTTCGTTGCCGCTGCAAAGAAATACCCCCACAGGTTCTTGGCGCCGCCCACATGGAAAAGGGGCATGATTTGCACCTGTTTATCTCCCTGCTCCACACAGAGGGCCGCTGGAAAACGCCTTGTGTCATCCATGGCACGCCCTTGTGTGTAAAGGGCACCCCGTGGCACGCCTGTGGTGCCGCTGGTGTAAAAGATGAAGACGGGATCATCTTCTTCCACTTCCACCGCCGGTTCCTCACCGGAATGGCCCGCAACGAAGTGTTCATAGGGGGTCATACCCGGCGCCGTACATCCGATGGAGACAAAATGCTTTACATTGGGGATTCTTGAACGCAGCCCATTGACCGCTTCCACCAGTTGGGGCCCCACAAAGAGGGTATGGGTTTCGGAATAATTGATCAGATAGTCCAGCTCATCCGCCTGCAACCGGGCGTTCAGAGGCGAAGCGATAAATCCGCCTTTCATGGTAGCCCCGTAAATTTGTGTGTATTCCAGACAATTCCAGGAAAGGATTCCGAGCACATCCCCTTTTTCGGCCCCATGGGATTTCAGCGCGTGAATCAGTCGATTGACGATTTCGTTAAATTGGGAAAATGTCAGGATGTCCTGCCCACATTTGAAAGCAGTGTTTTCAGGATATAGGAGTGCGTTTCGGTAAATGATGTCCCCATAGGTGCCGATGGTGTAGCGGGACAATTCATTCAGAATGAATTTTGTCATACATCCTCCACATAACCGGCCGCACGGTCGGTCTTCTGATCAAAAAATTTTGTGTTGAATGATTCCGTGTCTTTTATGACGCTTTTAAAATTCCTTTCAAAAAAACCCTTACATAGGTATCCGCAAGTTCCTCGCCGGACTCCTGCCGTTCATAATCAAACCAGTAAAATGTCCAACTGCACATGCCGAGTAATGCAAAAGCGGCAAAATTCTTGTTGATTTTTTCAATCTTTCCCTGATCCTCCATCTCGGAGAGAGTATTCCGGATAAGATCTAATCCATTTCGCCACAAGACCGTGATCTTTTGTCGGTTTTCCGTTTTCAGGTTATTGGTTTCGTGGACCAGCACACGGGCTGAGGCGTCGCGGGTCATGGCTTTCAGAGTATAATTTCTGATAAAATAGACAATCCGTTCTTCAGGATCGGAGATCTTTTGCGCGGCTTCAAGAATGGGATTGAAAACCCGATTCATATGCCGTTCATGGACAAAGAACAGCAGATCTTCCTTGCTGCTGAAATAGTGGTACAAACCGGCCTTCGTCAACCCCAGTTCCTTGGCGATCTGGGATAACGCGGTCTGGTCGTAGCCATTGGCAACGAACATTTCCAACGCTTTATCGTATATTTTTTCCAGACGTTCTTCTCTATCCATAATCCTACCTGCCGCACGGTTGGTAACTATCTCCTTTCATAAAAATTGTCAAGGAAAATTATGACATCCCCATACCAGACAATACCCCAAATGGCGTATCCCTGCTGCCCGCCAGTAGAAGCAATGTTACCATGAAGTGAATCTGGATAGGGCGAGTGCCGCTTTCTCAGATGTTATTCTGAGGGGCAACGTTGCGCCGGTGATTTTGCGGTTGAAAACGCCCCGGGATATATATGATGCCTGGCAAACCGGCTGCGTTGGAGCATTGTAAACGGACCGATTTAAAAAACTATACTTTCGTATAGTTCCCATATTACAAATTTTCAGGTAATCTTCAATGTATCGGCTCCCCACGGGAGAAACCGAAATTTTTTTGTAGTTTCTTATGTCATTACTGACATATAATATCTGAAAATATAGGAAAGAAAGATGTATATAGGGAAGAGTTTGATGGACGTCCGTTCTTGGACGGCGGCCATAGATTCAAAATAGTAATAACGGGAGGAAGTTAGATGAAGAAAGTTTCATTAAAGGTGAATGGAAGGCATTATCAGTTTGTGGTGGAACCGGCCAAGGTTCTTCTGGATCTTCTGCGTGAGGACCTGCATTTGGTGGGTGCCAAACAGTCCTGCGACCGCAAGGGCCAGTGCGGTGTCTGCACCGTGATCGTCAACAAAAAGGCCGTGCTGTCCTGCCTCACCAAGGTAGCCGACCTGGAAGGCGCCGAAGTGATTACCGTGGAGGGTCTGGGCACGCCGGACAATCCGCACCTGATCCAGGAGGCTTTCGTGCTGGCGGGTGCGGTCCAATGCGGATTCTGCACACCGGGCATGATTATGGCCACCAAGGCGCTTCTGGACCAGAATCCGGATCCCGATAAGGATACCATAAAGAAAGCCCTGGCGCGCAACCTGTGCCGTTGTACAGGGTATGTAAAAATCATTGACGCCGTAAACCTGGCTGCGAAATTTTTGCGCGGCGAGACCTCGCCCGATGAGGTGAGACCCGCGGCGGATGCGGGCATGATGGGGGTTTCCCACCCGAGACCTTCAGCCATGATTAAAGCCTGCGGTGTTGCGGAATTTTCCGCAGACATCAAACTTGATGGCGCCCTTGAACTGGCGGTGGTCCGAAGCGCCGAACATCATGCCAACATCAAATCCATCGATACCGCCAAGGCCGAAAAAATGCCCGGAGTATTTGGCGTTATGACTGCCAAGGACATCAAGGGAACCAACCGGATCCAGTTCATATTCAATGACCAACCGGTATTATGTGATGAAAAGGTTCGGTTTCTCGGGGATCCCGTTGTGGTGGTGGCGGCCGAAACCCTTGGTCAGGCCCAGGCTGCGGCTGCCGCGGTGGAGGTGGTCTACGAACCGCTGCCCGTCATGCTGAGCCCCAATGAGGCGCTTGTCGAGGGCGCCGTGCAGGTCCACGATGAGTACCCCAACCTCTGCTACGGGCAACCGCAAATCAAAGGAGACGCTAAGAAAGCCTTTGAGGAAGCCGCCGCAGTGGTCGAAGCGGAGTTCACAACCCAGCTCAACCATCAGGCCCCCCTGGAACCGGAAGCATGTGTTTCTTATCTTGAAGGGGAAGGGGAAGAGGCTTTACTGGTGGTGATCGGTCGTAGTATCATGATTCATTCCCATATGGGCATGCTGCAAGGGGCCCTGGGATGGGAAAACATCCGTTATGAGGAAGCCTATACCGGTGGCCAGTTCGGCATCAAGGTGGGTATCACCTCGGAAGGCATTGCCGGGGCTGCAGCGCTTCATTTCAAAAGACCGGTCAGATATGTTCCAAGCATTCATGAATCCATGCTCATGACGTCCAAACGCCATCCCTTCAACATGAAAGTGAAGCTGGCAGCTGATAAAGAGGGAAAGCTGACTGCATACGCCAATGATTTCGTGGTTGAAAACGGGGCGTACATGATATTGGGGATCATCGTGATCAGCCGGGCCCTTGAAATGCTTTCCGGGGCCTACAATATTCCCCATATCGATACCATGTCCAGACTGGTCTACACCAATAACCCGGCCGGAGGTGCCGCGCGCGGGGCAGGACCCCCTCAGGTGAACTTTGCACTGGAATCGGCCATGGACATGCTGGCCGATGAACTGGACATGGATCCTCTGGAATTCCGCATAAAGAATTCCCTGTTACCGGGTCAAAGCGTCTCCACCGGAGCGGTGCCGGATCAATGGACCTTTCCTGAGGTTTGCGAACTCATAAAACCCCATTACGCGCGTGCCAGAAAAGAGGCGGCGGCCCACAAGGATGGACCTATCAAGCGCGGAGTGGGCCTGGGCGCCCATTCCTTCGGCGTGGCCTCTCCCGGCGATGCGTCCCAGGTGGCCATCGAGCTGGATCCGGATAACGGCATCACCATATTTGCGGCGGCAGCCGATCCCGGTGAGGGGAACGATTCCATGCTGACCCAGGTGGCCGCCCATGTGCTGGATATACCGATGGAAAAGGTGCGCCTTGTCACCCGCAACACGGATCAGACCACTGAAACAGGACCGGCGGCGGGCAGCCGAATCACCTACATGGTGGGGGGCGCCCTGGTCAACGCCATTGATCAGCTGCAAGAAAGTATGTTAGAAACAGGCACCTCTACCTATGATGGACTCGTGAAGGCGGGGAAACCCACCCGCTACATGGGAACAAAGAGCGTACCCGCGGGTGAACTGGATCCTCAGACGGGACAGGGGCCCACGTTTGAATCCCAGATACATAACATCCAGATGGCCGAGGTGGAGGTCAATACCGAGACCGGAGAAGTCCGCGTCATCAAAATGACCACGGCCGTTGATCCCGGTCCGGTGATTCATCCCCAGAACCTGGAAGGTCAGTTGGAAGGGGGAATGGATCAGGGCGTCGGGTACGCACTGAGGGAGGAATATGTCAGCGGAAAAACCAGAGACTGGGTTACCTTTAAGTATCCGAGCATGAAAACGGCGTTTGACATGGAAGTGGTGACGCCCCTTGAGACCCCCAGAACCAAGGGTACCCTGGGAGCAACGGGTATCGGTGAGATGACCATGGTATCCACGGCGCCTGCGGTCATCAATGCCATCAAGGACGCCTGCGGTGTCAGAATTTTTAATCTGCCGGCCACCCCTGAAAAGGTCAAGGCTGCGTTGGCAAAAGGTTGATATCGTCGTGGTAGGATCCGGGCCGCTTTCCGGCAATGTCAAACGGGAGACCCGTGTTATTGCAGGCACGAAAATCACTTTTGATAATGAAGGGTTTTTGTGGAGTGCAAAAGACTGGACCGAGGAAATAGCCCGAATCCTGGCGGCTGAAGAGGGACTTGAAGAGATCTCGGATATGCAGTGGCGGATCATGCGTTTTCTGCGGGAATTCTATTTTTATCATGGCCGGGCCCCCATGAACCGTGATATCAAAAAAGAAATCGGTTTGAGCTTCATGGAGATGGAGGCCCTTTTTCCAAAGGGCATCCGCCGGGGGGCCCGGCGCATTGCAGGACTTCCCAATCCCAAGACGTGTTCAGGATAGCACATATGACCCATCGGTTGATATACTTTGACAATGCGGCCACCACCTTTCCAAAACCGCCGGGCGCAATGCACCGGATGGTGGAAGCCTATGAGCGCATGGGGGTTTCTCCAGGACGCGGCAGTTATGACCTGGCAATGGAGGCGGAGGATCTCGTATTTGATACCAGGAAACGCCTTGCCCGATTGTTCGATGCATCGGACCCCAACCGGGTCGTATTTGCCGGCAACGCAACGGACGCACTCAACCTTTGTATTCAAGGACTGCTGGGGCCGGGTGATCATGTGGTTTCCACCCGGTTGGAGCACAATTCCGTCCTAAGGCCCCTTTATCATCTGAAACACAAGGGATTGATCGAATATGACCTGGTCCCCTTTGACGACAAGGGTTTTGTGGATCCCCATGACATTGTGGCGGCCATCAAGCCCAATACCCGGCTGGTGATCCTGTGCCATGCCTCCAATGTTCTCGGAACCATCCAGCCCATTCACGAAATCGGCCCCCTGTGCCGGGAAAAAGGGGTCCCGCTGCTGGTGGATGCGGCGCAAAGCGCAGGCGTTATTCCCATCCACATGGATGCCTGGCAAATCGATGCCGTTGCCTTCACCGGCCATAAATCACTCATGGGTCCCACAGGTATCGGCGGATTGGTGATTCATCCGGATCTGGAACTTCAAACCATCCGCTTCGGCGGGACGGGCATCGATTCGGAAAGCCCGGTTCATACCCAGGACTTTCCCCATCGCCTGGAGGCCGGAACCATCAATCTGATGGGAATCATGGGCCTTTCAGAAGGCCTTCGCTTTGTTGAAAACGAAGGGATTGAAGCCATCCACCGTGAGGAAATGAGGCTTCTCACGAGACTCCGCGATGGGGTCGTTTCGCTAACGGGGGTGGAATCCTACTGCACCCGGGATCTGAAAAATCATGTGGGGCTCATGACCCTGAACATCCAGGGAATGGATCCGGGAGATGTGGGCGCCATTCTGGACGCGGACTTCGATATCGCCGTGCGGGTGGGCCTTCATTGTGCACCCCTGGTTCATGAAACCATTGGCACCTTCCCCCGGGGCGGCGTTCGCTTCAGCCTGGGCCCCTTTAACACGGAGGCGCACGTGGACCGGGCGGTGGAAGCCCTTTCCCGGATCAGCGGTACGAAATAAGATTGTGATGGAGCCTTTCTTCTGTTCAGAACCCCTTCCTTTTCCCATTCATCAAAAATCATCTGAAACTCTCTGATGAAGAGTGCATCGACAGTATTCTGCGATTCATAACCGCCGGCCCGCCTCGAAGCCCTGGTGGATGGCTACATGGGCGCGGCCGACGGAATTAGAACGCCTGTCCCTCTCTTTGGGATCTGAAATCTCTCTCGCAGCATTAAATATAAGAATAAAAACCTCTTTTTTTCTTCCGTAAAGCTCCTGTCCCCATGGACCCCGGGTCCTCCTCATCCCTGTTCACCATCACATACTCGAAGAAA
>JAJDOH010000214.1 GCA_022340265.1 Deltaproteobacteria bacterium | reverse complement strand
CCACATGACAGGGGTCGAATCCGCCGGCCATATGAGGGCAACGGACATGATTTTCAAACCATGTTCCGTTTCGACCGGATCAATGCCGTGAGATCCGTGAAGGATATCCCGCATTTCAGTCTTGACCCCCACCATTTTAGGCACACTAGGCCCGTGGACATCCGCATCGAATATTCCCACCACCATGTCTTTTTTACGCATTGCCGCAGCCAGGTTCACGACAACACTGGTTTTGCCCACACCGCCCTTACCGCTGATAATTGCGATCTTATAATTGACATGGGCCATCGCGTCGCGGATCGGGCCATGCTTATGCCGGTGCTTGGGGTGAATCTGGGAATCCTCGTTTTTCAATTGCCACCTCCCTTGAAGAACGCTGTGAGTTTACCTGAGCCCTTTGCTTACGGACCGGAAAGGAATTTAAAATCTTTGCTGCCCAAGCGCATTTTTTCCGCGTACTCGAGCATTTCTACGGGTGTTTGATCCGTGATCGCCCTGATTTTATCTTGACCTTTCTCCAGGACATCCAGATCTTGAGCGATTGATCCGGGAATGCCGGGAGACCTTACAATCATTTGATAGGTCGCCCAATCCACTGCCACCGGGTCTTCAGATGCGATGATCCCCAAATCGGGTATAAAAGGGATGTCTGAAAAAGGATAATCGTCTGATTGTGGTGTTACGGAAGTGAGAAAATTAATATAAAAAGCTTGCCCTGATAAATGCTTTTTGACCGTATGGGCAGCATCGACAACACATTTCTGGTATTCGGGAATGCCTTCCGGTCGAATACCGATCGCCCTGTTGGGGCAGGAAACGTAGCAACCGAGACATCGGTTGCACATCCTCAGGTCGAAAGACACCTTTCCGGGCTCTCCCGATATGGCGCCGGTAGGGCAAAAAGGCACGCAATCCCCGCAATGGTTGCAGGCTTGATCATCAATGGATATTTCAAGGCGGCCATGAATTTTCAACTGGCCGGACCGGGTCAGGAATCCAAGGCCCAGATTTTTTATAGCGCCCGCCAGTCCGAGAAGGGGGTGTGCCGTAACGTGGGAAACCACGATCAGATTTCCGGTGTCGGTCAGCAGGCTGCCGATTTCCGCGCCGGCCAGATATTCGCCGTCACCCTCCCGGAATTTACCTTCTTCGCTGGTATATCCAGCCGTCTGCATCATTTGGTTTTGAAATATGTCGCCATTGCTGAAGCCCAGGAGCAGGGCGCTGTCCATCCAGCTGTAACCATCAAATTTCGAGCCCTTGAAAAGGCTACAGCTGTCTGTGACAAGGGATTTAGCCCCCATTGCCCGTGTTTTCGAGAACAGGGCTCCGATAATAACGGGAGGAAGATAATGGGTGTAACCCAATTCACTCAGGTTTATTTTGATCGCCAGGCTTTCATCCGGGTTGACCAGCCTGGCCAATTCTTTCAGGTTCAGCAGAGCATCTATTTTAGACACTGCATTTTTTCGCAGGCTTTCAGAACGGCCCTTGATCCAATAAACATTTGCCATGAAATGCCTTCTTAGTAGAATAGAATCGCTTCTCAGTAGGCCACGAACCGCTTACAACAAACAGCGGAAAGAAAGCCTTTCATTGTTCGGGGTGAACTCAATACCAGACTCAGGGGCGAGTTCAGTCCCGCCCCTGAGCGTTCTTATACCTGAATCAATATGCTAGATCGTTGGATCGAATTCCTTCCAGCCTTCCAACCATCCCGGTAAATCTTCTCGATTGAATTCATACTCACGGCCCAAGTGATGGTTCTCGAATACCTGTCGCATGGGTGAAACCGTCATGGGTATTTTTCGAATCTGCCACTTAGCGATATTTTCGGGATTCAGTTCGGGTTCGTACTCGATCAGTTCATAGTTCATGGTGCCCAAGCCGCATTTCTCCCCTGCTTTCAATTGGATGCGGGGTGTAAAGGCGTTGATGGCCTTGAACTTGTCCTCTCCCGGCTTCAGACCCAGTTCTTCTGCCCGGGAGTTGGGGCCGATGGGGGCTTTGTCGATCATATCGGCCACGGCGGTATCGATGGCCACGGGATCCATGGAGGCGAAAACGCCCACATCCGGTGCCACGTAGTTCCCGTTCCATGGAAAACAGTCGCATTCCGGCGCAATGTCAAAGGCATAGGCCATGTATCCGATTTTCCCTTCCTTGAAGGTCTTCACGCACCCCTTTGCCGCATCGGCCATGGCGATCTGGGCCAGCGGAAAATAGTCATCGCGGAAACCGATACCCTCCATGCCGGTGAACATGCAGGTCACCTGGCAGGAGTAGCATAGGGCGCACTTCTCATAGTCCATCACCACACCTTCGGGTTCCACCTTAATGGCCGATTCCGGGCAACTGTCTTCACACATCTGGGAATAGGGGCATTCGGTACCCTGGCAGGCTTCCCGGTTGACCTTCGGATAACCGATGGCCTCTTCCGGATCTCCCCAGAAGGATAAATGCGTCTGGTATTTGCCGCGCTTGGACTGTGCCCCAATACCGAAATTCTTGATGCATGCGCCCATGGATGTAATGGGATGTCCCTTGGCATGCGCCAGGTTGATGCAGGCATCAGCCTCGTACATACCCCTGGCAATATAGGTTTCTTTGATGATATTGCCTTCAGGCAATTCCACTCTCAGATCATCCTCGCCGTAAAAACCGTCTGAAATGATGAACGGCGCTTGCAGGCTCGCCCAGTTCAAACCGTGGCGGTTAGCGCCCTCAAGTTCCATTTGGCCGGTACAGCGGTTGTTGTAAAGGTGGTAGGTCAGGGTGGTTGTGTCGGTCACAAACGGTCTCCCCCCACAGGCCTTGACCTCTTCCACGATAGCCGCCACAAATTCAGGTCTCAGACATGACGTACGATTATATTCTCCACAGTGTACTTTAATGGCGACGCTGTCATCCTTTTCAATGCACTTGTCGAGGCCCGCGGCATAAAAGAGGTCTTTTGCCTTGCAAATGGTGCTCTCCGTCCAGTTGGTGGCGCCCGCCGCCGCAAACCAGACCTTTGCTGCTTTTTTCTTTGCCATAATCATTCTCCTTTGTCACTTTTTGGGATGGTTTATAAAATTCTAAATGCGATTAAGCCTCATTCCAATAAGTCGTACCAGCCCCCTTTCCTGTTTTTTTAAGATGAGACGATACTGGTTAAAATCTCTCTGATGGCAAAACTACACTGATATACGGACCGAAAAGGGAGGACTGAAATCCGGTGATAACAGCCCAATGTTTTATCATCCCAATCTATTCATTTCGCTGGGAATCTAAATATCAAAACAATACTTAAAAGCGGCAACACATCTTCTCCATAGTGCAATCCTTGTGCCGACTCTATACGGATCCGGACATGAAAATGAAATCAAAAATAGAAACAGTCACATTGCGCTTTAAAATCAATTAGATAAACCTGAAACCAGATTTTCATGGCCTGGCACGCATTGCTAAATACGATAATGGGAAATCCGGGTTTGAAAGAATGCTTTGTGTCAAAAACTCCCATCCAAATTTAAGGGGTGGCTAAAACCTATTGATATCAATGAATGAAAAAGAGTTGAGAGAGGTGGGGCCAAAAGGGGCAAATGACCTCAAGCGCGCGATGGGTGATCCGCAGTACGTTCCTGTCGTATGGATTCAGGAAAATATCTTGTACTTATTAATTTTTTTATACAGCGTTTTACGATTGATGTTAAGAATTTGAGCTGCCTGGGTCTGGTTACCACCAGTTTCGGCCAGTATTGACAGGATATGCTCTTTTTCCACATCTTCCAGGGTTTTCGGCTTGCGGGGTGACAGCGCTATTTGGTTGATCATATGCCGCGGAAGATCATCGACCGTAATGGTATTTGTATCGGCCATCAGCGCAGCCTTGCTGATGGTCGCTTTTAGTTCCCTCGCGTTTCCCGGCCATGGATAGGCCAAAAAAATATCATCCACTTCAGGGGCGATTGTCTTGTTAATTGAAAATTGATTCAAAAAATGTTCCGTCAGGGGCATGATATCTTCAGGACGATCTCTTAACGGCGGTATGGTAATGGTAATCTCCGCCATGCGAAAAAAAAGATCGCTGCGCAAAAGGCCCTTGCTCACCGCTTTTTCCAGGTCTAAATTGGTGGCCAGAATAATTCGGGTATCTACATCGCGTTCCCGGGTTTCACCCACCCGGCGAATTCGCTTGGTCTCGATAAAGCGTAGAAACTTTTTTTGCACTTCAAGATCGATGTTTCCGATTTCATCCAGGAACAACGTCCCTTTATGGCTCTTTTCGACGAGTCCTATCCTGGCTTCCGATGCTCCGGAAAAAGCGCCCTTCCGATGTCCATAGAGTTCGCTTTCGGCGAGGTTCTGGCTTAGTAGACCGCAATCCAGTGAGATAAAGGGGCCGTTTTTTCGAAAACTTTGACGGTGGATCAGACTGGCCAGCACATCCTTTCCAACTCCGGTTTCTCCGTAGATTAATACAGTGTAGTCGCTTGTTGCAAAGCGGTCCACCATATCATAGATCTTTTTCATGGGCGGGCTGGAGCATCGGATGATCTGGCTACTGTTGATGGCTTGCGACTCGTCTGTTTCCTCAATGGTATCGGGAACCGGCGGCATTTTTTGTGTTAAATGGCGGACCAGGGTCAAGAGTTCATCCAGCTTGAAAGGCTTCGTCACATAATCGCAAGCACCCAGTTTAATGGCCTCGACGGCGGATTGAATGTCGCCGTAACCGGTAATCATAATAATTTCGGTGGCCTGCGATATTTGTTTCATTCTTCTTAGAATTTCAATACCGCTCAGTTTGGGGAGCTTGATATCCAGAAGCACCACATCGAATTTGCGGCTTTGAAAGAGGGCCAATCCTTCCTCTCCGCTGGCTGCTGTTACAACCTCGAAACCCTCCAGCGAAAATTCATTGCTGATGAGAAGTCGAATGTTCTTTTCGTCGTCTATGGCTAGAATTCTGCCCAAGCGCATCTTTGACAATTCTTTCACCTATAAACCGTGTTGACAGCCGTAAAATGTCGATCATGCTTACTTCAGATGCTGCGATCGGGGAAGACTCACCGGAAATCTGATGATAAACCTGCTGCTGATATTATCCCCGTCGGGCATGAGTTTAATCTCGCCCTTATGATGGTTCACAATGCTGTAACAGATCGATAAATCAATGGTGTGCGGCTCCCCGATAACGCCCTGCGAGCGGGCCGGATTAAATATGCTGCCCGGAAAATCGCCAACTGTGCCGCCACCATTATAACGCATGCTGATTTCAATATCATTGCCCTGATTCATGGAAACCAGGGATAGTGCATCACCCTTTTCCGTGGCGTTGAAGGCCCGGTTGAACAGGTTCAAAAAAAGGTGTCTCAGTTGGGATTCTTTTCCGGAAAGGGTGCCCAGGCCGCTGGAGAGATGATTTTCATATTTTATGGCAATGCCCTTATCTTTGGCATGCTGCCGAAAAAGGCTTATGGTGTCCCGGATAACCCGATCAATGGGAATGGGTTCAAAATCTTCACTGGAACTGCGGCTGAACTCCTGGAGGTTTTGAATGATGTCTTTGCAGCGATACGCTTCGCTTTGAATGATCTCCAGATACTCCTGGAAAGACCTGAACATTTTATCATCCAAATTTGTGGTAACGTTTTTTAAACGCTTGAGCAAACCCTCGGCGAAACCAGCAATGGATGCGAGCGGATTGTTGATTTCGTGCGCAATGCCGGCCGCGAGAAAGCCGATGGTTGCCATACGATCGGCCTGCATGAGTTTGTGCTCGGATTCCTTTCTTAGTGTAATATCCCTCATGAGCAGAATGATTTCATCCACCTTTTCGTTGGGTCCTTTGATGGGAGAAGTGGTCCATTCGTAGTAACGTCCGGCATATGCGCCCGACTTAACCAGGGTTTCACCCTGGAAGGTTTCCAGTGTCTCCAAACTGCGCAATACCGGACATTCATGGCATATCTTCTCTTTGCGAAAGAAAGCTTTGAAGCATTTCTTCCCGATCATCGAAATATCCGGGAACATGCTTTTCTGAACCTGATTGGCAGAAACAATGGTAAAGTTTCTATCTAAGATGGTCAGGCCGTCGCTCATGCTGTTGAATATGGCTTCGAGCCGGTTATGGCGGTGTGCCAGTTCAAGGTTGAGTTTTTCCAACTCTTTTATTTTTGACTGGACTTCCTTGAAATGACCGAGCTTTGAGTAGCTGATGCCTTTGAAATCATGGGATGTTTTTATTTGAATATCGGCCATGGTAAAAACCCTATAGGGCCTCTCGGTACATGGATTCGATTTCCTCAATCCCATAGCAGTGCGGATTGGTTTGCATGCAAAGATCCTGCGCTGCGTCCCTGGACATCGCCGGTATGTCGACGGCCTTAACACCGATCTCACTAAGGGTGGTGGGGAGATCCAGGTTTGAAATCAACTCCTGGGCCATCTGCGGAACGTATTCGGCGGCTTCAACGTCGGACATCCCCCGGGTATCCAGGCCCATGGCACTTGCGATAAGGGCGAATTTTTGAACCGCGTGCGGCAGGTTTTTCCGGATCACCATGGGCAGCAGAATCGCATTGGCGATACCGTGATGGATATCATAAACGCCGCTTAAGGGGTGGGCCAGCGCATGAACAGCGCCGAGGATCGCGTTGGAAAAGGCGATTCCCGCTTCAAGACTGGCAATGGCCATACCTTCCAGCGCTTCAATATTCCGGGTGTCGACCGCTTTTTGCAAGTTCGCGAAAACCAGCTCAATGGCATGGATGGCATGGGGGTCCGTAAGCGGCCAGGCCAAAGAGGAAACATACGCTTCGATGGCATGGGTTAGGGCATCAATACCCGTGGCCGCCATCAGTTCACGGGGCTTGGTTTGCAGCATTCGTGGATCGATGAGAGAAATATCCGCCATAATCGCCCGACTGAGAATCGTCATCTTGATTTTTTTTCGAGGATCCCCAATGATGGAGAACTGGCTGACATCCGAACCGGTACCGGCTGTGGTAGGAACGCATATGAGCGGTGGGATCGGTTGGGTGATCAGGTTGCATCCCGCGTAATCGTGTATTCGGCCGTGGTTTGATACCAGTATGGCAATTCCCTTGGCCGCATCCATGGGACTGCCACCGCCCACGGAAACGATCACATCACATTTCTTTTGATTATAAAGCTTGGCGCCCTGCTCCACCTGAAAACAGCGGGGATTGGTGACCACATTGTCATAAATAACGTGCTTGAGGGACTCCTTTTCCAGGTACTTGATACTTTCGTCCACCCAACCGTGTTCCGTGACGCCCGGATCGGTCACCAGAAAAATTCTTTCTCCGCCCAACCGCCTGGCGCACTGTCCGATCTGGGACAAAGACCCCAACCCGTAAATAATTTCAGGCAGTTCAAATTTTAGCAGTGTGTCATAGGAGGTCTCCATTTTTCAACCCGCCTTGATTCGAAATTCATAGGTCTTTGTTAGCAAATATTCGAAAGTCTTCTCCAGGTTTGTGAGAATATGAAAAGTATTATTTCCATGGGATTCGACCTGGTTCTGAAGCAAAACGGTCTTTTCCCTGCATTCCATAAGGAGTTGGTGTGCTCTGACGGTTTTTAAGAAAATCTTGTCGGCGAGGGGCGCGATACGGTGAGCTAATTTTTCGATACGATACGCGATTTCCGGATGTAGACGTTTCACTTTAACCATAGACTCCCAGAGATTCTGGAGTTCCTGAGCCTTAACCTTACCGGACCCTGTATTATCCATTGACTCCTACCATATATAGAACAAGATTGCAAATTTTATCATTTGAGGGGTAAATCCTGCAACTTCACCAGCCCGCTGGCCAACAGATACATGATAAAGTAAAGTGCCCTTTTTTGCGTGTGGGGGACGGTTTTCTTCAGTATCGACCTCATGTCCCGCCGGCCGTTGATTCTCCCCAAGAGGCTGATTTCCAATTCCCCGATCCGGATGGGCACATTGATCGGGTCTATGAGATAATTCTTTTCCAACCCTTCGTATCGTTGAAGCTTTCCGGCAGGTGTCTCCGGTTCCACGGGTATCTGCTCAATGGGGTAGGGAGATCGATACACGGTATAGGGGAACGCAAAAATGGGGATAACGGATTTGATCCTTTTGGTCAGCCGATGCTCCTTATCCATACCCAAAATCTCGTGCCTTCTTTGGTGTTCCCTGTTTTCCTCCGAACGCAGATTTTTCAGAATATCCGGCCCCGATTGAAAGTACAGGAATCCATGGTTGGTGGACAGCCCGCCCACATAAGGGTATTCATTGATTGCGAAAGCGTTCTCCAATCGGCTCAGTCTTTCATACAATCGATGGACCGCGTGCACAGGCATTCGTGTATTTGAAATCCACACCGGCTCCGGTGTCTTCATGGGATTGTTTTCGTAGCTGATCGATGTTACCCCATGTGCAAGTGGATCATCGTGCATGCGGGAACCCGGCATCACCATCAGAAGACCCATGACGTAATAAGAGATTCGATCAATGTTTTCTTCCAGAAAACGCACGGTTTCTTCACCATTTTGTTCCGTTTCTCCGGGAAAGCCGAAAATCCCCATAACCTGGGTGGCGACGCCCGCCTCGTACAGGTTTTTGAGGACTTCTCGCGTGATTTCAACACGGTTTCCCTTGTCCATGGCATCCAGGGTTTTCTGGCAACCGCTTTCAAATCCAATGGCCACCGCGTTCAGTCCCGCTTTTGCCATGGTCCGACAAACATCTTTCGTAAAGGCTTTTTCAGCGCGCAGGTCCGTGTTCCAGACAAATGTTTTTCCCGAATCAATGACCGCTCGGCTGAATTGTTTCAAGTAAACCGGATCGATAACGTCATTGCTGAAGTTGAAATGGTCGGTGTGGTACTGAAGGGAAAGCTGTGTCATTTCGGCCACGGCTTTGTCCACCGGCACGGTCTGGTAACGGCGCATCTGATAATCACCGTAGCGATTCTGGCAGAAAACACATTTTCCCCAATAGCATCCGCGGCTGATGCTGTATGGAATCACGGTTTTCGGTGTAAGGTAGGCAGACAAATCGAGATCGGTAAAGTCCGGGGAGGGCTGTGTCGACACGTCCGTATAGATCATTTCATCAAATCGCATAAACTTCCCCGTGTCGGCGTTACGATGGGTAAGATTGGGGATTCCGTTCAGCGGGTCCCCATTGCCGATCCGCTCCAAAAGAGTGACCAGCGGTATTTCCCCTTCCCCGCATATGACAGAATCGGTACATTGAAAAAGCTCTGAGAGCTGTTTCTCTCCCATCACCATAACCCACTGGGAGAGATAGCTGCCTCCCAGTGTGATATGAATATCCGGGAAGCTTTCTTTGAGTAGATTTCCGAGAACCAGCGCCTGTACGGACTGGGAAGCGAATACCATTGAAATGCCGATGATTGACGGCTTTAGAGCGGCGATTTGGGGAAAAAGGAGGTCTTTGTAAAAAGGAAGGTATGGATTCACACTTCGTTTCCGGTGCTCAAGAATCTTGGGCATGGTTTTCAAAAGTGTGGCCGTGGAATACTCTGAGGGACCCGCGCTCGTGGGGTAATGAACGGCATTCAACAGCCGAAAAAATGCGTCCAGAAGTCGGCAGGTTTTTTGGTAGCTGGGATAGTCATAGAATTTTTCAGGGGATTTAAAGCCGTTCTCCAACTGGTGTGAAAAGCCTTTGGTCAATCCGAACCCCGTGGACATGAGCAGCAGACGGTAACGGCGCTGCTCTTCGGGGGAAAGAGTTCCTTTGCTTTCAAGCTGTAGCCTGATTTTGCCGGCTTCGGCGACCAGATGTCGAATCCGTTCATCTTGGGAAAGAAATTGAAACCCTTCTATGCCGAGATCCCTGACCCCGACCATGTAGCCATGGGCGGCGGCATAGGATTTTAAATAACACAAGGCCGGGTATGGACCGGTCAGGTCTCCCGGCGGGGGTTGCAGCAAAATCGCATGTAACCTGGATATGTTCATCGCTTGGGGCCCAGTATCTAAATTTTTATATCATTTTGGATTAACCGGTTTACATCAGCCGCTCGTCGTGCCGGTTGAGCATAAAAGAGAGTGCGGACTGCTCAATGACGGATAGAGCAACGACCCGGTAAGACGGTGAATTCAATCGGCGATAAACCGGCGAATGGCTAAACACGGGTATTTCTCCCAGTCGCCGAGCAAGATCTTTGACCTCATCGAAGAAGCGGTCTACCATTTCAGAAGGGATCGTATAAACCACGTTGCCGGCAACCAGTTCTCCCGTTTTGTTCAACTCTCTAAATCCATACAGTAACATCCGGAACCGCTCAGAGTTTCCTTTGGGAACGGCGGCGGATTTCAGGCATGCCGCTGTCAGCAGATCGCATGCTTTGTGCGTATCATTAGCGAAAAGTGCCCGGTAGGGCCTGAGGTTCACCCTCATGATGGTACCGTCTATGGACACATTCTCCATAACCGGTTCATCCGATGTCGGTCGAATCCCCAGGAGTTCGTTATAGAGCCGATCCCGAAAGCGATCCGGATCATCAACCGTATGGGCAACGCCGAATTCTCCCTGATGCAGGCATTTGTAAATATCAATCAGGTCGTGTGCCAGGGGTTTTGCCGTTGTCGTCCCCACCTTCTGAGAGGCGTTTAAGGGATGATGTTCCACTTCATGCAGCACGTACTGCTGGATCAGCAGATCCCGGATGTTGTTCCTTAAACCTATCCCATCGGTTTTATAATCTGCTTCTTCATTCATGCTATTTACTCCCATGTTTCCATAAAACGCTCGAACTGTTCGGCTATGGATGAATCCATTGTTTTGAAGGGATCGTCCATCCTAATGGTCAGACAGTTTGTGGTTCCTTTGTACCGATTAAAGGGGTGCACCCCCTGCCCAGGGCTCTTTTGTCTGACTTGTGCCCTGATGTTGATCTTTGTCCAATCTTCAATTTCAACTCGGATGGATTTGTCCGCGGCCCATCGGATGATCGTGCCCCGGATATGGGCGCGGGTATTTCGGGGTGGCCGGATCCGAGCCGTGGTGATGGCCTCGTCGTCCACCATGCGATCCACAAGGCCCAATGCTTCGCACTGAGCGAAAAGACTGGTTGCCGGGTTCAAATCGTGGTATTTGAGATCCATCAATTTCAACCGCCGGTCATTGACCGCCGGGCCATCCATGTTTCCGTAACGGTTTAAAATCCATAATTTCCGGATCCAGTCGACCTTTCGTCGGAGTTCGCCGGGGTCGTCTTCCAGTTGCCAGTTCCGACCGGATATCTGGAGCGCAGACAACCCCTGAAGAATGTTCTCCCACAACCCCAATGCATCGGTTTCATCCGATGTGGGAGTCCGGGACGAAAAAAAACGCTGCACCTTGTCCAAGTAGATGGATTGAACGTCCAGTGCGGTATACCGGCCACTGCGGCCCGCCATTTGAAATCCGCTGTTCCAGTCGCGCGAGATATCTTTCAGCGTTTGCACCGGTGATGGGAGTCCGCAAATGTCATCGAGTTTGCCTTCGTCCAAAAGCCTCAGAACCAGTGCCGTTGTCCCGATTTTCAGCCCGATGGCGGATTCACTCATGTTGCTATCCCCCACGATCAGGTGAAGTCGCCGGTTTTGTTCCCGAGCGTAAATTTCCCGCTTTCGCGTATTGATGATGCCGCGCACCCGGGTGGCCCGGTCGCTGTAGGTCTGGTCTATAAACTCGGCCCGCTGGCTGATCTGAAAGGAGGGGATGCCGGCTTCCCGACGTGTCAAGATCCGACCCGCGCCGGCGAAAATCTGCCGGGTGACCAGAAACGGGATAATGTTCCGGATCCCTTCTGCGGCCCGTGGCGTGATTAGATAGTTTTCATGACCACCGTAAGTATTGCCATAAAAATCGGCATTGTTTTTGAATACGTGAAGGGTCTGCGCGCCCTCCCTTGCAGCGGTTTCAGCGGTTGTGCGAGCTGCCAGATCCTGCATGATTCTGTCGCCCGCTTTTTCGTAGGCAACCAGGTCCTTCACGCACCGGCACTCGGGGGTGGCATATTCCGGATGCCCCCCCCGATCCACATAGAGACGCCCCCCATTGCCCATAAACTCACCGGCCATGGGGTACCCCTTGAGGGCGAGGGATGAGAACAACAGTGAGGAGAGCCCCTTGATATGATCGAGCAATGCCTCTCCATGTAGCGGGCGGAATCTGGAATGGTGCTTTTCGGATTGATACACCGGAGCGTATTCACACTCCGTTCCAAAAATCCGCTCCTTCATTGACCTTCCACCTGTTTGAATTCATCAAGGAATTCCTCACCCGCTTCCTGCAGGACCCCTTCGATGAATTCGTCCAGGACCTTTAATTTTTTTTTCTTCTCGCTTGAAAGCCCACCGGGCGTGATGAGTTCCCCATCTTCTTTTTTGGGCTTCTTTTTCATGGGTTGTTTAAATTTCTGGGCTTCAGTCATCTATCCCCTCCTTCATACAATCTTGAATGTTGCACATTTTCACAAAACCGGACACTTTCTATTGTTTGACCAAACCGGATTCCAGCAAATCAATGAGCTCACGGGCATTACGGGACTGATCAAAAATCTCCTGGTACCGGCCACGGGTGCCCTTGAGGGGATTGAGCAGCGGTACCATCCGGTGGACGTCTCCCTGGTCGAAACCGACGACCTCCCAATTTACCAGATAAATCTCTTCAGCAAACTTCTCAAGGCATTTGCCTCGGAACCAGGCACGCGTGTTATCCGGTGCGGCATGAACGAAGTGGGCAATCTCGTCATCCGTAAGAAATTGCTCTGTAAAACCCTGATCCTGAGTCCTGTAAAAAATTCCCTCCTTGCGATCAATATTGTGATACTGCAGGTCCAAAACGGTCAGAAGCGGATGCCCCCAGGCGCAATTTTGCCCCTCGCGGTAGCGATTAATGATCCAGAGTTTCAAAACCCAGTCCAACCGTCTTGAAAGCGCCAGGGGATCATCCAGAATGACCCTGTCGGCTGAAAGTCTGAGCTGTTCCAGCCCATCGAGGACATAGGACCATAAGTTGAGTATCAAATCATCGTCAGGAACCCTGCTGGAAGGATCGGTGGGACGAAATTTTTGGGCGTATGTCAGGAGCTCCCGCTGAATTTGAACAGCCGTTAGTTTCCGTCCGTCCGCCAGTTCCACCCCGCAACCAAAGTCTCCCGAGATTTGCTGATTCGCCTCAATGGGGTTTTTAAGCGTCAGGTCACAGTCCATGAAATCGTCTTCAAGCATCTGCAGGACGAGTTGGGTGCTACCAAGCTTTAAAAACCCTGCAAATTCGCACAGGTTGGCATCGCCCAGAATGAGGTGCAGCCGCCTGAATCGTTCTGGGTCCGCATGGTGCTCCCGTCGCGTGTTGATGAGGGGCCGGGCATACATGGTTTCCAGCCCGAAAAGGTTCTGAATGAAATCGGCCCGTTGCGAAATCTGATAGGGAGGACCGGAATGTTCCCCCTTCCCGTCGCCGACTTTTCCGGAACCGGCAAAGACCTGCCGAGTGACCAGAAAAGGGATCAGTGTTTTCAATGCCCTTTCCGGGTGGGTGACCAGGCAGGTTTCATGGGCGTTGGCGGCCATCAGATAGTTTTCATGGCAGCCATAGCTGTGCCCCTGTTGATCCGTATTGTTCTTGTACAGGGTGACGCTTGTGGAAGGCAGGATGTCTTTCATGAGCCTCATCCCTTCACGAAGGACGATCTCTCCCGCCTTGTCACAGGCCAGGGCATCACGGGCACTCAAGCATTCAGGGGTCGAATACTCTGGGTGGGCATGATCGGTATAGAGCCTGGCGCCGTTTGGAAGCGCTGCATTGATCAACCGGTTTTCTTTTGCGCCGATAATTTGCTGGCCGGTGTTTTTGCCGAACAAATCGCCACGGATGTCCTGGTAGGGTGTCTCGTGGCCGTAATCCCAGAGAATGTCCACCCGGCGGTCTCGAAGGCCCAAATGGCGCGCATAGGCATTGACCAGGACACAGGATGCATCAAAAAAAGAAAGCGTTTCGCTGCCTTTAATTTTAATGGCATACTCCTGCTCGATGCCGACAATTTTGGGGATACTCATGCGCCCTCCCTGCTCACTCAAGTTCTTTGCCGACCTTAACCGTTTGACGGGGTTTCTTTTTCCGCTCGGTTTCCACCGCGTTATCACCCTGAAGGGAACGAATCCGAACGACCCGTTCACCCCCTTTTCCGATAATCCGGTGCCACTCGCTCGGATTGGTATTGCTGGGCAAATCTTCATTCTCCTTGAATTCGGCTCTGAGGGCCTGTAAAATATGATCGATGCTGATCCCCTTGCGGTCGCTCTCGATGAGCGCTTTGACGGCGAGAAACTTTGCCCGGTTGACAATATTTTCGATAATGGCGCCGCTGGCCAGATCTTTCAAATAGAGCATTTTCCGGGTGCCGTCTGCGTAGGTGATTTCCAGGAATTCATTCTCCGGTTTTTGCTCGAATAGATCGTTTCCGGCTTCACGAATCATCCATTCCACCGCTTCCTCGGGCCCGCCATGGGTTTCCAGGTGGCGGGATTCTATAGGCAGTTCGGAGGTCAGATATTTGGAAAAGATTTCCATTGCCGCTTGCTTGTCCGGTCTTGTAATCCGAATTTTGCGGTCCAGTCGGCCCGGCCTGAGAACGGCCGGGTCGATGAGATCTTCGCGGTTGGTGGCGCCGATCACCACGACATTTTCAAGGGCTTCCAGGCCGTCCAGTTCGGCCAGAAACTGCGGTACGATGGTGGATTCCATGTCGGAGGACACGCCCGAGCCCCGGGCCCTGAACATGGAATCCATTTCATCAAAAAATATGATAACCGGTGTTCGGTAGCTGGCCTGGCTACGGGCCAGTGCAAACAGATCCCTGATGGCCTGCTCGGTGGCGCCCACGTATTTGTTGAGCAGTTCAGGTCCTTTGACGTTCAGAAAATAACTCTCTCCCTTTTCGCCTGTTTTCTCTTTGATCTGCCTGGCCATGCTGTTGGCAACGGCTTTTGCAATGAGCGTCTTCCCGCACCCGGGTGGTCCATACAGGAGAATTCCTTTGGGGGGTGTCAACTGGTGTTCATGAAAATATTCCGGGTAAATATGGGGCAGTTCAATGGCATCCCTGATCTGCTGAATCGCGTTCCCCAGCCCGCCGATGTTGTCATAGCTGAGATCCGGAACCTTTTCAAGCGCCAATCGATCCACATTGCTTTTGGGCAAAACACTGTACACAAACAGGGAATCCGGATCATATTCGACGTTGTCTCCCACCAGGATGGTGGTATTCAACATGGGATGGGCTCGTGTGACCATGATCGTTTCGTCACCGTAAGTTTTGATGAGGAGTTTTTTTTCGTGCAGGATCCTTTGAACCGTACCGAGGCATCCGCAAATCAGGTCAAACCCTCTCGGTTCCATAACGTGAAGTTCATTGTTCAGCAGTAAAAGCTCTCCTTTTAAAAATTCTTTCCTGGCAGATGCCTGCGCTCTTTTTTGTTCTCGGATCGCATGAAATGTTTTTACTTTCGGTTCCAGTTCCGGGTCTTTACGAAGACTGATACGAGCCTCATAGAGACGACCATGGTGCCGTATGATGGCGGTTTTATTGGCTTCATCATCCTGATTCCCGTATCGGACGAAATATCCAAAGGGGAGCGCCCGTTCTTCATCATCCTTTGAAGAACCGGCCAGTTTCTGCATTTGGCCTCTGGAGGAGTGAAGCGCTTCAGCCAGAAGCATCCGTTTGTTTTCGGATTCCTTGATTTTCGCTTCCAGCTCCCCGTGGTCACCCCGGATCTCCACCGAATTGGTTTCTTCGGCTTCCATGATGATTTCTTCCACCTTTTTCTTCTGGGAAGCGGTTATCTTTTTTTTCTGTGTATTTTCAGCGATCTTTTTTTTGTCGTTACCCATGATGGCCTCAAAAAAAACTCCAAAAAGGGAGTTCTTGAAAGATTTATTTCCTTTTACCCTTTTTATTCTTTTGGTAATACAGTTCCCGTGTTTCCAGGTCGAATTCGATTCGGTGTTTTAGCCAATTAATGGCCTTTTCACGATCGCAACCCCGGTACAGGCAGACCAGGTCAATGACGTTCCCGCCCACATCCCTACAGTCCTTACAGAAAAAACTGTTTTTCGCCAGGTCGAAAAACAGGGTAAATTCTCCAGGAACATCGGCATGACGGTCACTTCGAAAACATATGCCCGTGTTGCTCTTAATCTTGATCCCCAACTCAACGGCCACCTCAAGGATGGGGTTGCCATGCTCAAGCTTTTCCAAATCTCGATCTTCCATGGGTCCTCGCAGAATTCTAATGCAGCCTCGTGCTCTTTTTTTTAAGTTCCTCGATTTTACTCCCGATTATCCTTTCGGTTTCTTTTCCCGGGGAAAGCGCAATATACCGTTCAAGATCTTTGGCAGCCCGATCGGTATTGCCCATCGCCTCATACAAAAGGCCTCTCTCCCGCAGTTCGGCCCCTGAACCGGGATCAAGGGTTAGGATCCAGTGCAGCATCTGAAAGGCTTTCATGTCATTGTGGGTCTTAAGATAGATGGCTTTTAAATTCCTGAGCATGCGGATCAGCATCTCCTTGGGTCCGGCGGGGTTCAACTGCCGGGTGTCGAAGGCGCTTTCTTCGCCCAGCCGGCGCCGGACAATGGTTCGGCACTCCTTTTCTGAAAGAATCTCTCCGTGGTTGAAAGGATCAATCAGGATTCTACCCGATTCATGGAATAAAGCCGCGATAAAATGCACCGGTAACGATATACCGGATAGATTCATACCGGCCTGTTTACCGACTTCAGTGTATATGAGCGACAATGTGATGGGGATACCGAGTTTCCGGTCTATCACCCGGTTTATAAAGCTGTTGTCGGGCTCAAAGTAGTTATGCCGGTTGCCTCGAAATCCCTCCTCCTCAAATAAAATCCGATTTAGTTTTTCAATCATCGCGACCGGTCGGTCGGTCTCATTTAACCGAGATCGAAGCCTTTCCGTCAATTCGCTCAGATACCGTCGGTAGACCGTTTCATCCAACCGGGGGTAAGAGATTCGGGCAATGATTAGTGTGGCGCCCACGAGGTCGATCTCTTCGTCCGGGAGTTCGGCCAAACTTGAAAATTTGTTGCGAATTGTTTCAAGGGTATCCAAAATTGCCCCTCCCGGTCAACCGCCTTTAACCTGAATCATAATTTTCATCGAATCAGGCGATGTTCAATAAACGGGCAGCATTTTCACCCAGAACTTTCCGTTTTTCCTTAGGGGTAAGCGTTGTGTTTGCTTTGATGCCGCTGACAACATAGGCCAGACTGGCATCCGATGCCTGGAAATGGGGATAATTGGATGCAAATAAAATGCGGTCAAACCCTATGGTTTTCCGAATTTCCCGAACCACATTTTCACGATCCAGAAGCCACTCCACAGAAGCCAGATCCGCATATACGTTTCGGTATTTTTTCCCCAGCTGAAGGGCTTCAAAAAGCCAGATCCCCGGTATTTCCTTGCTGTAAGAACCGAAATGGGCCAAAACAAGGGGAACATCCGGATATTTTGCCAAAAGCGGTTCCCACAGATTCGGGCGTGCGTTCCGGCAGAGCTCCGGAATTTCAAAGGGACCGGGGGCGCATCCCGAATGCGATATGATAATCGAGCCGGTTCGACGACAGTAGTCAAATATAACGGCCATATTTTCGCTTTCCGATGGATTGAAAAACTGGGCGTGAGGCAGGAGGTTAATACCCCGCACATTCATCCGTTCCAGCGCCTCAAGTGTCTCTTCAACATATGCCGGGTCCTTGGATAGATTTATGGATCCGAAACCGATGAGGATATCCGGATAGTTCCGGACCCAATCCGCCACGTCCCGGTTGGACACATCGGTGGGGGAGTGGAGGCCGGCTTTGATATGTTTCAATAAGGATTCAAAGGGCATGTGACTGGATTGGGTCGTGCCGGAGAACGCTTCTTTCAGCATATTGCGAATTTCCGGACGTTCCACATCTTCGGGGTCCGTGTCCGTGGCCAGAATCACCCCGTGAGTGACACCGGCCGCATGCATATCGGCAAGGAATTTCAAATCGGGCATTTTGGGATGGATATGAAAATCCACCACCGGAAAAAAATTCGGTACGGCTGATGCTCCGATTTCTTCAGTACCGAGATCTTCAACTTCCGCGGGGTTAAAGGCACCTTTGTCCTTGACCAGGACGTAATTATTTATGTCCAGGGGCCGGTGCAACGCCTGAAGGGCAAGGATGATACGGTTTTTGACCCTGGAATCATTCACCTCATAAAGATAGGGCTGAAGTGCTTGAATGAGATTTTCCCGGTCACGCCGTTCCTTAATGCGAAAAAGCTGTCTGACGACCCGCCAGCGAACGTCGAAAGGATCATTGAGCAATGCCGTCACGATGTCGGATGGGTCCGGAAGGGGTGAAAATCCGATATAAGACTCGCTGGTTTGCATACAGCCTCGATATCTTGTGACAAAGGGACAGCCCTGTCCACTTATAACAGCGGCTGTCCCCCGGAATTATTTAGAACGGCAGCGTACCGGAAGTAAATAGCCAGAACGCAGGGACATACAGTCCGATAAAAGCCCACAGGATAAGCGACCAGGCCAGAAGCTTGGCCGGACACTTGCCGTAACCGAACCCCCATACTTCGATAGTAAGGACCGTGTAACCCAGACAGGCAAATCCAAAATAGTTACTGGATTCCAGCAATCGCTTGCCGCCTTCCAGGACCGGTCCGCCGGTGAAGAAGAGAATGGCGTAGATGAGGGAGACAATGGCCACCGTAAAACTGACGTTGGCGACGGTATTGAGGCCATCTTCCACGCCGGTTACCAGGGCATAGGAAGTAATGCAGTACAAGAGACCATGTGCAAAGAGCAACCCGGCAACGAATCCATCCTTGAAAACGGCTGCTTGGAGAATCGCACCGATGATCACAACCGTTCCCACCATGCCGCAGACGGCGCCGGTGCTTTTGCCCTCACCTTTACCCAACAAAAAAATCGCCAAGGGTACCCACATTACGCTGATTGCTACAAGAACTGCTAATGTCATTTCCATCCCTCCTTATTTAACTGTTTTGTGTAGACTAAGGTTTTACATGCAAAATGAAAAAAGTTTTCTTATGCATCTAGCATATGGCTACCAACCCCCTTTGCTATCAAAATGGCGTGAATCCAAAGCCTAAACAAGAAAATCCAAACGGCTTCGAAGGTTCACATAGGGCTTCATCATCGAAATCGATCACCCCCCTATGCGCGACATCATACGCCCGCTGCCCATACTGTTGCACAGCGGCACGGGCGGACGCTTTGGCTTTAACGCAATGGCCTGATGAAAAAGTGTTTCCAGATCCTGCGCAGTACACCCTTTTCGAAGCGGGGTCTTCACATCGATCTCTTCATCCAACATCAGACAAGGCCGCAGTGTACCATCGGGGGTCAGGCGGAGACGGTTGCAGGAACGGCAGAAATGCCGACTGATGGCCCCGATAAAACCGATTTCTCCCCTGCCGGAAGCGAAACGATAGCGTTCAGCCGGACCGTCCACGTGGGTCTGCGGCACAGGCTGCAGGGTGGAAATGGTTTCCACCCGTGCCTTTATTTCGCTTACCGACATAAACCTTTCCGGCCGCCAGTCATTATCACACCCGATGGGCATGTACTCAATAAAACGGATCGCATAGGGTTTGCCTAAGGACAAGCGGGCAAAGGTGCCGATCTCATCGTCGTTCACACCCCGTATCACCACGACGTTGATCTTGATGGGTGCAAATCCGGTCGATTCTGCCGTGGAGATGCTCTTCCAAACGGTATTGAATTTGTCGGTCCGGGTGATTCTGTAAAATTTAACGGGGTTCAGCGTATCCAGACTGATGTTGATTCTCTTTAAACCGGCGTGGAACAACCGTTCCGCCGTTTGATCCAAATACACGCCATTGGTTGTCATCGCCAAATCATCGATTTCAGGAATACCGGAGAGCCGTTGGACCAATTCGTGGATACCGCGTCTAACAAGCGGTTCACCGCCGGTGAGACGGACTTTGTTAAACCCGATTTTAGCTGCCGTTTGGACGATACGGAGTATTTCTTCGTAGGTGAGTATTTCTGAATGGGCATATTGAACAACGCCTTTGTGCGGCATACAGTAAAAGCATCTCAGGTTGCAGCGATCCGTAATGGCAACCCTGAGATAATTGATGTGCCGGTTGAACCGATCCACACTACCCATACTAAAAAGCCTCGCCCACGATTTTCTACATCCACGGCATGGAATAAAGTCACAGCGCGAAGGATGCTCTTTTCAAAAAATCGACATTAATCCGGCAAGGCTTTGCAAAAAACGCACCACATATCCCTGATTTAGGAGTCAGGGATCAGGGGCAAGCGGTCGGGGATCAGGATTATAGAGGGAAAAGAAAAAAACATTTGCTACCGGCCCGTGGCCACTGGCCCCTAACCCCTGTGAAAAGCGGCTTCCGAAATGCCTCATATATATCCACTTTGACCCCGTCTAACCCCAAATGGATATAATAAAACATGATATCAGGTAGTTAATGTGCGATAAAAGTTTAATGGATGGGGCATTTCTCCCCGTAGATGACTTGTGGACCTTGTGCTTAGAGCCTCGGTAAAAGCCAATTCTTATGTGAATTTATGCGGATATTTCGCTTTTCCGCAATTTATTTTTTTTGGCACAAACATTGCTGTTCCTCCTTTAAGATGTGCTGGTTAATCAATACAAAATTCCCTTCGCAATATTTGCAGTGTGGACCGTCTGAAGGAGTTTAAATGCTGACCCATGAACCGTTAAGGCGCTTTTCCGGAACAAGCAAAAACCATGATCGGGCGATTCGCACGGTTTGTCAGGAATGTACTGTGGGGTGCGGTCTTTTGGCTTATGTCAAAGATGAAAGGATCGTGGATATTCAGGGGGATGAAACGCATCCCATCAGCAGAGGAAGACTTTGCGCGAAAGGCATGGCTTTCGTCCAGGGCGTGACCCATCCGGATCGGATCACGCTTCCGGCAACCCGCGACGGACTAAAGGGTCCCTTCGAGGCCGTGGATAACTGGGAAAAGGGACTGGATTTGCTGGCTGAACGGCTCCGAAAAACCAAAGACCGGCATGGGCCTGAGTCATTGGTGGTGGGTTGTGATCCGGAAGCAGGGCTTGATTTCTTTCTCGGCGCGCTGCGCTTCGCCAAACTATGGGGGACGCCGCACGTTTACCATCCGCTGGGTGAACCGAAAGATCTAATGCCTCCGGACGATCTGATCGATCCGTGGGCATCATGTTCGAGTTGGTTGGAAAGCAGATGCATTTTTCTGATGGAGGCAGATCTGGCAACCACCCATCCTGTGGCATTCGGCTGGGTTCTTGATGCGCAGCAGCGAGGCGCTAGGGTGCTTGCAGTGGATACCCGATTTACCACGACCTTGTCCAAGGCCGATATGGCCATCGTTATCCGACCTGAAAGCGGCAACCTTCTGGGTCTGGTCCTGATGAAGATGCTCATGGAGGAAGGTTTCTGTACACAGGAGTCCGTCAAGAACAGAGTTCTTGAACCGAAGGCATGGCTGACCTCTTTTAGCGAGATGTCTCTCGATAATGTCGAAGAGAAAATCGGTCTTGCGGCGGAGAACCTCCTTCCCATGGCCCGCTTTCTTGCCGGTAATAAATCTCTCACCCTGGTAACCGGTAAACGGTTGGCGTTTTTTCCCCATCACGGCATCTGGTCTACCATGGCTCGCGCCATGGGATGGGCTGACAACATCGGCGGCGGCTGGTATCCCCTTGAATCCGGATGGCCCAGGCTGAATACCAGCGGCGATATCTCAAGTGCCGAGGATAAATTTCCCGCTGTTAAGAAAACCAGTCTTGCGCCATACCAGTTTAACACCGATTGGGCCGAAGTTTCCGGTGAGATGGAACCCAAAGCCCTGATCTGTACGGGTAACTGCCTGAACGATTTTTTTTCTCCGTTTCAGCCTCGTGTAAATGAAATGGACCTTATTGCCTATTTCGGTTCATATCCCAACCTGACCCGCAGGATGGCGCACATGGTCTTTCCGGCGGCGGTATGGGCTGAAAGAGACGGTTTGTCTTTCACCAATGACCGGACCATCCAGTGGGGGAACCGAATCGTGTGGCCCAGCGACGCCTGTCGTTCCGGCCTGGGTTTTTGGATTCGTCTGGCCCAGCGTTTCGGGTGGGAGGAATACTTTCCGTGGAAAAAAGAAAATGGTTTGGCCGATCACAGAGCGTTTTACAACTGGATTCTCGAACGTTCTCCTGAAACCTCAGGGTGTCAGGTGGATCAACTGCAAGATACTTCGAAGCTCTTGCGCTGGCCTGTTCAAGATAAAGAAGCCCCCCGGAAAATCACTCCCATGCATGCACCGGCCAGCATTGAAATCACGATTGGACCCGATGAAGCGGATCGATTCCCCCTTCATTTTCAGGCCACCCGAGTGATTTCCCGCACCAACGATGTGGTTCACTGGTGGCCCTGGACCCGGGAGCTGATAACGGAAAATGCCGTGCAGATTCATCCGGAAACGGCAGAGGTGCTGGGCATTGAAAATGGCGAACGCATTTTGGTGACAGGCGCCGCAACAATGATGGAAGGGCACGCGTGGATCAGCCGGATGGTTCCGAGATGGATGGTCTGGTCTCCCCGGAAAATGGAGGAGAAACGGGTTGTGATACACAAAAGGGATCAAACAAGTGAGGAGGCTTTTGACATTCTGAAAGCGTTTTTGCCATGAGCCAGGAACAACAAAAAATTGAGAAACGTAAAGATCTTCTGCTGGTGGATTCCACCCGTTGTATCGGATGTTTCAGCTGTGAGGTGGCTTGCAAACTGGAACATAACCTGCCTGCGGGGCCCCGTATGTTCAAGGTGATTCAGATGGGTCCGGTGGAAAACGATGACAAGCTGTTGATGAATTTCATGGCCGTTACCTGCCTTCATTGCGACCGGCCGGCCTGCGTTCTGGCATGCCCCACCGGCGCCATGAAGAAAAAAGAGGACGGAATCGTCTTTTCCGACCCGGAGCTCTGCATCGGTTGCCAGACATGCGCCATCGCCTGTCCTTTCGGCATTCCTCAGCTCAATCCCGCAACAGGGAAAATTGCCAAGTGCGATGGGTGCATGGATCGGGTGGAACAGGATCTCTGGCCTGCCTGCGCCCTCAAGTGCCCCACGGGCGCATTGAGTTTCGGGACCTCCGCAAGGGTGATTCAGGATGTCAGGCAGCAGGAAGCCATGAAAATCGCTCGAAGCTTGAAGGTGGATGGGTGATGTTTTATCGAGTCTGTGGCCGTTTTGGAGGGAGGAGGTTCATGTTGAAATGGATAATGCGGCCTTAAAGGCTAGGTTTTTCGAAAAATATCACGGGGAGGAAATTCGGAACTGTATTCAGTGCGGATCCTGCAGTGGCTCCTGCCCCCTGGCCCCCTTTATGGACTATGGCCCACGGCAGCTGTTTGAATTGGCCCGAGAGGGCGACATGGAAGATGCTCTCAAAGCCAACACCATGTGGTTGTGCGTCTCCTGCTACAATTGCGTGGTCAAATGCCCGCGCGATATTGTCATTACTGACCACATGTATGCCTTGAAAAAGATGGCGATTGGGGAAGGAATACAGGCGCCTGGTGCCAAATTGCCTGACCTTTACGAAGCCTTCAGGGGGCCGGTTGAGCGATACGGGAAAATTACCGATATACAGGTCATGAACCGATATGCCTTCCGTCATCCTGTTGATGCGATGAAAAAGGCCTCCCTAGCCCTCAAACTGGCAAAGCGTAAACGCTTGGAGCATAAGGTGTACCCAGTAAAGAATTTAGTCGGATTCAAAAAGGTGATGACGAAGGCCAGGGAATTGGAGAAGGCATCATGAAATACGGGTTTTTTCCCGGATGTACCTATAAAGGATCCGCGGGATACAAGGAATCGACAGAGGCTGTTTCTCAAATTCTCCATACGGAGCTGGTGGAAATTGAGGGGTGGAACTGCTGTGGGGCCACCTCCTACTGGAGCCTGGAAGATCTTCCAGCTGTTGTATTGCCTGCCAGAGTGATGGCCCTGGCCGAAAAACAGGATTTCAAGGAAGTGGTGAATGTGTGCAATGCCTGCTATTCAACCTTAAGAAAGGCCAAAGATAAGCTGGCTGAAGATGAAAAACTGATGGCGCAGGTGAATGATGCCCTGGCCGAAGAGGATTTGACCTATACGGGGAGTACCAAGATCAGGCACTATATGGAGGTTCTGGTCAACGACCTTGATCCCGATGATATCAAGAAGCATGTCAAAGTGGACCTGGAAGCATTGACCGTGGCACCCTACTACGGATGTCAGTTGAATCGGCCCTGGGGCGATATGGATGACCGTCAACATCCGGTGATGATGGACCGTCTCATTGAAACCCTTGGGGCCTCTGTGCCAGCCGATTATTCCGCCAAGACCCTTTGCTGCGGCGCCTCTCATATGATGCCTTACGAGAAAAACTGCTTGCCGCTGGTCAGAAGGATCGTCGATGATGCCCTTTTCAAGGGGGCCCGGGCCATCAGCACCGTGTGCCCGCTGTGCCAGTTCAATGTGGATGCCTCGCAGTCCGGACTCAATCTTCCCGATATTCCGGTCCTTTTTTTTACGCAACTACTGGGCCTGGCCTTTGGGTTAGGAGAGAAAGATCTTCAACTCAAAAAGTTACTGGTACCTTTCAAAAAGAGTGAAGGGTGAATAATTTATGAGCTACTCTAATCCAAAAGTCGGCGTTTATATCTGTCACTGTGGAACCAACATCGCGGGTAAAGTGGATGTGAATGCGGTGGCCGAATATGCGGACAAGCTCCCCTATGTGGCCTCCGCCAACGAGTATAAGTTCATGTGTTCCGACCCCGGGCAGCAGTTGTTGATTAACGATGTCAGGGAGAAGGGCCTTAACCGGGTCGTTGTGGCCTCTTGCTCCCCCCGGATGCATGAGAAAACCTTTCGAAAGGCCACCAAGACCGCCGGCATCAATCCTTACTTTTTTCAGATGGCCTGTATCCGGGAACACGATTCCTGGGTGACCGAGGATCCCGTGAAGGCGACGGAAAAGGCCAAGGATTTGGTGAGAGGTGCGGTTTCCCGGGTCCTTCAACATGAGGTGCTTTTTTCAGGAGTGGCCGATGTCAACCCCAACGTTCTGGTCATTGGCGGGGGGATTGCGGGCATGCAGGCGGCCCTCGATATTGCCGATGCCGGAAAAAAGGTCTATCTGGTGGAAAGGGAAGCGAGCCTTGGCGGCAACATGCTCAAATTTGACAAGACATTCCCCACCCTGGATTGCGCCGCCTGTATCGGCACGCCCAAACTGGTCTCCGTGGGCCAGCATGAAAATATCGACCTCATGTCGTACAGCGAGGTTCAAAGCGTAGAAGGGTTTGTGGGAAATTTCAAGGTCCGTGTCCGCCACAAAGCGCGCTATGTAAAACTGGATAAGTGTACCGGGTGCGGCGATTGTGTGGAGGTCTGTCCAATCACACTCCCCAGTGCCTACGAGTCGGGGCTCAAGACATGTCATGCCATCGGCCGTAATTTTGCACAGGCCGTCCCCGGTGGCTTCTCCATTCAGCGCATGGGCATGCCCCCGTGCCAGGCCGCCTGCCCCGCGGGTGTGAACGCAGTGGGGTACATGACCCTGACCGGTCTGGGGAAATTTGATGAGGCTCTTTCCGTGGTCAGGGAACGGATGCCTTTTGCTGCCATCTGCGGCCGCATCTGTTTTCATCCCTGCGAAGCTGCCTGCAAGAGAGGGCAGCTCGATAAACCCCTGGCCATCTGTCATACCAAGCGGTTTCTGGGAGACCTTGAGCTTGAAAGGGGCGTGTTCAGCCACCCCCCCGTGAAAGATCCTCGCGAGGCAAAAGTGGGTGTTGTGGGGGCCGGCCCGGCTGGACTGTCGGCTGCTTATTATCTGGCCCTCGAAGGGTACCCGGTAACCATTTTTGAAAAACTTCCTTTGGCAGGTGGTATGCTGGCGGTAGGTATTCCCGATTACCGTCTCCCCCGGGATATCCTTGAGGCGGAAATCAAGAATCTAATGGATATGGGGGTCACCCTAAAAACCGGGGTGACTTTCGGCCAGGATGTTACCTTCAACAGCCTGAAAAAGGAAGGCTACAAGGCTTTCTTCATCGCCACAGGACTCCACCGGAGCCTTTCCATGAAAATAGAAGGTGAGGACCTGGAAGGGGTCATCGGCGGAACCGACCTCCTCAGAAACGTCTCCCTGAACCAAGACGTCCCCCTGGGTGACAGGGTGGTGATCATCGGCGGCGGCAATGTGGCCATTGACGCCGCCCGTACCTGTGTGCGTCTGGGGGCCGAGAATGTGACCATCCTCTATCGCCGTTCCCGGGCTGAGATGCCCGCCTACGACGTGGAGGTGGAAGAAGCCGAGAGAGAGGGCGTCAAATTCACTTTCCTGGCAGCCCCCACCCGGCTCGTGGGGAAAAACGGCAAGCTCAAGACCCTGGAATACCTCAAGATGGCGCTTGGTGAGCCCGACGAATCCGGCCGCCGCCGGCCCGCACCCGTGCCGGGTTCTGAAACGATCATGAATGTGGATAATGTGATACCGGCCATCGGCCAAATGCCCGAGGCAACGTTTCTGGAAGACCTAGGCCTGGAAGCCGACCCCAAAGGCAGAATCGTAACCGATGAAGAGACCCTGGCAACCATAGAGTCGGGCATCTTTGCCGGAGGAGATTGTACATTGGGGCCGGCCAGCTTTGTGGAGGCGGTGGCCCATGGAAGAAAGGCTGCACAGTCCATTCACAGCTTTCTGGAGCATGGGGGGCTGAGGGAGGTCAAACCCACAGAAGAACCGGTTGATCCGGTGCTGACGGAAGAAGAGCGGAAAAGGGCCCGTCCACTGGAACGTCAGCAAACGCCTACTCTGACGCCCGAAAGGCGAAAGGGAAACTTCGCAGAGGTGGAGCTGGGCTTTACCGAAGAGATGGCCATGGCGGAAGGGCAGCGCTGTCTCAACTGCAGTATTTGCTGTCAGTGTGGGGAATGCATGACCAAATGCGGGCCCCAGGCCATCGACCTGAAGGACCATGAACGCATCCGTGAGCTGGATGTGGGGAGCATCATCGTGGCCACGGGTTTCAAGGTTTTTGACCCCACACCACTGACGCACTATGGTTTCGGCCGATACCCGGAGGTGTATACCAGTTTACAGTTTGAACGGTTGAACAATGCCACGGGCCCCACCGGGGGAAAGATCCTGACCAAGGACGGACGGGTGCCTGAAAAAGTGGCCATTATCCACTGCGTCGGGTCCAGAGATCAGGCTTACAATAAGTACTGTTCCCGTGTCTGCTGCATGTACTCCATGAAACTGGCGCACCTGGTCAAGGAAAAAGCGGAGGCGGAGATCTATGAGTTTTATATCGATATCCGCTCGCCGGGGAAAGGCTATGAGGAATTTTACAACCGACTCCAGGAAGAGGGCACTCACTTTATACGGGGCAAAGTCGCCGAAGTGACCGATATCGTGGATGACCCCACTGACCATGGAAGGCTCACCGTGGTCGCCGAGGATACGCTCGCCCGTAAGATCAGGCGAGTTCCCGTGGATATGGTCGTTTTGAGTGTGGGGCTTGAGCCTGCCGATGGTATCGAGGATGTTGCGCGCATGGTGGGGATCTCACTAGACGCCGACGGGTGGATCAATGAACTTCATCCAAAACTGGGCCCACTGGCTACGGCGTCTGACGGCATCTTTATCGCTGGCTGCTGCCAGGGTCCCAAAGACATCCCTGACAGCGTTGCCCAGGCCCAGGGCGCCGCAGCTCTATCATTGTCACTGATCAGTCGGAAGAAAATTGAGATCGAGCCCACCGTGGCGGTGGTGAATGAGAGAGCCTGCACGGGATGCAGGACCTGTGAGGGACTTTGTGCGTACAGTGCCGTTTCCTTCAATGAAGAGCGAAAATCGGCCTTTGTCAATGATGTTCTCTGTAAAGGGTGTGGCACCTGTGCCGCTGCATGTCCCGTGGCAGCCATCCGGGTGCAGCATTTCACTCCGGATCAGATTATTGCTGAAATAGAAGGAATTCTCGCATGAGCGATTTTGAACCCAAGATCATCGCATTTTTGTGTAACTGGTGCGCGCACGTGGCTGCGGACACAGCCGGTATTGCCCGTTATAAACAAACGCCCAACGTTCGGGTGATCCGCGTATTATGTTCGGGAATGGTGGATCCTAGTTACGTTTTAAAGGCGTTTGCCAAAGGTGCCGATGCCGTACTGGTGGGGGGATGCCATCCGGGCGATTGCCATTATATTTCGGGGAATTTCAAGACAATGCGGCGTGCTCCGCTTCTAAACAGGCTTTTGAAGGAGCTGGGAGTGGAGAAGGGGCGTTTTCGGCTGGAATGGATTGCGGCGTCCGACGCTCCCCAATACGCCGAGATCATCAACCAAATGACTGAGGAGGTGCGCAAATTGGGACCCTTTTCATTGTCCATAAAAAAGTGATGGGAACAAATACAGTGCCGAATAAAAAGTTAGCCATCTTTACCGCCACCGGCTGTCGGGCCTGTGAAAATGCCATTCTGGATATCCACTATCAGGTGAACTCCCTGGCACGTTATGCCGATATCACATTCTGGCCCTATGTGTTAGGTTCTCAGTGGAAAGATCTGGAAGCGCAGGAGGGTGTGGATGTCTGTTTTTTTTCCGGGGCCATAAGGACCGTTAGCGACCGGGAAGCGGCCGTTAAACTGCGGGAAAAATCCCGGATTATGGTGGCCCTGGGCGCCTGCGCCGCTTTCGGAGGGTTGCCCGGCCTGGGTAATCTCAGCCGGTCCAGGGGGCCCGGTGAACCGTCCCAACCGAAACCGGACGATCCAGAACACGCCCTTGAGGAAGCCAACCCAAGGCTGCCGACCCTTGAACCAAGGGTCTCGGGCCTTTCACAGATCGTGAAAGTGGACTATTTTGTCCCCGGCTGCCCGCCCCCTCAGAATTTTCTGTGGGCGGCTATCCAATCCCTGGTTTGTGAGGGAAGAGCGCCCGCTCGTCTCTCTTTTTCAACCGCAAGATTGCCTGAAGCCGTTGCCCAGGCCATCACCTCCGGCATCCTGCCTCCGAAAGGGAGTGTGTTTGCAGGGGAAAAAGCCGTTTGCGCCACCTGCTCCAGGGTCAAGGAGGAAAAGCGGTTTGAGACCTATAAACGCCCCTACCAGAAATATGAAGCATTGGGGCGCTGTCTCCTGGAACAGGGTTTGCTTTGCCAGGGAATCACCACCATGGGGGGGTGTGGCGGGCTTTGTACGGCCATGGCGCAACCCTGCCGCGGCTGTTTTGGAAAAGTTGACGCCATCTTCGACCCTGGAGCCAAGATGGTTTCGGCCATCGCTTCCACATTCGATCTGGATGATGCACGGGAAATTGACACACTTGTGGATAACTTTGTGGATCTCGCGGGCACCTTTTATCGCTACACGTTGCAGACCCAATGTACCCTTTTCTCCACCCCGTCCAAGGATTGAAAGATGAAAAATGCGACCTTTGACCCGCTAAGATGGCAGGAAGACCCCGTACGCGTTACGATCTTCCATGAGGCCGAACATCATGAGGCCTGTTTTCAGGTGACCGCACCGAAGGATATGGCGTTGATCTGCAAAGGCCGACCGGTGGAGGAGTTGCCGCGGATACTCAGCATGTTGTCTCCTGCCCATCATCTGGTCTCGGCAATGGCCCTCGACAATCTCTTCGGGGTTGAGCCGCCTCCCATGGCGTTGAATATGCGGGAGGGCCTGCTCCAAGCCCAGGTCTTCAGTCACCACTTGAGGAAACTCTATTTTTACCTCTCATCGTGGATGAATCCCTTTTCGGAGTATGGGAGACGCGGAAATCCAAAGGGTCCGAGTATGCTTTCACCCCATTTTCTGGATGAGATTATGCACCATGAGGCCCTCTCCCAGGAGGCGGCCATTATTTTGGGAGGGCGGGTTCATCATCCCTTATCTGCTGTGGCAGGGGGCGTGAGCCGATTTTTGAAAGAAGACCTCTACTTTCGATTATCCGAGATCGCCGAATTTTGTCTGAAATTCGCTATGCGTATGGGAGAATTTCTTCGAGATGAGATTTTTGGAGATGAGAAGGAATTGGATGGGCTTGAAACTTTTTGTATCGAACCCATGACATCCATGACCCTTGGAGAAAAGGATGGCAGCGTCGTCTTGAACGACCACTTGGGAAAAGAGATGGATCGATTCACTTCGGATATGATGTTTGAAAAGATTAGTCTTTATAATGCGTCATGGACCCATGAACCCTTTGCCTGTATTAATGAGAAGTCGGAAAATGGAACCGGGAAGGGAGAAAGGGGAAATCGGTTTCATTTTGAATTTCCGATTTCCAACCCCGAATTCTTCTTTGTGGGTCCCCTGGCGCGATTGAACGGCGATGAAGCCCTTTTATACCCGATGGCAGAGGAAGAACGGCAGCATTTGATTAGTGCGCTGGGGCCATTTCCTCATTTCGGCGTTGTTGCGGGTTTTTGGGCACTTTTGGTGGAATTGCTTCAGGCAGCGGAAAAGATGACGGAATTGTATGTACAGGAGAAATTGACCGGACCTGCAATCCGAACCATTCCTTCCAAAATGGGGCGAATGGGTCATGCAGCGCTGGAATCTCCCCAGGGACTTATTTACCACCATTATGGGACAGACGAAAAAGGGATTGTGGAGGAGATTGAGGTGTTGGGTACGGAAACCGCTAACAATGCCCTCCACTGCTTTCTGACGCAGAAGGCCGTTGAGATTTCCCAGTCACGGGGAGAGCCCAGGAAAGAAACCCAAAACAGGATCGAGATAAGTTTGTTGCCTTTTTAGGCACTGATTCTAAATAGAGTGCCGGGAGGAGTGTTCGTTATGATCAAAACCTTGATTGTTGATGCCGGAAAGTGTTCCGGGTGTCGTGCCTGTGAGACCTTTTGCTCTCTTAAACATGAAGGGGTTTGCAACCCTGCCAAGGGGAGGGTTCATGTGGTGAAATGGGAGCAGAGCGGGACCTTTATACCGGTCAATTGCATGCGGTGCGAGGCTCCGGCCTGCGAGTTTATCTGCCCAAAACATGCCACTTACCGCAATCATACAACCGGTGCCATGGAGGTGGACCCTTATCTGTGCATCGGCTGCATGAGCTGCGTATTTGCGTGCCCTTTCGGCGCCACCTTTGTGGACCCGGATAACGGTCGAATTCTGAAGTGTGACCTGTGCGATGGGGATCCCACCTGTGTGAAGGTGTGTCCCACCGGGGCATTGACCTATGAAGAGATATCCAGGGAAGCCTACCTTAAATTAACCGAAAACGCCGGTCGGATTCCGCTGCTGGTTAAAGAAGCCATAGGGGGGGAAGGATGATGAACGGATGGACGGGAAAAATACTGAATGTCGATTTGAGCGAAGGCAAAATCACCACCGAACCCACGGAATCCTATGTGGATGATTACATCGGTGGGAGGGGACTCGGGGCGCGGCTGATTTACGATCGTTACACGCCCGGAACAGGGGCACTGGATCCGGAAAATCCGCTGATCTTCAATACGGGCCCCCTGACGGGAACCGCGGTGCCCGGCTCCGGTCGGGTGGATGTGACGGCCCTTTCACCCATGAGCAACCTTAGGGCAAAATCCAACTTTGGGGGGTACTGGGGACCCGAGCTCAAGTATGCGGGATATGACCACATCGTTTTTCAGGGAAAATCCGAGAAACCCTGTTACCTGTGGATCAAGGACGGCCGGGTGGAAATCCGTGATGCTGAAAATCTGTGGGGCAAGGACACGTTTGAGACCCAAAAGGCCATTCAGCAGGAGCTGGGAGACCCCGAGATTAAAGTGGTCTGCATCGGTCCGGCGGGAGAGAATCTGGTCCAGTTCGCCTGCCTCATCACGGAAACCGGGGATGCCGCCGGCAGGACGGGGATGGGCGCCGTCATGGGCAGCAAAAATCTGAAAGCTATTGCCGTTCGCGGCTCGGGAGGGGTAAACGTGGCGAGGCCCGAGGAATTGCTTGAGTTGGCCATCCAGGTTAACGGAGAAATTCGTGAGAACCCCGCCTATCAGGAACTGGCCAACTGGGGCGTATCCCGATCTATACCCATGATGTATGAGCACAGCTTTTTCCCAGTGGGTTATTTTGAGGATGTCTGCTGGGAGGACATCATGAAAAATTATCAGGGTATTGAGTTCATGGAAAAATATCAACTCAGGAGCCTTGGGTGTTTTAACTGTCCCGGTCGGTGCATGAGTTTTTTCTCCCATCCGGAAATAGGGAAAGGGGTCACCTCCTGCGAACCTTTCAGCGGTTTTACGGGAGCAGTTTGGAACCTGGATATGGACGTTTTCTGGGAGGCCACCGTACTGTGCAACCGCATGGGAATGGACGGCACGGAAACCTCGGCGTGCATCGGATTGCTCATGGAGCTTTACCACGATAAGATCATCACGTCGGGGGACACCGATGACGTGGCCATGGAGCGGGGCGACAAGGAGGCCATCCTCACCACCATCCGCAAGATCGCCGGCCGGGAAGGATACGGCGATCTGCTGGCCAAGGGACAGATGGCGGCAGCGGAAAAGTTCGGCCCCGAAGCGGTGGAAAAGGTAGACCAGATCAAGGGGGTTGCCCCCCATGCCTATGAATACCGGGCCTATAAGGGCACGGGTTTGATGGCCGCCGTGGGTCACAGGGGCGATCCGCTTCCCCTGAGAGGGAGTTTACTGGAGTTTGACTGGAATATGTCCGCTGAATGGTTCCAGCAGGTGGCCAAGGAGAAGTACGGCAGTGAAGAGGCGGCGATCCCCACATCCTATGAGGGGAAGGCCCTGCCAGCTTTTATTTCCGAACATATGGAACGGGTGGCGGACAATTTGGGCATCTGTAAGTGGGTCTATACGCTCTTTGTTTATGAGGATGCGGAAATGCCTACGCGTCTCTTCAATCTGGTAACCGGTAAGGACTGGGAAATCAACAAGCTGCTCAAAGTCTCCGAACGTGTGCGTAACCTGGAGCGGATGTTCGATGTCCGCCAGGGCTTGAGGCGGGCTGATGATACCTTGCCCAAGAAATTCTTTGAACAACCCCTTTCTAAAGGAAAATTCAAAGACGAGGTGATGGATAAGGAAAAATTCGAGCAGATGAAAGACGAATATTACGATTTACGGGGTTGGGACAAGGAGACCGGCATTCCCACACGGGAAAAATTGGAAGAGCTGGGTCTGGGAGATGTGGCCGATGAGGTGTTGGGATTGTAGGTGGACCAAGCATGAAATACCTCTGACGTTACATTATAAAATTATGGTTTTGAAAGCTGGGAAGGAACCAACGTAGTGAATATCATTATTACGACAAGATGTCATAAACTCTGTGATTTTTGCTTTATGGGTGATTTGCGGAACAACGCCATTACAGATATGACATTCGAAGATTTCAAGAAATGCATTGCTGAATTAATAAGTCATAACATCTGGACGGTCAATTTGTTGGGGGGCGAGGCAACATTACACCCCCAACTTATAGATTTTATAGAATATGCGTCTTCTCAAGGCATGCGAATCGCTTTAATCACCAATTTATTATATTCGGATGGTTTTATCGATTTTGCCAACCAAAATTCATACATGTTTGAACCTATTATGGTCAATACCGATATCCCCGGAAATTATCAGAAGGGCCATTATGAATGGTTTATGAAAAACTTATCCCGGATTGATTGGAAGCCAAAACCTTCGGAGAAAAACCCGAAAAAGATGAAACCACATTTGAATTGGTTCGGGCGCATAACCCTTGGTTTGGATATGAAAGAAGATATGTATGATTATTTGTTCGACTACAAACCATACGGGTTGGATACGCTGGGTATCAGTTTGGATATGACCGTTCCGAGGAAGCATTTTATTAACAATACAGCGCTTGGGGATATCCTTGTCAAAATTGTACGACGATTCAAGGATGGCGGGATCACCGTTTTGCAGGATGGATGTGGAATGCCCTTATGCATGTTTACGGATGAACACCGCAAGATATTGGCCACGCACTTACGTTATGTTAATTCCGGCTGTTCCTTTGCAGTTGATGTTTTGCCTAATTTGGAGGTCATTCCATGTATGATGCTGCAGCATATTCGGGCCCGGTTTGAGGATGGCCTGAAAAAAATAACAGATGATTTTAGCAAATTACACAAAAATGTCGATGCGCAGGAATGTACCGATTGCCCCCATTTTTATAAAATATGCGCGGGGTTCTGTCTGAACGGAAGGATATAACCGGTTATATTTCTTTTAGGAAGCACTTAGGCCACATCAACGGGTGGCCCCTACTTTAATTTAAAGAGGAGGTAGTAAAATGCCGAAATACATCATCGAACGTGAACTGTCTGGAGCCGGAAAACTTTCTCAGCAAGAGATTCAGGGAATTTCCCGGAAATCCCGTGAGGTATTAAATGACCTGGGACCTCAGATTCAGTGGGTTGAGAGCTACGTGACCGACGACAAGATCTATTGTGTCTATATTTCTCCCAATAAAGAGCTCATTGAAAAACACGCCAAAGAGGGCGGATTCCCCGCCAACACGATTTCAGAGGTCAAACGTATCATTGATCCCACAAGCGCCGAGGGATAACAATCCGAGGCTTTTAAAATCAACAACTTACCAGGCAAAAGGAGTGAACCTCATGGAAGTGGACATACTGGAGAAAGGCGCCATTCTTCAAAGGGACAAAGAAACTTTTGCCGTGGCGCCGCACATCCCCGGCGGTTTTATCCGTGTAGCCGATTTCAAAAAACTGTTGGATACGGCGGAGAAATACAACGCGGCGGCCCTGAAAATGACCTCCGGTCAACGCATCGCCGTGGTCGGCCTGAAAGAGGCGGATCTCGATGCATTCTGGAAAGATGTTGAGATGAACATCGGGTGGGCCATTGGGCTTTGTGTCCGGATGGTAAAATTCTGTCCCGGGACCACCTATTGCCGTCACGGAAAACGGGACGCCATGGGCGTCGGCATGGCCCTGGACAAGGAATACCACGGCCGCTTTTTGTCGGCCAAGTTTAAGATCGGGGTTGCAGGGTGCGAATATGCCTGTAACGCCCCTCTTTTCAAGGAGATCGGTCTGACCGGATTTCCTGAAGGCTGGAATGTAACCGCCGGAGGCACCTGCGGTGCAAAACCGCGAATGGGAGATGTTATGGACGAAAACCTGAACGATGCCGATGCCATGGAAATGGTGAGCCGGGTTTTTCGGTTTTTTGAAAGCGGCGACTGGTCTCCGAAGGTGCGTTTGGGGAGAATCATCGACAAGATGGGTCTCGACGAATTCAAAAAGGCCGTCGGTGTGTAAATAAGGAGAAACAGCCATGGAGAAAAGCGATATTTTGGCCAAAGGCGCCATCCTGCAGCGAGATCAGGAAACCTATGCCATCGCCGCACGGCTTGTGGGTGGGGTTATGGATGTGGCCACGGGCCGAGGGATTGCGGATGCGGCTGAAAAATTTGGTGTTGAAATGCTGAAGATTACCGGTGACGGGCGCCTGGCCCTCATCGGGGTCAAGGAAGAAGATATCGATGCCGCTTACGGGGAAATGGGTTTCAAGGCAAAGGCGGGAATTGCGCTTTGCCAGCAGTACATCAAGGCATGCCCCGGCAACGCCTTCTGCCAGCGCGGCCAGCAAGATACGCTCGACCTGGCCCGAAAAATCGACGAACGCTTCTATCCGTACCCGAAGATATCCGCCAAGGTCAAAATCGGCATTGCCGGATGTTTTAATTCCTGTGCCGAACCCGCCATCAAGGATATCGGACTGATCGGCCTCCCCAAGGGCTGGACCCTGATGGTCGGTGGTGCCGGGGGAAAAGACCCCATGATTGCCGAAATCATCGCTCGGAATTTAAGCGATGACGAGGTGCTGGAGATGATGGAAAAGCTGTTAAAATACTATCGTGGCCTATCGTCCCGGCCGCAAACCCGGAATCTCCGGCTGGGTGTGATTTTAAAAAAAGAAGGCAAGGAAAGGCTATTGCGGATCTGTGGCTTGGATTGACATTTTGGTATGAGTTCCCGCCCAGAGTGTGGGAACGAAAAAGGAGGAATGATCAATGGATAAGTGGGAATGCAGCGTCTGCGGGCATGTTTACGATCCGGCCGAAGGAGACCCGGACAACGGCATTGAGCCCGGTACGGCTTTTGAGGATGTGCCGAGTTCGTGGTTTTGCCCCAACTGCGGGGTTGGCAAGGAATTCTTCGAGAAAATGTCTTAGAAAGGTTATCAGCGATGGATCTGGACGGCAGCAAGCAGATGTGCGGTATCTGCTCGGACTGGAAGGGGAAACGGGAATGGGTGGATGGAAAGGCCAAGGTAAAATCATCCGCCAGAGGTCAATGTAAACGACTGCAAAAAGTCAAGCCACCCCACGGTGGTTGTGACCAGTGGGTAAAATGGGAAGGGGAAAGTGAAGCTTAAGGCGGCATCACAATACGTCGGCATCATAGGGCCTACCAACACGGTGCTTGTGGAGGAAAAAGCCGGTCTGTCCTCAGGGGCACTGGAAAAGGCGGCCGGTGAGGTCGGTGAGTTTCTGGCCAATCAATCTCTCGGCATGGTTTGCGTGCCCGTAAAAGGGGTTCCTCTTTGGGCGCTTGAGCGTTACAAGCGGGCCGGCGGAAAAGATGCGCTGGCCCTCTGGCCAAGAGCGTCGAGCGTGGCCGAAACGTCCCAGGCCCAATCCCAGGGACGTCCGGAACTGGCCCACCGCGTGAGAGATGACCTGACCTGGGGGGAGGAACCATTTGAACTGGCCAGGATCAGCGACTGCCTTGTTGCCATAGGGTTGTCCTGCGGGACCATGATCGAAATGGTGGCCACCAAGTGGATCAAGAACACACCGGTGCTGGCGGTTCGCTCCCTGATGACCGGTATCCCGGCGGAAATTGCCACCGAACTGGATCTTAGATGCTGTGACAGCTTGGACAGCTTGAAGGAAATGCTTTCTAAAACCTTTGCAGGTCTTGACACAAACCGCAGGGTACCCTGAAATGGAACGCGGCGTTCCCCGACACCTGACGGCCGCCGAAACGGAGAACCTCCTTGAGGTGCTGCTGCGGCAGTACATCCTTCACGAAATCAAGCACCATCCCCCACTGGAGACGAAGCCGCTTAAAGCGCTGAAAGTCAGGACGCTTGCCATCCACATGCCCGATATCTACAAGCTGCTTCACCAAGGGACCTTCGGCTACTGGCAACACATCCCCAGCAAGGAATATTTCAGAAAGCACCTGGCCGATGACTGGGAGTCGGTGGCACCAGGGGAGGGGGAGCCCGTACTGGAATCGGTTACCCACGATAACGCCATTGTTAGAGTAAATCTGAGACCCTACAAAGCCCTGTTCCCTGGCGAGGAAGACCGCGCGGTTTTGATGCTTGAAAAGCTTGTTCTGGATTCGGAAAATATAAAAAAAGACAATCCCGCATACTTTTTTTCCGCAATGTCCGCCTTCAGAGAGATCAACAGACAGGCGGCCCTTGTTATCGGCAAACGGCGCTACGTAATTCCACCAGCCGACGTGGAGCAGTTCTTCGGTGAGGTCAAACACTTCATCACCCACCATGAGGTGTTGCCGTTATTCAGTCACTCGCCGGGCTACCACCAGTTGAATCGCCCAGCGTATGTGATTGCAGATACTGTTGTATTGGAAGGGTCTCCACTTGCCTTTCTTTTGGAAGAAACAATCGCTTGACCTGCATCGTGTGTTTTTCCCTTTTTTAATCAACGCTTTTTGGAGATACTCCGATATGGCGCCTCTGAAACCGAACTCATCTTACCTTGGATTTCCGGAAATCCCGGTCGATGATGACATCATTGATGCCCTCATCCATGACCCCCCCGACGTACGCTGGCGTTGGATCAGGGCTCTTTTACGTACGGAAGACGCCAGGCGGCTGGCCGAATTTAGACGCCTTTTTCAGGAACGGGTTGCGAAGATCAAAACCCCTCCCCACTGGAAAATCATCCTTCGTTTGCAATTGGCGATGCAATCCATTGAGCGCCCGGTTCGTGTGAAAGGCTATGCGGTGGTGAAAGGGAAGGGTGCTTTTACCGCCGACGAACTGGCGGCTGTCCAATACGATCCGTCACGGCTTCCTCCCGCCGGAATGGAATCGGAAGATTGGCCGGGAGTGGAATTTCATGTTCACCCCAAAATGCCGGATTTGAAATTCCTCTCGGACATGCGAAAGGCCGGGGTGCGGCATGCGGTGATTCTGGCCACGGATACGGACCCGGAAGACCTGGATCGACCGGAAATCGTGGAAAAGCTGAAAAATGCCTACGAAGGGTCCGCCCACTCACAGTCGGTCCCGTTTGCACAGTTTCTGAAAACCATTCGGGCGGATCTCTATTCGCGAACCCATGTGACCGACCAGGACGTTGCCGACTGGGTGGCGGATTATCCTGATACCCTTACAGGCTTCGGTTCCGTGAACCTTTCCAAATCCGGGGACTACGTAGAAGAAAAGCTGGATCGTATACAGCAACTAGGGCTTAAGGGCATCAAACTGCTGCCCTACTCGCAGTTCTTCAACCCGGCTGAAAATGAGAACATGGACCTGCTTTTTGATTTCTGCCGTCGAAACGGTCTTATTGTCCTGACCCATTCCGGATGTGCCGCGGGGGCTTTTGAAATGGTTGAACTCAGCCGGGATTCCCACCCATCCCTCTGGGAAGCGATGGCCCTCAAATACCCGGATGTCCCCATTGTGCTGGCCCATTTCGCCTCCTACAGCACGCACCACCCCGGAATATGGTTCAATGAGGCACTGACGCTCATGAAAAAATGCCCCAACGTCTATGCCGATATCAGCGCCGCTCACTACCTTCTGACGGATGGGGGAATGGTTGCGCAAATTCGCCAAACCACCGGATTTGACCAGGTGCTGTTTGCAACGGACTATCCGGGGCCCCTGTATTACGGGTCAACCCTTTCGGAGCTCGTCCAAAACGTCAAAGGAAACCCGCTGTTATCCGAAGTGGAACAGCGGACCATACTGGTTGACAACGGGCAAAGACTCCTGGAATTGGCATAGTCCGTACCTAGGGATAAATGGGCTCATTTTTTTATGGATTTCTCCAATTTTGAGATTTTATGCCCTCATCCATTTTCAGCCTAGCATCATACAAGGAAGGTATTCATCGCGCCCATAAAGCCGGGTATATTACCTATGCGGATTCTTATGTGCCGGAATCCGGAGAGATGCAGTTTTCAAATCATATCTCATGGGATATCAACGGGATCCATTACGAGGGCGGGTTATCTTTTACAAATACCCGCCACCTGTTTGATGGCATACGCCTCGTGCTGGCGTATTTCGAGGACAACCCGCTCACCTTTCTTGAACTGGGTCCGGGAGCGGGAAATGCCTGTTATGAGTTGTCCTGTCTGGCAAAAACAATGAACATGGATGTTAAAATTCATACGGCATCCTATACGCCGGTCAATCCCTATATGACACTGGTACGTTCCGGCGATGAATTGCTGGCGAGCTTGTCGTCAAATCCTCACCTCAAAATTATGGAGAAGGGGCCCAACGGATGCTCATGGTACATCCTTGACGAGGATGTATTCCGCATGCCCCATGAGGCGCTCGATCAAATCTATAGAAAGCTGGATGACCCTTACATTCATCATCAATACATCGGGTATTATCCCAGGGATATAGATCTGCCTTCCGCCGGATTCGACATCATCTACGATATGTTCGGGCCGCTTCACCGTAAAGATGTGGCATCGATCGTCGATGCCTACTCACGTTTGTCTGAAACAGGGATGCTCTTTTTTGTGTTTCACGAACGGTATGCCCCCGGCAAAATTATGCTGGAAGGCGCTAAAAAGAGATTCACGCCGATTTTTAACCCGAAAGATACCGTTGTGGTCGACACACAACATTACAGGGCCATGGTGGCCAGGGAAAACAATCCACTGGCGCGTCATTTCAGGAAAAAATTCAAATCGGAATTTCAAACCTTTGAGGCCCACGATATGATGGGTTTTCTGAAATGGCTTCAGGGCGATCTATAGAGTGCGGATTCAAGGAGTTCAAAAAAGTTGAAAGCTGGGAGGTGTTTAAATGGCGCTGGAAGAATTATCTGAAGACCGGCTCACATTGCTGAAAATTGTAAACGATGCCGGCGAAAGCATATGCGTTGGGACCTGCGAGCACCGAAAGCCCGGTGAGCTGCACTGTCACAATATCAGCCGGATGATGAACATTTCCTCCAGCGGCGTCAAGAAAAGGCTGCGCGCGCTTGTTCAGGCAGGCTTTATGAACCGTGAGCGGGCAGAGCGGGAAGACGGTAAGGTGATGGCCCGATACACGGTTTCCCCAGATGGATTAAAGGTGCTTGGAGTTTAGAAGACTGGCTTTACCATTACAGAAGGCCCCCAGCACATTGCCAATGGAGGTAATCAAACAATGTTACCTTACCCCCGAAATCCCAGGCCAACCCGACCAACGCCTTCATCGCCTCATCCTGCTGGATCAGGGTGCCCGGTCGCTCGAAGATTTCAAGGTCTTGGTTTAGATACTGCCATGTCTCCCTGCTACTTGTGGAAGCGGCCGCAGCCTGCATAGACGGACGTCGACTCGTTTTCGGCCTTGATTTCACAAAAAACGGCAATGTATTTCGACGGCTTTGAACCTGGCAGCCTTTCCGTTGGCCAGGTCCTGAAACGCCTGGTTTATCCTGACTGCCGCTTTGTGAATCCCTAAGTTCGCACCTGGACCGTCTGTTCGGACCCGCTAACGGCGAAAACCATACTCTAGCGTGAAGAACTGTGGCTTCAAGCCGGAGAGGGGCTCCCGGAGATTTGCTAGTTCTTCTTCAGGGCCGTGTATTTCCAAACGGGTGAGTTCGGAAATTGTGAGGGCCTCTTCCAGCAAAGCGCCCACGTTTTCGAGGTGTGCCAAAGCGCCGTCGGCATCCGCATAGCCTTCACGACAATGGACCTGGTCTCCGTCAAAACTGAATCCATAATAGAGACATCGGCTTTCCCCGCTGGATTTCTCAACAAATTGCTCACACAGCGCCTTAAATGCCTCAAGTTTGCCGCTCTGAACCTTAAAGTAGGGCACGATCGTACAACATCTGTCCTGTGTTGCCATTGTGGGCCTCCTTGGTTGGAATTGTGTTCCCCTAAACGGGTTAATTGTTTGATAACGCGAATATACCGCTATGTTGTGGTCGTGTCAAACACCAAAGAATTTCTGGTTTTCTTAAGATGCCATCTTCTGGTTTGATAAACGATTCCGGCGGCGGCTTTGATGATGTGGTATATGGTGATGGTGGTATTTAAGAAAAGGAATAAGGCCTGTGACATCAATAGACGCATGGTCTATGATATCTCAGGCTTTTGTATTGTTACGCAGAATTATTTTCTGCTACAGATCCGGATACAGGAAGTTTTAGGTTGATGCGATCCTACCCAAACGTTTAAACTCTGACTCAGCCATGAAACTCAAGGATTACATAGAAGAAATTGCGATGCGTGAGGTATTGGAGCGTCCAGAGACGTACGTGAACAATGAAAAATCGGACATCGCCATCCGGCGTGTCATCGAGTTTCTCACCGAGGAGGAAGGACGAACCCGACTCGTCCCTCCAGATCGAATCGACGCACGGCGTCTTCTACGAGCGCTTTTGAATGTCAGGCCCCCGGGCAGGCTTCCTGCAGATATTCTGCGGGAACTTGACAGGCTCCTCTGGACGGAACGTGTGGAGGCTGGGATTGTCCTGTCGAATGATATTGCACCCATATCTGAATCTTTCGTTTATCCGGGAAGGCACGGAGACGTGCTGTGCCTTTGGCAGGGAGACATCACCCGACTCGAGGCGGATGCCATCGTCAATGCCGCGAACAAAGCGTTGCTCGGCTGCTTTAGTCCTCTGCATGCCTGCATCGACAATTGTATCCACTCGGCGGCAGGGCCGCAGCTTCGAGAGGATTGTGCGACAATCATGGCCATACAAAAGCAACCTGAACCTGCCGGCCGGGCAAAGATCACTCGGGGATACAACCTGCCGGCCCATTTTGTGCTTCACACCGTCGGTCCCATTGTTCAGAGTGACTTAACCGATCAGCACCGGGAGGCCCTTGCCGCCTGCTATGTGGCCTGTCTGGATCTCGCTGCGGAGGCAGGTGGTGTGAACACGATCGCTTTTTGCTCCATTTCCACGGGAGTCTACGGTTTTCCCGCGGATGAGGCTTCACCCATCGCTGTCAATACGGTTTCAAGGTGGCTGGATAAAAATCGGGACGTCTTTGGAAAAATCATCTTCGATGTTTACTCGCAGGACGATCATGAGCACTACCGACGACTCTTTACTCGCTGATATGGGGGCTTTGTGCTCCGCTATCGACGAGGCCGATGCTATCCTTATCGGAGCCGGTGCAGGACTCTCGGCGGCGGCGGGATTGCTCTACATGGATTTCACCACATTTGGAAACTGGCTTCCCGAATACCATGAGAAGTACGGATTGCGTTATATTTACGAAGCAGCATTTTTCGACTTTCCAAGCATTGAGGAATACTACGCTTATTGGGCTCGGCATATCTCAACGATTCGTTTCCGCCATCCTGTGGGCAAGCCTTATCTCGACCTCTATTCGATTGTGAAAGACCGCAGCTATTTTGTTTTGACGACAAGCGTTGACGGACAATTCATCAAAGCAGGCTTTAATCCAAATCGCATTTGCACTCCTCAGGGTGACTATGGATATTTTCAGTGTTCGCGGCCCTGCAGTAACGATCTGTATCCAAACCAAGAAATCGTTGAGTCGCTGCTGGCCTCTATGACGTCAGGCTCTTTTGCCATACGAAGCGAGGATATTCCGCGTTGTCCGCATTGTGCCAGTCTTCTTGAACCAAACATCAGGAAGGGCTCCAACTTTGTCGAATCCCCGTGGATGGAGAAGTACCCTGATCTGAATAAGTTCCTCGAAAGATCGGGCTCTGGAAAACTGCTTCTTCTGGAATTCGGGGTTGGCTTCAATACGCCGTCCATTGTGCGCTACCCTTTTGAACGTATCGCCGCGACGCATGGCGATTCACTCCTTATCCGGGTAAATCGAGATGATGCCGGCGCGACACTCATAAAAAGGTCGGCACGAGTCAAAACATACGCCGGTGATGCGGGACTCTTTCTCGCTACCTTTGCAGCGACCATGGCGGTAAATCAAAACCCAAAGAGATCATATCCCTCCGCCTGATTGTTGAAATCGAAATCGGACAGCCTGCTGGCCACGCCATACGGCGCCGAGGATATTCATTTTCATTCAAGAGAATCGATGGGTTGAGGTGCACAAACTGGAGCATATGAAAAGTTCAGGTTTGACGCTAGCGGGGCGGCTGGCACTAAACGGCCTCCGTTTTCAATATCTCAGACGTGCGGGCCATCCCGGGAAACCGCAGGCGTTGAGCCTTGAGATTACACATCATTGCATTGCCAAATGCATCATGTGCAACATCTGGAAAATCCCCCGCGAGGTCCCCGATCTGTCAGTGAATCAGTGGCTTCGAATTCTGGATTCGCCAGTGTTTTCAAATTTGAGGGAACTGGATATCACCGGTGGCGAACCCTACCTGGTGAAAGATCTCCCCCATTTGTTTGCGGGTATCCGTGATTTAAAAAGCGAGAACCTGAAGGCCCTCCGGTCCATCGCCATCACCACCAACGGTATCCTGACCCAGCGGGTGTTGGCTTATACAGAAGCCATCCTTCAATCGCTGAATGCCTGTAACGTGGAACTGGTTGTGGTCTGTGCCGTCGATGCCGCCGGCCCCCTGCATAACCGGATTCGGCGCGTCGAGGACGCCTGGTCCAAAGTCCATGCCACCCTTCAGGGACTGATCAAAATCAGATCGAAGTTTCCCAACCTCGTCCTTGGATTGAAAACGACCATTTTGCCCGCCAATGTGGATCTGCTGGACAACATTGCCGATTATGCTGCAGCCAGCGATCTGTTCACGATCATGTCCCCATGCATCATCACTCAAGGGCGTTATCTTAATCCGGAGAAGGCGGCTGACATGGCATTCAACGCACAACAGATTCAGAAAATGATCCAGTTTTATCTACAAGGGCGCTCGCTCTGGCGCTTTCACAACGAACAGATCATACGCTTTCTAAAAACGGGAACCCTCAAAAAACCCTGCACATGCGGTTTCAACTATTTTTTTATTCGATACGATGGTACGCTGCTTTTGTGCCCGCTCGTGGATATTCCCATGGGTAATGTCACGGAATCGAATCTGGAAGATCTGCTGTCTCCTCCAAAAGCCTGCGGCGTACGCCGCCGTATCGGTCGCTTTCCGGACTGCAGCCGATGTACCGAACCCGGATTGGAGCGTTTCAGTTTGCCTTTCGAAGGGTGGACCTATCTGAAAGTCCTCCGAAAAATGAAGCCTGAAGCGTTTTTCCAAATGCATCGCCATATGGGACTGGACAAATATTTTTCTTAATCTGAAAAAGGGGTCAGGACAATCAAATGCTTGCTAACCCGGAAAAGGTGATTCAGAGCATCAGGGATGCTGGGCTTCAGCCGCCGGAAATGCTGACCCTGATGATCACCGGCAGATGCAATCTTCGGTGCCGTCACTGCTGGCTGGACTGCAGGCCCGAAAGCGCCGCAGCCCCGGTACCGGTGAACGTTGTCTGTGACATCATCGACGGTTTCACCCGGCTGGGAGGGACCGGTTTGTCCCTCACCGGCGGAGAGGTGCTGACCCATCCGGACTGGTTCGAAATCCTGGTATTTGCCTGCGAACACACTGGCCTGAAAGAGGTCTGTCTGCAAACCAATGCAATGCTGGTGACCCCCCATATGGCCGCGGAAGTCAGCGCGCTTTCGTCCGGGAGACTCTCAATTCAAATCAGTATGGACGGGGCCTCGGCAAAATCCCACGACCTTGTGCGCGGCAAGGGGAGTTTCAACCGAGCCCTGCGCGGGCTGAACTGTTTGCTCGAGGCCGGTGTGGGACCGCGGATTCGGGTCGCCTTTACGGAAATGGCGCACAATTTTGACGGAATACCGCGCCTCATGAAAAAACTGGAAACATTCGGCATAAGGCGAATGGTGAGCAGCACCCTGGTTAAAGACGGGAGGGCGGGTAGGACAAACCGACTGGCCCTTCCCACCCCGGATCAGTACGCTGAAATGGTCAACTTTTACCGATTTGATGCCGCATTCAGGACCCTTTACGACAAGATGGGCAGCATTTCCGCCATCGAGTGGTACAAAGGGCGATCGATATCCGCAACACAAGTTTGCAGCTGCATCAAAACCCCGTTTGTCACCGCCGAAGGGCGTATGTATCCGTGTGTCATGCTTTCGGCTGAGAAATATAGCGTCGGCGGGATTCATCAGCGGTCCATGGCCGACGTTGTCCTTGCGGCCCTCCCCCTCTGGGCCCAACTACCGGTCATTGAACGGAAACGTCGCCGGGCACTTCGAGACTGCAGGGGGTGCCCGGGTGAAGTCCATTGTCAAGGTGGCTGTATGGGCAGGGCGTACGCGGTATGTGGCGATTTGATGTCGGTAGAGGATCGTTGTGCATTGAGAAGGGCGGTCTACCAATTGGGTTGAGGCAGGGTTTGTATCCGGTTGGAAAAGTCTGCCATGAACATCATGGAAGAAAGCGCGCATTTTCCCGTGGCAGTGGAGAAAACCGCTGGGATCGAAAAGATCGCCGGCAAAAGGAGGAAGGCCGTGCACGATATCAACTATTTCC
>JAJDOH010000199.1 GCA_022340265.1 Deltaproteobacteria bacterium | reverse complement strand
TAGGTCCACATGAAAAGCGACCTCACCGCTCAGTTGATATTTGAAACTCAGCAGAAAATCGATGAGGTTCAGCATTTTCTGGTCTTTGCTTTCAGTGAATTTTCGTTTGAGTGCGATGAGAAGGGGGTCAAGGAGGAGCCTTTTGACTCGCCCGTAGATCTGATTTTCCTTGATGCGAGAATAATAGGCCTTTGAAAAATCATAATTGAGGGCGACCACCGGGTAGAAGAGCCGGTCTAGTTGTACCCTTCTAAAGGTTCGAATGTCCGCGTCAATCAAACCGATGGTTTCTGCGCCCAGAGCCATGGCGATTCCAAAGCTCAGAAACATGTTTTTCCCTTTGCCCGGTTCGCTGATGTTGAATCCGGCATCGTTGAGCTTTTCGTATATGGCTTGAAACCCCGGACCGTCGTTCCATTGAATCATGTAGTTTTGAATGCCGAAATTGTCGATGAGGTTTTTAAGCGTCACTGCTTCTTCTTCGGAGGCCCTGTCCAGGCCAAAGATTATCTCGGAAACATACGTGACGTCTTTGAGTTGCCTCAGAATGTTTTCAAGTACCGGACGATTGGCCGGGTCTGTGTATTCACTGGCCAGAAGGGGTAGAATCAGAACCGTTTTCTGCCATCTGGAGTGGAGCGTCAGCTGCTTTCTCAGGTGTTCGCGGTCCTGACGGAGAATATGAAACGATGTGACCCTGCGGTTATTTTGAGAAAAATCGGAAATAGCGATCTCCTTTCGAGGATTCTAAATTCTGAGGATGCTTGCGAATGGGGAAAACAGTCTACTGCATTTAGATATTTTCTGAACTTAAACAAAACCATTGGGTTTGTCAACACACCAGCATGTGTTTTGGCAAGGTGCATGATTTCAACTTTCCTATCTTTTGGGTTTTTGCTTGAACGGTTGTGACGAACCTGATAATGATCAAGTCCGTTAGAAAAAGAGCGCGAAATTGATTTTTTTGAACCCTTACACCCTGTGGACGATTGCAGGAACAAACAGAGAAAAACTGATGATCCCGTCAATAAAAGAATGCTACGCTTTCATGGATCAGTATCACATGTTGAACCATATCAAGGCCCACAGCGTTGTTGTGGCGAGGATTGCCCGCATGATGGCCCACGAACTTCAGGAGGTGAATCCGGGCATATCGGTTTTAAAGACAACGGTGGGCGCATTGCTGCACGATATTGGCAAAACGCCATCATTAGATTCCGGGGGAAACCATGCGGAACTTGGAGCGCAGATCTGCATTGAAAACGGTTTCACGGAAATTGCTCCCATCGTGGCGGAGCACGTCATTTTGAAGAACTATCATTTAAGCGATGTCACTTCTGAAAAAGAGGTGGTTTTTTATGCGGATAAACGGGTCAATCACGACAGGATCGTTACCCTTGAAGAACGGGAGACCTATATTATCGATCGTTACGGGCTGGATCAGGAAGAACTTTGTCGAAAAATCAGATCAAATTTCAATTTATGCAGTCAGGTTGAAGAGAAACTGTTCCGCAAATTAAAATTCAGCCCCGAATCCCTGCTCAGAATGGACGGGGCTGAAAAAGAGTCCTTTGAAAAGGGCTTGGAAATGCCGGACGATTATTAGTCCTTGTTTTTTTTCTCTTTCTTTTTCTTCTTTTTCTGCTGACGCTTGCTTTCAGCCTCCTCTTCTTCTTCCTGTTTTTTCTTCTTTTTTGGCTCTTTTGGTTTTGCCGCTTTTTCGGCTTTGGCTTTGGCCATCTCCTCCCGTTTCTTTTCTTTTTCCTCAATGACGGCAAGCCGGCCGCGGGTCTCCCGTATTTTGGCCCTAATTTTTTTGATCTCGGTGTCTTTGGCGATTTTTTCAGAAGAAATGCCTTGTTCAGCCAGTCGGGCGAGCTGCTGGTTCAACTGCTCTTCCCAGTAACTCATTTGCGCCAATCTCGATTCCTTGTCTTTCGATGCCATTGTTTCATCCTTTCTTTACGGTAATGGTTTCCGCCCCGGGGTTTTTTTTAGATTCTGCCCGGAATTCGGCGGAATCGAGACCCTTCTTATCAGGAAATGTTACAATAGTAAAGAACCCGTATCAATTCTTCTGAAGGCTTTTCAATAAATGTTTCCAATCAAATTTTCCCAAACGGACTTCACAGCCCGGCAGGCTTCACCGCTCTCATTAAACTCCACAATGGTTTTTCCTGCCACCATGGCGCGAGTGAAATCCGGATCAAAGGGGACACGACCAATAGGTTTTACGTTTTTTTCCCGTGCAAAGGCTTCAATGGCCTTTCCCATTTCGGGGTTGAGGTCGAACTTGTTAACGCACAGCATGGCCGGTACTTTGAAAAATGCCGCCAGTTCAGAAACCCTTTCCATATCGTGTTTTCCGGAAACCGAGGGTTCGGCAACAATCAAAACGGCTGAAGCGCCGCCCATGGATGCAATCACTGGACAACCCACACCGGGAGGGCCATCGGTGAGCATGTAATCAAGTCCCTTCTTTTCAGCCAGCTCCCTGCCTTCTTTGCGGATGAGGGTCACCAGCTTCCCGGAGTTTTCCTCGGCAATACCCAGGCGTGCATGGGCCATGGGGCCAAACCGCGTGTGGGAAATAAACCACTCGCCACTGGTGTTAATGGGGAACGTTATGGCCTTTTCAGGACAGAAATAATAACAGACGCCGCACCCTTCGCATTCGATTTTGTCCACCCTATAATCCCGGCTGATGGCATTCCATCGACACAAATCCCGACACAGACCGCATTCAGTGCATTTATCGGAATCGATTTTCGCTGTGTGACCGGCATCAAAATCGTGACGTTCTGTTATTTCGGGTGCCATAATTAAGTGAAGGTCCGCCGCATCCACATCCGCATCGCACAGGACCTTGTTTTCGGCAAGTGATGCGAACGCTGAAATAATACTGGTCTTTCCTGTCCCTCCCTTGCCGCTGATAATAACGATTTCTTTCATGATGTGCTCCCTTTCCGTCCCACAATTGCTTCAATATCATGATGGAGCTGAACGAATTTTTCTTTCCATTCCGGTACGGCGGTCACCATCATGTCTCCCCTTGAATAGGCCTCGGCGATTCTGCGATCAAAGGGGATTTCCATCAGGACGGGAATATTTTCAGCCTGGGCATAGCTCAGGACTTTGTCGTCTCCCATATCGGACCGGTTGATGACCAACCCGCAGGGAATGTCAAGGATGCGGACAGCGCCTACCGCAAGCGTTAAGTCATGCAGGCCAAACGGGGTGGGTTCGGTGACCAACAACACAAAATCCGCCCCCTTCATGGCGGAAATGACAGGACAGGATGTTCCCGGAGGCGCATCGATAATGGTTAATAGGTCCGGACGGGCGTATCCTCTGACGGCCTTGATCAGCGGGGGCGACATGGCTTCACCCACCCGCAGTTTTCCATGCACAAATTCCATTCCGTTGAACCGTCCCCTCTCGATAAGCCCCAATTCACGTGTGGTTTCAGTGATGGCTTTTTCCGGACATACCGCCACGCACCCTCCGCAGCTGTGGCACATTTCAACAAAGGGCAATACGGTTTCCCCAATCACCACGATGGCTCTGAATTGGCAGATTTCCCCACATTTGCCGCAAAGGGTGCATTTTTCCATGTCCACCTCGGGTACCGGAGTGGTAAAAATACAGGTTTCTTCCATGTGAGGCCGAATGAAAAGGTGGGCATTGGGTTCTTCCACATCGCAGTCCAGGAGCTGGACCGGCGTATCAACGGAAACAGCCAGATTCGTGGCGATGGTGGTCTTTCCCGTTCCTCCCTTTCCACTGGCGATACTGATGATCATCATACTCTCCTTTAGCGGTTCTCTCTCTGCTTGATCATATAGTCATTCAAGGCTTCCTGAAGGGTTTCAGCGGCCAGGAAGGCGCAGTGCCGGTCTTTTTCGGGAAAGCCACCCAGAAATTCAAGGATACTCTCACCGGTGATCTCAATCAATTCATCGGGTGTTTTGTCAAGGGCCATTTCCGCTGCAAAAGACCCGCATACGGCGCTGTTGCCGCAGCCATCGGTTTGAAATGATGCCTCCTGAACATGCTCGTTTTGGAACTTTAAGAAAACTTTCATGGTATCGCCGCACGGACCGGTAACCACCGCATATCCATCCGGATCCTCCATGGGCCTCATATATCGCATGTTTTGCCATCTCTCAAAGGCCCGCTCTCCATAGGATGACCGGGTGTCCTCATAAATCTGATTCTGTAATCCGTCTATGAAACGGTCCGGATTGTCACTCATCTGCTTGCGACTCCCTTCCAGGTGATGAAACTAGTGTCAATGATCGCAGCGATTCTCCCCCTGCACGAGGGTCCTGCTGAGATATTGGTTGGCCAGAGATTCCGGCGAATCCATGGGGGCGCCTAAAATGACCTCAATGCCCTTACCCTGCAACAACTGTTGCGCGGTTTCACCCATCCCACCGACAATGGCCACATCAGCACCTTGGTCATGGAGCCACTGGGGCAGTACCCCCGGTTCATGGGGCGGCGGATTTCGCATTTCGGTCTTGACGATTTTTCCGTCCATGGTTTCAATAAAGGCAAACTGTTCACAGTGCCCGAAATGGGAACTCAATTTTCCTTCGCTCACCGGTACCACAAGCATTTTACCTTCTCTGGCACTCTTATTAAAAACCGGAAATTCCGATTGCGTCTTAGGCGATAGCGTTTTTTTGTCTTTTGTCAACTGCACGATCCTATCCACCATTTTGTTGAATGCCTTCGTTATGGGAAGTGTCGCATCATCCAGTATCGCCATGCTGCCGGCATCGCCGTTCATCACCACCTGGGGTTCAAGGGGAAGCGTTCCCAGAAGATTGAGTCCCTCTTGCCTGGCGGTCAGCATGCCGCCTTGGGTTTTGAAAAGATCGATGGTCTTACCGCAATGCGGGCACAAGAGTCCGCTCATGTTTTCAACCAGACCCAGGATTTCCATTTTGACCTGGCGGCAGAAATTGATGGACTTTCGCACATCCGCCAGTGATATTTCCTGGGGTGTTGTTACAATGAGAGCCAATGCGTCGGGAATGGTCTGGGCCACGGTGAGAGGTTCATCCCCGGTACCCGGCGGTGCGTCGATAACCAGATAGTCGAGGTCATTCCACTCCAGATCGGATATAAACTGCCGAATGACGCCGATCTTTAGCGGTCCCCGCCAGATGGTGGCGGCATCCTTGTTTTCTCCCAGCAGGCTTTCAATGGAAATAACTTCCATATTGGGAAGATAACTGATGGGACGCGCCTTTCCGTTCCCGGTGCCCTCCTGAAGATTTCCTTTGAGACCCAACATCCGGGGAATACTGGGGCCGTGAAGATCCACATCCATGAGCCCCACTTTGTATCCCTTTCGGGCCAGCGACACGGAAAGGTAGGTTGCCACACTGCTTTTTCCAACGCCCCCTTTGCCGCTCATGACCAAGATTTTATGTTTGATTCGAAGCAGGCGCTCTTTTATTTCAAGATCCTGCATCTGGTGTTGATCCTTTTGAGTTTTGTTTTCTTTTGCCATAAGTCTCATTCTCCTTAAATATCCTTAAACACGATTCCTGCCACTATCCATGCGTCTGACTCTTCCGCCACCCATGCCGCCACATCTACCACCACCCATGCCACGACCTCTGCTGCCGCTTATG
>JAJDOH010000252.1 GCA_022340265.1 Deltaproteobacteria bacterium | reverse complement strand
ACACTATTTATCAGAAAAAGGGTATTTTAAAACGCTGTATTTGCATTTACAAGGAACATTTTCAATGACTGCAATTGGATTTGATATTTGCATAACCGCTTCGTCAGGCTTCCTTGATGCTTTTGCTTTTAATTCGGATGGCCCCTAAATTTATGTTTCGTCCTAAAGCGGTGGTCCCGTGTCCTGAGCGTTGCCTTCTTCGCATTGCAGGCACCTGGAAAAAGGTGTATAAGAGGCTGACTGGTAATCTGAAGAGGGAAAATCATTGAAAAAGAAATTGATCCTGTTGGTTTTTGTGGGTCTGTTGTTGAGTGCTGGCGGCCTGGTCTACTGGGGCCAGCACAAAGAGCGCTCCGAGGAAGCGTATTACTCGGGAACCATCGAAGCGACCCAGTCCAATCTCTCCTTTCAGGTGAACGGCCGGGTCAAAGAAGTGCCGGTGGACGAAGGATATTCCGTGAAGAAGGGTGAGGTGTTGGCGGTCCTCGATCAAGAGGAATTTCTGGCCCGCCGTGACCAGGCGCGTGCCAACGTCACTCAATTGGAAAAAAGCCTGCACCAGCTGGAGACGGTTCTGGAGCTGGATCGAAACCGCTTGCCGGCCGAGGTGGAACGGGCCGAGGCCGGTGTGAGTGCACTTGAGGCGCAAGTTTCCGAAGCCCGTGCCGGTTACCGCAATCAGGATGTGGAAAGGGCCCGGCTCGCTGTGGAAGAAACTGCCGCCACGGTCGCCGAGGCCGGTAAAGACAAGGCCCGCTACGATGATCTTTTTAAGCGAAAGGTGGTGGCTGAAAAGAACAAAGACGTCGCCGACCTGAAATATGAAACCGCTGTGGCAGAGCACGATCGTGCAAAAAAGGCCTATGAGATGATGAAGGAAGGGTTCCGCAAAGAAAAAATTGATCTGGCCGCTGCCCGCCTGGCGGAGGGTCGTGCCGTGCTGAAGCTTGCCCGGATGAATCTCAAGAAAATAGATGCCGCCGAAAAGGAAGTGGAAGCGGCCGTGGCCCGTCTTGATGCTGCAAAAGCAGCGCTTGATCTTTCGGAGATACAGCTTTCCCACACCGAACTCAAGGCTCCTTTCAACGGGATCATTATCAGTCGCAACGTGGAACCCGGGGAGGTGGTTTCCCCTGCTCAGGAGGTGATTTCCATGGCGGATCTCTCTAAAGTGGACCTGAAGGTTTTTGTGGGTGAAACGGATATCGGCAGGGTCAAACCGGGCGGAGAGGTGGAAGTGAAGATCGACACCTTTCCGGACAAGACCTATCGTGGCCTCGTCTCTTTTATTTCTCCGGAAGGGGAATTTACCCCCAAGATTATTCAAACCCATAAAGAACGGGTGAAATTGGTTTATCTTGTCAAGATCACCCTTCAGAATCCGGATCTGGAACTCAAAACAGGAATGCCCGCCGATGCCTGGTTTCGATAACATAAAAGGATCATCGCCGGACCAAAAAGATTTGGTGCCCCCTCTCATGGAGGCGGATCAGGTCTCAAAGCGTTATGGAGAAATCACCGCCCTCTCCGAGACATCCTTCAAAATCAGGGAAGGCCAGATTGTGGGACTCGTGGGGTCCGATGGTGCCGGGAAAACCACTCTGTTGCGCATGGCGGCCACCATGATGCCCCCCACAACGGGCGCTATTCGGATTGCCGAACTGGATGTGGTACGGGAAAAGGCGAAAGTCAAAGGATTGATCGGCTACATGCCGCAACGGTTCGGGTTGTACCAGGATCTAACCGTGGCGGAAAACCTGGATTTTTTCATGGATGTGTTCGGTATATGGGGAGACGAAAGAAAAAAGCGGCGGGAGCGGTACTTGGGTTTTTCCAATCTGCTTCCTTATGTGGATCGAAAGGCGGGAGACCTGTCGGGCGGCATGAAACAGAAGCTCGGGCTGGCATGCGTTTTGGTCCATCACCCTCGGATGCTGATTCTGGATGAACCCACCAACGGTGTGGATCCCGTATCCCGAAAGGAATTCTGGGATATTATTGCGGAAATGAAAGGGGAAGGCATGACCATTCTGGTTTCTACAGCTTATTTGGATGAGGGTGAAAAATGTGACCGGCTGATTCTGATGCATGCGTCCCATGTCCTGGCCGAAGCGCCGCCTTCCCAGTTGAAGAAAGGGTTTCCCGATCTGGAGGAGGCCATGGTTCAGCGGATACTGGCGGTAGACAGATCCCTGTCGGAGAAAGCCGTTGGCGTCTGAAGCCGTACAGGTGAAGGATCTTGAAAAGCGTTTTGGATCTTTCGTGGCGGTGAAGCAAATCTCTTTTTCAGTGGCGCCGGGCGAGATTTTCGGTTTTCTGGGCCCCAACGGAGCCGGAAAATCCACCACCATCCGTATGATCTGCGGTATCATCCGGCCCAGCAGCGGAACAGGGCACGTGGCGGGACTGGATATCTTCAGGGAGTCGGAAAAGATCAAACAGTCCATCGGTTACATGTCCCAGAAATTTTCCCTGTACCTGGACATGACGCCCTTTGAAAACATCCGGTTCTATCTGGGCATTTATGCCGTACGGCCGGGGTTGTGGAAGGAACGAATGGAGTGGGTGCTTGAAATGACGCGGCTGGACCTGGTCAAAGACCGTCTCACCCGTGAATTGCCGCCGGGGCGGCGACAGAGCCTGGCCTTGGGTTGTGCGCTGCTTCACCGGCCGAAGATTCTCTTTCTGGATGAACCCACCTCCGGTGTGGACCCCATCACCCGCCGCCGCTTCTGGGATTTCATTCGGGAGCTGACGGAGCAGGGAGTCACGGTGTTTGTGACCACCCATTATATGGATGAAGCCCAGCATTGCCATCGGGTGGTCATCATCAATGAGGGGAGCATCGTGGCGCACGGGACCCCGCGGGCCATCATCGAGGACCTGTTTCCCGGAAATCCCGGGGCGGACCTAAACGATGCCTTTGTGAAACTGGTGACTCAGGGTTCACCGTGAACATTCGCAACGTCCGAGCCATTGCCAGAAAAGAATACTATCACCTGATTCGGGATTTTCGAAGTCTCTACCTGGCCTTTATCATTCCCCTGCTTCTGGTGCTGCTTTTCGGTTATGCCCTCAGCATGGATGTGGAGCATATCCGGACGGTGGTGGTGGATCATGACCATACCCCCGAAAGCCGTGATTTCATCATGAAATTGGCGGCCACCCCCTATTTCAATATAATCGCACATCTTCCTGATACGAAAGCCGTTATCCGGGCGCTGGATCACAATCAGGCCATCCTGGGCATCGTGATTCCCCCCCGCTTTGCCGAAGATCTCAAAGGGGATCGGAAAAGCCCGCTTCAGGTGCTCATTGACGGCAGCGACCCCAACTATGCCGGGAACATCCGGGCCTTTATCACGGCCTATATCGCCAGGGAAAACCAGGCTCGCCTGGTGGCATTTTTGAACCGACAGAGCCGTGAAACCATTCACGCGCCCGTTGAAGGGCGTATTCGCGTATGGTTCAATGAAGACCTGGAAAGCCGCAATTTCATTGTGCCCGGCATCATCGCCCTCATCATCATGATTGTGGGTGCTCTTCTCACCTCCCTGGTGATCGCAAGGGAATACGAAAACGGCACCATGGAGACGATTCTGTCGCTCCCCGTTAGGGCAATCGAATTTCTGCTGGGAAAGGCCATCCCCTATTTTTTCATCTCTCTTGCGGATGTGCTGATGGCCATTTTAATGGGCCAACTCCTCTTCGGGGTGGTGATGAAGTCCAGCTTCTGGCTCATGGTGGCGGCATCTTGCGTCTATATCGGGGTGGCCCTCGCTATCGGTCTCCTCATATCCGTTAAGACCAAGGCGCAACTGGTGGCCAACCAGATGGCCATTGTGTTGACCTATCTGCCGTCCCTGCTCCTTTCCAATTTTGTGTTTCCCAGAGAGAACATGCCGCTGGTCCTGAAAGGGGTCTCCTTGCTCGTGCCGGCCACCTATTACATCGATATACTGAACGGACTCTATCTAAGGAATCTCAGTTTCGCATCCCTCTGGCTCGATTTCGCCGTTCTTGCAATCATGTTCCTTCTGCTTTTTGCCCTGAATATCCGCGCTCTTAAAAAGGAGGGACTCTAGTATGAGCTGGCTTCGGGTGCGCGAACTGGTCCGAAAGGAATTCATCCAGCTTTTCCGGGATCGGAAAAACAGACCCATGTTGATCATCGCACCGCTGATCCAGTTGATCGTTTTCGGGTATGTGGTCTCCACAGATGTGCGTGATATTCGGGTGGGGCTGATGGATCAATGCCGTACATCGGAAAGCCGGCGGCTGATCGACGCCATTAACGGCAACAGGACCTTTCGCATCCTGCACTTTGGTGCGGATCCCAGGGAACTGGATGCGCTGCTGCTGAAACGCCGGATCGATATGGGGATCCGCATCCCGCCGGACTTTAGCGCCCGCATCCGCAAGGGTCAAACCGCCTCCGTTCAAATCCTGGTGGACGGCAGCATGAGCAACATGGCGGCTGTCCGGATCTCATATGTCACCGTGTTGCTGGACCGGTTCAACGGCCAGCTGCTCCGGGAACTCTATCCGCTGCGGCTGAATTATGGAGAAATTGACGGACGTATCCGTACCTGGTACAATCCGAATCTGGACAGCCAATATTTCTTTGTGCCCGGCGTTGTGGCTGTTCTGGTGATGCTGCTCTCCCTGCTCTTGACCTCCATGGCCATCGTGCGGGAGAAAGAGGCGGGAACCATGGAACAGCTGATTGTCACCCCTTTGAAACCGGCGGAACTGATCCTCGGGAAAATCATTCCCTTCATTCTGATTGCCCAGGGACAGATGGTTATGGTGGTCCTGTTTGCCATTTTCTGGTTTCAAATTCCCATGGTGGGTAGCGTTCCGCTTCTTTTCGCGGCAACCTGCGTTTTTTTGCTGAGCACCCTGGGCATCGGGCTGTTCATATCCACCGTATCCAGGACCCAGCAACAGGCCATGATGACCAATTTTTTCTTCATTATGCCGTTCATCATGCTCAGCGGATTTGTGTTTCCCGTCAACAATATGCCGTTGGTGGTGCAATGGTTGACCTATTTGGATCCTCTACGGCATTTCCTGGTCATCATTCGGGGTATTTTTCTGAAGGGAACCGGATTTTATGTCCTGTGGCCGCAATTTCTGATGCTGGCCGCATTGGGCGGGATAGTGTTTGCCGCATCGGTGGTCAGGTTTCAAAAGCGCCTGGATTAGTCCCCGGACCTTCGGGCGGGAAATTTTGGTGCCCATGGACAATGGGAATATCCCCGCATTTCAAGAAATCTATGCCAAAACATAACCGTTACCCCCTGCGATAGTTTGTTATCAGAATATATTTGATAGGGACCCGCTACCGAAGCTGTCAAATGGGATTGAATTCTTTTCATGGTTGTGCAAGAAAGGCCCATCGGGTCGTCGGTATTTAAACCCTGTGATGAGGAGGAGCAAGCGTGGCCTGGCGGAAATATCATACCATCTGGTTTGTCATGGCTTTTGGGTGGGTGGCACTCTACGTGGTGCGAATGGGAATCTCCCCCGTGCTGGGTATGATCATGGAGGAGTTTCATATCTCCTATGCCACGGCCGGTTCTCTTTTTAGCGCCATTTTTCTTTCTTACACCTTCATGCAGGTGCCTTCCGGCTATCTCGGGGATCGGTTCGGCAGACGGAAGATTTTGATCGTAAGCACCCTTCTGTGGTTTTTCTTCTCTCTGGGTACGGCACTGGTTCAGAGTTTTGCCATGCTGGTGATTCTCCGCCTCCTGACCGGCATCGCCCATGGGGCATACTTCGGCAATGAAAAACCGACCATCGTCGCTTTTACCCCCGCTGAAAAAATGGGTCAGGGACAGGCCGTGTCCTTTATGGGGCTGGCATTCGGATTTTTCCTGGCAGTCTTTTTTTCCGGAATGATCGCAGATTTCACCAACAACTGGCGTTGGGTTTTCGTCGTGTTTTCGGTCCCATCAATCATTACCAGTCTTCTGATATTCAAATACGTGCATTATCCCGAACCGGGTCCCAGGAAAGCGCCTGCTGAGATTCGTGCTGCCTACAAAAAGGCCTTTATGGGGCGGGATTTGTGGCTCATGTATTTTTTGGGATTTGCGCTTCTCTACGCCTACTGGCTTCTGGCCACCTGGATGCCGTCCATATATATGGAGATGGGGATTTCGACGATTACGGCAAGTTCGGTGCTATCGGGAATTCTGGGTCTGGTGGGGCTGCCGGGTCTTTTTATCATCGGGACGCTCAGCGACACTTTTTCAGAAAGAGGCTTTGATCGGAAGTGGTTTATTGCGGGCAGCGCACTGATGTGGACACTGCTGATGCTGGCAATGGCTTATGCGGTGGAGACCCGATGTTCAAGCGCCGTCATTACAATCCTCTATCTCACTTCGGGGTTTTTTGCGTTCGGAGTGTGGCCGCCGTATTATGCACTGCTGGGAGACTTGGCGCCGAAAGGAATTATTGGAACCACCTTTGGTCTGGCGAATTTGATCGGCTTCCTGAGTTCCTGGGTGGCCCCTTTCTTTACCGGATGGATCAAAGATACCACCGGTTCTTTTGCGGGGGGCATGTATGTTGCTGCATTTGTGCTGATGGCAGGCGTCATTTTGATTCTTTCCGTTAAAAAGCGCCCCATGGGCATAACCAGCGGTGAAATCAATTGAATCTCCTGATTGAAAAGGTGCTGGAACATTGGATAGATCAGTTTATTCAAGTACGGGAAAAATTGGAGACACAACGGGCATTGCCAGACGCGTGGCGCAGATCAGCGTTTCGGCCGTCAAGAAGATGCCTGTCTTGCCCAGTAAAATGTGTCATATCCGCGATATCCAACGACGTCATTCCGGGCGTGATCCGGAATCCAGTTGATCATCAAGTCGTTTCACTTCCGGATGCCGGATCATCATCCCGGACGTGATCAGGGACCGGCATGACGTTTATAAATGATTCATCCTACGGAGGCTCAATCAAGGACCCATCTCATTACAACATCAGCGAACTTTCCCTATTGGCACAAAATCACTATTAATTCTTCATCTCGCTTGACATTCAGAAATCCTTCATTTATGCAGGGATGAAGGGTTTATAAAACTTGCAGAGTCT
>JAJDOH010000129.1 GCA_022340265.1 Deltaproteobacteria bacterium | reverse complement strand
GAGGCCCTGCCCAGATGACAGGGATCGTGGTAGGTGACCTTTTTGTTGACCGGCGTTTTGAATTTCAGTTTTCCCTCTTCGATCAATCGGCGAAGGAACTCCGCGGTGTGCAGTACTTCGAAATTAAGATTCCCAACTTTGGGGTAGTCTTCCTTGATGGTTTTAAAACATCCGGAGCAGGAGGAGATGAGGGTTTGAAAGCCCGCCTCATTGAACATTTGAATGTTGTCTGAGGCAATCCGTTCGAATTCCGCATCTCCCATGCGCAGCATTACACTGCCGCAGCATTTTTCGTCTTTTCCGAAGATGCCGTAATCGATGCCCAGCGCTTCAAGAATATTGATGGTGCTGACCGCCACCTGTTTGACGTTGATGTCGTAGGCGGCTGTGCACCCCAAAAACAAAAGGACTTTGCCGCCTGTTTTCTTCATCTCTTTTGGAAGGTCCGCGATGAGCCCTTCCTTCTTGGCCCGCCGCGCCCACTTGGCCCGCCCGGCCCGGGGTTGCTGCCAGGGGTTGTCGTAGCTTTTGACGCTTTTGACCAGTGCTTTCTGGGTTTCGAGGGGGCCGTAATCGGCTTGAACCATCAATCTCCTGATATCTTCCCACAAATTGACCGTGTCGATTTTGGCAGGACACACAACGTGGCACTGGCCGCAGGTGGAGCATTCATAAAGGTTTTTGACAAAATCTTTTACCTGTTCGTCGGTGACTTCCCTGTAACCGAAAACGGCACCAATCAGCTTCTTGAGGGCGTCAGGCCCTTTTTCACTTTTGACAATGCGTCCGATCAGGCCTTTCTGGGAGCGGATGATGTGTAAAAAATCCGTTACCTTGGCCCTGGGAATGATATTTTCTTTGTTATCCTGATCGTAAACCGGGCACCAGGTGAGGCATTCACCGCAACGGGTGCAGGCGTCCAGTTCAATGAGGCGGCGCATGTCCAGGTTGGAGACCAGAAGGTCTCGCACCTTCTCCGCTTCAGGTGAGGGAGGAACGGATGCTTCGGTTGATGCCATGGGCTGGGGCTGCTCTTCAGCATTGGGTGGAGAGGGCGCCTGTTCCGAAGGGTCCAGCGATTTTTCCACAGAGTCAGTAATTGGTTGATTCTCTGTCTCCGGTGTTTCTAGAATGCCTGCCGTGTCGTTTTCCGCCATGTTAATCCTGTGAAAAGATTGTTCATCTCATTTCATCTTGTAGTTTAATAGCAGTGTGAGAGGTGTGTTAAAGATATGTCGCATTTTACCGAAAGGCAAATATGCCACGAAAATTGCTCCCACAACGGCGTGTGCCCACCATAGGTATGGATAGACGGCTGTCCATTGCCCCTTCGAAGCCGATAGCGCTCTTGAAAGGGGATATCCGATAAATGAGTAAATGCCCACTTCAGGCGGAACCTGGGTCATCACAATTCTCACTCCTTCCGCCAGAAACCCGAGCAACACCAGGAGACCCAGGAGGAGCAGGGCCAGGTTGTCTTTGGTTTCGGTAATCACATGGGGAGGCTTGATAATCAGACGTTGAAGTGCCGCCAACACGATGCCCAGCAGAATAAGGGCGCCGCAGAGATCATTTGCAAAGGCTGTAAAACCGCTGTTCTTGTTGATCAGAACGTAAGCCAGTGAAGTGTCGGGCCCGATGCGGGCCACAAAGAAGGTAAACACGCTCAAAAGGAAACGAAAAAGAATGGGCAGAAATATGAGGGAGTGAATGAACCATCGTTTCACGCTCTCCTGAAGGAGCCTTCTCTGAAGGATCACGTCCAGTAAAACGGTTTTTATGATGGCGAATAAGTTTCTCGAAAAGATAGTGCCGTAGACCGCTTCCGAGGCCAGGCCAATTTTACGGTGCAATGATTTTTCTTCGCCCTGAACACTCCCCTGAAACCAGAAAATAACCGTGGCAACAATTCCCGAAATGAAGAGAATGAATGCCACCCAGAAAACAGGTCCACCCATGGTAATGGAAACATTGTGGCACATGATGCACAGGATGCTTTTGGATGGAAGGACTGCATCAGCCGCCCCCACTTTGTTTTCTCTCGTATGGCATCGGTGACAGAATTCATCCCTGTGCGTGTCCTCCAGATTGTGGTTGATGAGGCCGATGGGCATTTTCTGATTGTTAATGTGGGCCAGGCGAACTTCATTGATTTCCTTGTCCAGATAAACGAATTTGGAGACGCTGTGACAGGCTTGACAGCGGACTCTCAGATGCGGCGCATGTATGGCGCCCGCTCCGTTGTGGTTAGGATGGCATGAGGTGCATTGTGCCCCTTTCTTTGACCGGTGGGGCGACTGCGCCACATCCGCGTGGCACGAAACGCACCCCACAAAGGCATGACGTCCCTTTCTAATTTCCAAGGGATCGATTTCAAGAGAAACCTTATTTTTTCCAACGGTCTTGACGCAGGTTTCTTTCTGGTGGCATTGGAGACAAAAGACCTGGGAAGCAAATGCCCCGGCGTTGGTTTCCACATTGGGATACCGGTGACAGTCCAGGCAATCCCGCGCTTTCCCTTCCAATTGCGTGGGCATCATGGGGCTGGTCTCACTGGCCAAGACAGTCCAGGCCGGAAAGCTTAAATGAGATGCCACAAACATCATCAGGCATATAAGAAAATGGGTGATCCTTCCAAGTGCGCGTCTTGCCATGTTATCCCTGTCTTCTGTTTGAATGCCTTTCAGATCAGTTTTAACTCACGCAAAGCCGATAAGAAAAAATCTTTGTGTCTTGGCGGCTTTGCGTGAGATCTTTTGCACTTCATGTTTCGATGGTCTCCAATTCCCCGGGATGCTCATGCATCATCCTTTCCCCAGTGGTTTTGCCATTGAAAATGCTCTTGTCCATGGGAAATATTTCAGGCCGCAGGTGCGTCGTTAAAATGTGAACAACGAATTTAAGGGCAACGGCCATTATGGCTTCGTAGAGGTGAAGCACTTGTGCCAGATTGATAAAATAGCCCGGCAGAAAGGAGGTGAAGAATTCCGGGAACCACAAGAACAGTCCCGTCAGTCCCATGGTGTTCATGCCCAGAAAAAGGGCCAGGTAGTCAAATTTTTCCCAGTAGGTAAAACGGTTGAACTTAGGTGTGTCCCGTTTTCCAAAGAAATACCCCATGTGTTGAAACATGTCCTTGATGTCCCGGACCTTCGGGAAAAGGGATTGAGGGCCTGTGATGCTTCCTCTAAGCACCAGCTTGAAGTAGATCAGCCAGAAAATGTGCACCACGACGCAGCCGTAAGTGATGACTGCAAAAAAGCGATGCAGCCAAGCGAGATGTGCGGCTCCCCCTGCCAGCCAAACGAAGCCGTATGCCCACCACTGGTTGCTGAATTTAAGCGAGAAGCCAGTGACCGCAAGCCCAATAAATCCGATCATCACCGCCAGATGCATCAAACGCTGCAGTGGCGAGAAACGAATGAATGTTCCTGAAGATGTTTTTCCGTGGCTCATGATTGATGTTTCCTTAATTTTTCATGAAGTTCCCGCAGTATCCATATAAAGCTGTGGCCATAAAAGAAACCGACCACCAGAATCACCATAATGGCCATTAACAGAGTGACCACCTGAATAAGGGCAACGTGCGCCCTTTTTTGTTTGTCATTTTCGGGCAGATCCTGAATGGTGGGATGAATGATGACCTGGGCAAAGGCTTCTTTCGCCTCGGGGTGACATCTTTGGCAAGCAGCCAGGGCCGTCTTTTGGTCTTTCAGGGAGAGACAGTGGTGCGCGCCATGGCAATCGATGCAGAACGCCGCATTCTTGTTTCCCAGATTCACCGCAGCCTTACCGTGATAGTTATCCAGATAGGTGGCAGCCTGGGCCGGATGGCACGAACCGCATACGGACACCATGTGCCGGCCGATTTCCACCCTGGAAAGATGGGCTTTGGCATAATGTCCGGCATGACAGCTGCCGCATGTGGGTGCTCTTTTGCTTTGAGGGATTTGATTGTATTGGGCACCTGATTTTGATCCTTGTTTTCTTAAGACTTCGGCGTGAGCGCCTTTGAGATATTGTTCATAGGAAGGCTTGTGACAAGTGCTGCAACGCCGGTAATCATATTGACGGTTCGCATCTGTTTTTAAAAAAAGAGGGCTATTGGAATCGGGATGCATGGTTTTGCCCTGTTTCATATCCCCGTGACATTTTTCGCAGGAAAATGTGCCATGGGCCGACTTTGCCAATTGACCCATGTCCACAAACCAGCCCGGCGCTTCATTGGGTGAGATGTCAGCGTTTGCGCAATAAAGAGGGGGCAGGAGTGCAAAACAGATCAAAAACAGGAAAAAAAAGGTCAGCCATGAATGCTTCCCTTGAAACAACGGTTTTTTGGTTGCGACCCTGATAGCGTTCATATTCAATTTTCCCGAAATGACCCGGCCGTCGTAGCACGCCTTACGTTGGCGGAGTCGGCATGAAAAAATTTACTTCTGAAATAAATTTCAAGAAAGAGGGCACTGGATTTGTTCAAGAGATTGAAAAGTGTTGTGGCGGTATCGAGGGTATCTGCCCTCTGATCCCACCCTTTCTTGATCTTTCTGATGTTTATGGTAACCAGGAGTGATGTTTGAAGCAGGAGATCCGCTTCCCCGTTTCGAACCAAAATAAACGCTTCCTTTTCAAAGGCTCTGATGCGTTGCCAGAGCGCCTCCAGAAACACGCGGATTTTACCGGTTTCATAGACCTTGCTGCCGATGGTCCACTTGAGAGGGATCATTTCAAGACCAGCCGCCACAATCCTAGAATTGCTCAATTCCCGCTTCAAATCCCTGATAAATTCTTTTTTCCGGGAATCCGTCAGCATTTTCGTTTCAGCCGGGAAGGTTGCGCCGGGTGCCGGCTGGTCAGGCAGATCCCGCATCATGTTATCTGCCAGACAGCGATTGGCTGTCTTGAAATGGGGATGTTCAAAATGGGGGCCGAAAAGATGCAAATACCCGTTTCCCATTTTTTCACGAATGACCGCTGCATTTCCCAGAAGGGTTTTTTCCGCCAGCGTTCGATCCACCAGGAAAAGTGTCTTGTCAGTAAAACCGCTATAGGTGGCCAGAACCGATGCGGGGTTTTGGGTGGTCATGGGAGGGCCCCCGTATAGCGGTGCAGCAAAGGTTATGGGTTCCCCGAAAGGGGGAGCCCCACTGGTGGTTATGTTAACAGCCTCTCTCACCGGATGAAAAATAAACGAACACCCGTAACAGGTGCAGAATTTTTCCTTCATGTTGCCGGCCTGCGGAAGGGCTTTCGCCAGATTGGTGATTTTGGCGGCGACGAAATTAAAGTGATTCAGATGTGGTTTGGAAGAATGAAGCGGCAGATAGGCGCCTGCGCAGGATCCCAGATAAAGGCCACCGTTGTTGATGAATGTTCGGAGCCGGCTTGCGCCTTCAGGCCCCAGCGCTTCTGCAATGGCGAAGGTGTCACCCCCTGAGACGGCCAGAACGTCCAGCCCGTCCAGGCTGTTTTTCATAATGCCCGTTTCTGCCAGAAACCGAAGATTGTAAAACCCGAGACGCTCAAAGACTTCAACGAACCAGAGCCAGGAATGCGAGGCGCCTTTCCCGGTGTAGATTCCGATCTTCGGAATTCTGAATTCTGTCTCCTGACTCCTGGATGCCATCTTTTTCAGTCGCTGTAAACCCTAAATATAGAGTGAAGTTGCGTTTCGACTTCCGAAAAGTTTCAAGCCAGAATATCTTCGATCACCTCATCCAGGGTATCGCCTGTGAATTCCATTTCGGTGCCGAGTCCGGCCAGATCCAGCAGTTTTTCTTCAGTCAGTTCGGTGGCCATTTGAAACCATATGGGATGAATCCCCAGGATATAGGCGACGGCCTGACGTCTCTCCCAGTTTTCGTTGGTTTCTTGACCGGGAGATGCCCATGAACTGAAAATGCTGTTGCCGGTGCTCTCCACGGGGCCTTTTAGATCCGGAAAACTCTTTTGGATGTCCGCCGCACTGGTGAGCCCTGATTTTGCGCTCAATTCGGCCACGGCGGCCCCGTCGATGCCGTATTGGGCACATGCTTTGAGAACGCGTCCGGCATCTTCAATGGAAAGCCCCATGCTCTTAAAGGTGACCAGCGGGGATATGTCGGTCAGTAGAAATCCCGGTTCTGCCGTAGCGCTTTCCTTTAAAAGGGAAGGGTCTTCGTCCAAAAAAATAAAGGTGTTGGTTGCCACGGGTGTGTTAAAACAGGCCATGTGCCGGTGCGTGAGCGGACCGATCCAGTCACTTAGATCGTCATTTCCCAATGTTGCCGTTGCCGCGGCAATCCCCTGTTTCTGGCTGACGGGGTTTGAGCGGATTGCGGCAATCAACTCAGCGCAGTCTTCGACGAATGCTTCCGGTTCGGATATTTCCAGCAGACCCATTCCTCGAATGGCGATGAGTTTCAGGTTTTTTTCACCAAACAACTTGCCGAATCCCAGACGGTCGGCGCTTTGCCAGTAGTTGATGCCTAGTTGTGCCAGGTCGGAACCTTTTTCACCGGCCTCCCCGATGCCCAGCACCTGGATCAAGTCATCGCCCATTTCACCGCGGATATGATCGGTGGCGGTCCAGGTATCCTTTCCCCAGAGATCATCGGCGTCATTAATGTCCAGTATGCCGTCATGGATCCAGAGGTAGACCGGTTTATCGGCAATGCCCTTGATGACGATATAGTCAAATCCGGAATATTTCAGTTCCATGCCCGCATCCAGATTAAGGGGTACATGGGAGACTTTTCCCGTTAAAGGGCTTTTGGCGGTGATAACGCCCAGGGATGCGCCCGGGACCAGGGTTCCGGTTAATAACCCGGTTCCCAGTACAATTGGCCCGTTTCCATCAGATGGGTCAGAGGCATACTGATCATAAAGATGTTTCGTGATACCGGCCCCGCCGATTTTATCCAGGACGAGATCCTCATCCAGTTCATCTTCGGAAATGTCACAGGTGCCCAGATCCACGATGGCGATTTTATCGGATGCCAGATATTCCATAATGTTACCTCCTTTGTTTAGGTCATGGAAATGGCGCCAGTGGGACAAAATGCAATGCAGAGCGGGCCATCTTCCATATCGTCGCAGAGGTCGCAGGATTCGCGAAGCAGCATCGGTTTTGCCGAGGCATCGGCTTCTTTCTCCGGATCCTGTTCTTCACCGATCCGGTTGATCTCAACGCCTTCAGGGCGGGCCGCCACCAGGCTGTCCTCTTCTTTTAAAATGACACCCACATAATTTTTCTTCTCACGTCCTCGATACGGTACGATACAGGATGAAAGAAGGGCGAAGGCGTCATCCCGATGATATCCGCAGACCAGTTCACAGGCCATGCAGGCGATACATTTTAGCGCGTCGATCTGTATTCCCATAGAAAGATCCCTCCCTGACGAAAAAGGTGTTTGTCAATGAATAGGCCGTACAACATCCGCCACTCTCAAAATTTTGACATATATCCATATAAGGGGAAATGAAGAAAGTCAAACAATATTTTATAATATTTATAATATATAAAAGTTTATAAACATTATAACATTTTCCTTGACACGATCTTTTCCCTTTTGTATTCATGTGAGAAAAAAAGTCCGTCTTTATCGAAGACCGCCGTTATGTTTAAAACCGCCAATAAATCTGAAAAAGTTTCCGATAGAATCATTGCCCAGATTCGAGATGCCATTCTTTCCGGACAGCTCAAGCCGGGGGACAAACTCGCTTCCGAAAAGGAGTTGATGACGCAGTTTGAGGTGAGCAAAGCCACCATGCGGGAAGCCCTCAGGGTTCTCGAGGTGATCGGGCTGATAGAAATTCGGAAAGGGACCTCGGGCGGTGCTTTTGTGGCGGAAGTGGACATGAAGACAACCATTCACAGCCTCATCAATTTTATACATTTCCAGCCGGTCTCCATCCGGGAAATTACCATGCTTCGCTTTTTGATCGAACCCACCGTTGCACAGGTTGCCGCCGCCAGTATAACCGATGAAGATGTCCTAAATCTCAAAAAAATCATTGGGGAAAACGTTCTATCCGGGCGATCCGAGCTATCCAAAGAAATCGGTTTTCACCGTTACCTGGCCAGGATGGCCGGAAACACACTCCTTACCCTGCTCATCGATTTTATTGATAATCTTCTTGAAGATATCAAAGGTCGTTTGGATCTGGGATCAGCGTTCTATACGGAAGTTCGCGAAGCACATCAAATTATTCTGGAATGCTTGATTCAAAAGGATCCAGTGGCTGCGGGCATTGCCATGACGAACGATCTTCTGCACGTGGGAGAAGCCATGTGCAAAGCAGATGGCAGTATTCCCTTTGATCCGAAGGATCTGAGACAGAATATTTCCCTGAGCGATCTGCAACTGGGCCTGAATGGAAAAGCCCGTGTGGTGAGTGAGACCGACCACTGCCTCAAGGAAAAGGGGGCGTTCGTCAAAAAAATAGGATCAGGAAACCTCTGCCTTTTCGTTGGCAGGGATGGCAGTGATTAGGCTCGGCCATGAATAGGGCCCTGCGCTACTCTAACCATTATCTTAAGGAGAAGAAGATGTCGGAAGAACCTAAAAAATTGAAATATTGTGTTGGCGGTGAATGGCTCGACTCCAAAACCGATAAATACATGGATTGCTACAACCCTTCCACCGGAGAGATCATTGCAAAGGCCCCTTGCTGCACCGCGGAAGAGGTGGAGTCGGCAATCGTCGCTGCCAACGCCGCTTTTCCCGCATGGGCGGATACCCCTGCATCCAAGCGTGTCCAGGTGTTGTACCGGATGAAAGCGCTGGTGGACAAACACCTGGATGAACTGACCTATCTTTTGTGCAGTGAGGAGGGGAAAAACTGGACGGAGTCCATGGGGGATGTTTTGAAGGTAAACGAGGTGGTGGAGTTCGCCTGCGGTATTCCCCATTTGATGAAAGGGGTCTCGGGCATGAACGTGAGTTCAGGGTATGACACGGTCATGTTCAATGAACCTTTGGGTGTTTTTGCGGGTATTGCTCCCTGGAACTTTCCTGCCATGATCCCCCATGGGTGGATGACGCCCCTTTGTATCGCCACCGGAAATACCATGGTTCTCAAAGCGGCCAGTTTTGTGCCCCAGTCTTCCATGCGGTTGCTGGAGCTGTGGCAGGAAGCAGGGCTTCCCGACGGGGTGGTGAATCTGGTAACCACCAGCCGCAATGAGGCTGAGATCCTCTTAAAGCATCCGGATGTCAAAGGGGTCACCTTTGTGGGTTCAACCAAGGTGGGCAAACATATTTATGCCACGGCGGCTGCCAACGGAAAAAGGGTGCAGGCGTTGACCGAGGCCAAGAACCATGCCCTGGTGCTTCGCGACTGCAAACTGGAGCGGACCGCAAGGGGCATTATCAACGCCTACTGCGGGTGTGCAGGTGCTCGAGGTATGGCCTGCCCGGTGGTTGTGGTGGAAGACTGTATCGCCGATGAACTGATTGGCCTGCTCAAGAAATTTGTGGGTGAATTGAGCCTGGGACCTGCCTACGATCCTGAAACGGGAATGGGACCCATCATGAATGAGGGCCATCTGAAGTTTATCACCGACTGGATTCAGAAAGGGGTGGATGAGGGCGCTGAACTTATCGTGGACGGACGAAATCCGGTGGTTCCGGGACATGAGGGTGGTTTCTTCCTGGCGCCAACAATCTTTGATCGCGTGACGGAAGAGATGTCCATAGGGCGTGAAGAGGTTTTCGGGCCCGTCCTTTGTATCAAACGGGTGAACAGCTTTGAAGAGGGACTTAACATCATGAACGCCAGCCGTTTCGCCAATGGTTCCGTAATTTATACGCAGAACGGCTATTATGCGCGGGATTTTGCCAAGAGAACCCATGCCGGAATGGTAGGGATCAATGTGGGGATTCCGGTTCCGCTGGGGATCTTCGGTTTTACCGGCCACAAGAATTCATTTTTTGGCGATCTTCATGTAATGGGGACGGATGGAATCCGCTTTTTTACGGAGCAGAAAAACGTGACCACCACATGGTTTCCTGAAGACATGGAATCTTGCGGGACGGTGGACACCTGGGATGGGACCATCAGTTCCATGCCGACGGATTCCAAATAGCTTTCATAGAACTACGGAGGATGTATGCGATGGTTGCTGTTGCCAAGGCAGAAGACAAAATTCTTGAAGAACTCGTTTCGATCGTAGGAAAGGAAAACGCCACGGCGGAAAAGCATATCCGTTACGCTTATTCCTACGACCTTTCCTTTGTCAAACCGAAACTGCCGGACTATGTGGTCATGGCCACAACGGTGGAACAGATCCAGGCGATAATGAAATTCGCCAACCGGGAGAAGATTCCGGTCATCCCCTATACGGCGGGGACCAACATCGGCGGTCTCTGTATCCCTGAAAGGGGCGGCATACTGTTGGACTTGAAGCGCATGAATAGAATTATCCGGATTGACACCGAATCCCACTATGCCGTCATCGAACCCGGCGTATCCCATGCGCAATTCGCCACCGAACTGTACAAACACAACCTGCGGTGGAGCTGGCCGGTAGGGCCGCCATCCGCCTGCTCTGCTTCCTGCGCCATCAGCCACGGGATCGGTGGCCTGAGCGGACGGTACGGGTTGAACAGTGAAGAGATCACGAGCATGGAGGTGGTCCTTCCCACCGGTGAACTGGTACGGGTCGGTTCCTGTGCCATTCAGGAGGATTCCTGGCACAGCGTTCTGCCGCTTCCTCAACTGGACGGGCTTTTTAAGGGGTGGCTCGGCACCAGCGGAGTGGTGACCAAAATCGGCCTGCGGGTACATCCCATTCCCCCGGTTTTGAAAGTCTTTACCGTTTCCACCCGGGATATCGAAGACATGGTTTCCTACATGTTCAACCTGGGCAATTATGAGATCTGTGATGATTTAACAGCGGTCTCATGGTGGCTCGCCCAGGTACCCATCCCTTCCCCCTACATACCGAAACCGGACGACGCTCCTGAATGGTTCTGTTTCGGCACCACCTTTTCGTGGACGGAAAAAGAGAAGGAGGCACGGGAAGAGATCTGGCAGAATGTGCTGGAGGAGGAGCAGAAAAAAGGAACGTCCATCAAGTACGCCGAATATCCCGAAGAAGCCCTTAAAGCCAGGACCCAACTTCCCAGTCAGATAGTGGGTTCCACCAAGAACTACACCAAGATGGCCGGTGGCGGCATTTCCTGGCCGGGCACCTTTACGCCCGTCAACAAATGGGCGCCGGTTTACAACGAGTGGAAGAAGATTCTGATCGGTCACAACCTTTCTCCTTCCGTCCGGGTTACCAATTATCGAGGGGTTCACTATGGGATGCTGAGGGCCATGATCCCCTTCAATAAAAGGAGCCCCGAGGCAACGGAAAATGCCAGAAAAGCCATTGTGGAATGTCTGAAAGTGGATCTGGATGCCGGAGGAATCCCTTACAAGCCCCCCGTTGATTTTGCTGAAGAGATCAATAAACGAGCGCACCCCGGATATCTGTCTCTGTTAAAACGGGTGAAGCAACTGCTGGATCCCAATGATATTATGAATCCAGGTAAACTGGGCATATGACAGTTTTTGGGGACGCTCTTAACTTATTAACTTCTTAATAAGTTAAGAGCGTCCCCTAGAGGAGGTCAGTATGGAATGGGACATATCCACCCTTGAGGATTTGGAAGACAAGATATGGCGATGCACGGCCTGCGGAAACTGCAAGACTGCCTATAAATTCGGGCCGCCGCCACAGTTTGGAGAAATCTGCCCTGCCGGTGTTGAGTTCGGCTTTGACGGCATGATGGCGTCAAAGGGCAAAATTGCTTTTGCCCGGGGTATTCTGGATGGAGAACTGGAGTGGACGGACAGTTTCGTCGATGCTTTGTATAAATGCACCATTTGCGGGGGATGCCAGAATCAGTGCGAACTGGATCACAAGCCATTTATACCGGAAATTATGGAAGCCATGAGACGAAAGGCCGTGGAAGACGGCGTCGGTCCCATGCCAAGCCAGAAGAAAATCATCCAGTCCCTCAGCGCCTACAACAACCCCTACCAAGGACCCAGAAGGGTCCGGACCGACTGGACACGCCCCTTTAAGAAAGCCAAGAAACCGATCAAGAATATTAATAAGGAGCCGGCCGAAATTTTGTACTATGTGGGATGTACCGGTGCTTTTAACCTGCCTGCCAGAGGTGTTCCAACGGCGACGGCCTCGATTTTTCAAAAACTGGGGCTGGATTTCGGTATTCTGGGTGAAAATGAGATTTGCTGCGGTTCCACGGCCATGCGAATCGGTGATGCGCAGGAGTTCAAACGGGTAGCAGAAGCCAATCTGGAAACCTTTCACCAGCTCCATAACGAAAGAGGGGTCAACACCATTGTGACTTCCTGTGCCGGATGTTATCGGGCCATTAAAAAAGACTATATCCTCAGCTCGGATTACGACAAGATGATGGATGGTATTACGGTCATCCACACGACCGATTTTCTCTATAATCTGTTCAAGAAAGGGGAACTTAAGTTCACCGGGGAGCTTCCTCTGAAAGTGACCTATCATGATCCCTGTCATACGGGAAGGCATCTGAACAAATTTGAGGTGGATGAGGATGGAAGCAAACTCTGGAAGGGCGCCTATGTGGGGATGAACGAGGAAGAGTGCCTTTATGACATTCCGAGAGAACTCCTTAAGGCCATTCCGGGTGTAGAACTGACGGAAATGGAACGGATTCGGGACAACTCCTATTGCTGCGGCGGTGGTGGCGGCGTCATGACCGGGTATGGCGACTGGTCCGCCAAGAATGCCTCCAGGCGCATTGAGGAAGGCATGCGGACGGGAGCCGAAAAAATGGTCTCCATCTGTCCCTTCTGTCATTACAACTTGAATGAAGGCGCAAAACGGATCAACAGTGAGATGACGCTGGTGGATCTGGTGGAGTTGATGGATCAGGTGGTTGCGGCGCCTGCTTAAACATTCCCTTTTTTGATCGAGTTATGGCCAAGGCCCGCACTCTTACATTCCGCAAAATTCTTCTGCGCTTGGATTCTGCTCATGACGCCCTGGAAATCCGGGTCAACCTGGCAGGCCGAAAAAAAGTCAGTCATATCATCCAGGGGCTCAGCATGCATATCAACCGCCATGATGCGGTTTCCGTACTGGGTCTAAATGGCGTGGAGAAGACCACGACACTTCGCACCATTCTGGGACTTACCCCTGAAAGATCCGGGAGGATACTGCTGGTTTGTGTGGCAGAATGGTTAACGCTCCTGCTTGTGGAACAAAATTACCGCATGGCTCTAAAAGTGGCTTCCCGCCACTATCTCATGGGACTCAAAGGGTTGATCAACGGTACGGCCACTTCTGAGGAACTGCTGGCGGATCGAAATATTATTAAACAGCACCTTTCGGTCTAAGGACCGGAATCATGCAGAGGAGGTTTAAGATGGCATCAATGGGTTTGAAGGAAAGGTTCTGGAATCAATTAAACGGAAAAGAGGTCGATATGACCCCTGCGGGAAGCACCACCACCTACGGGGTGGTGGCACTCATGGATCAATGCGGGTATGCGCGACCGCTTGCGGACACCGATCCCATCGCCATGACCGAGCTTTCCTATGCCGCTCACCAATATGCCGGGTTCGAATGGGTCAAGGCCATGGGTTGGGACATCGTGGGACTCAGCGAAGCCATGGGCTGTGAGCTGGGAACGCCCCTAAAGGACATACAGTACTCGATTAAGGGACACCCTTATAAAGATGGCATCGAGCATATTGATTTTCCCACCGACTTTCTGGAACGAGGACGCTTTCCCATGTTCAGGGAACATTTTCGCCTCCTGAAAGAAAAGGTGGGAGACGCGCTGATTATTTTCGGCGAAACGGAAGGACCCTTCACGTGTGCCGCAAATCTGGTGGGAACTGAACAATTCATGAAGTGGATTTACAAAAAACCGGATATGGTGAACGATGTGCTGGAGGTAACACGGGAAGCTGCCTTGGCCGCTGTGAATTTTGCCTTTGATAACGGTGCCGATTACTATGTTTTTGCAGAACCGACGGCAGGTCCTGCCTTGATCAGGCCCAAATTCTTCGAAAAACTGGCCCAGCCTGCCATAAAATATGTTGTGGAGAGGGCTAAGGGGCCGGTGGTACTGCACATCTGTGCCAATTCCGACAGCGTTATAGACATGATGTGCGACACGGGCGTTGCGGGGATCAGTATTGAAGAAAAGGCGGATATGAAAGCAGCCGTTGAAATCGCCCATAAAAAAGGCGTCAAGGTCTTTGGCAATGTGGCAACGGCCACCACGCTTTTCAGTGGCACCCCCGCGGAAGTGTACAAAGAGGCAATCCAGGCCCTTGAAAACGGAACTGATTTTCTCTGCCCCGGATGCGGTATCGCACCGCCTTCACCTCTGGAGAACCTGCTACAGATCAAAAAGGCGAGAGACGACTATTTCAAATAGGGAAATGCCAGGTATGAAAGCGGAAACCGAATCCCATCGATTTATATATTATACACAAGGGGTGTGCCCACCTGAAATCCATTTTCAACTCAGCCATCATCTTTTGGAAGAGATCCGCTTTGTGGGAGGCGGATGCCCGGGAAACGCTCAGCTTGTGTCCCGCCTTATTATGGGACGGCCGGTTGAAGAAATCCTTCCCCTCCTGGAGAATATCCAATGTCGCGAAAAGACCTCTTGTCCTGACCAACTTTCGGTCGCACTTCAATCGGCTCTGAACGGAACGCTTCAGCCGGCAGAACCGATCCGTATCAGGGAAGATCCTACGGCTCATAAACGGGTGGGGCTTCTTGGCGTCCTGGATGGTAACGTTCATGTCCTTCATAAAATCCTTCGTGGCATGCAGTCAAGAGGTGTCAAGACCGCCTACTGCATGGGCAATTTTACCGGAAACAAGAGGCCCGGCAAAGAGGTCATCAAGCTGCTTCGGCAACAGAAGAAGGTTGACTGTATCCAGGGTGAGAGAGACTGGTCCTATGCAAATGATGCGGATAATGGCAACGCGTATCTGACAACGAAAGATCGGGATTGGGTCGCCATGCTTCCGCAAATGTTGACTTTTGAGCTGGAGAACCGAAAAGCAGTTGCATTTTATGGGGATTACCTTCAGAATCTGCCAGGGTTTTCAGATTTTGCTCCCTTTGCCCTTGAAATAAATATGGTTTGCGGTTTGACCGATTTCATGGGAGATGAAACGGTTTTTCCCGCGCTTGAAGCAATGACTCCCCAATTTCAATGCGATGTGATATTGTTCGGTCAGCGGGAAAAGTGGGGCCAGTGGCGAGTGGGTGATAAGGAATTCGTCAGTGTGGGTCGTTCCGAAAATGGGACAAATGCCAAATGGGGACTTCTGGAAACCACTTCCGGTGGCATTACGATGGAGATCATCGAGGAACCAGTGTGAATTTGGTTCTGAATCGCTGGTTTTGAATCCGGGCGCTTTTTGAATAATCCCGGCTAATGCAGGAAATTGAGATATTCAATTTGAGGATACATATGACTGAGAAAGTAGTTGTGGACGTACTCCTGACCGATTTCAACCAGTGACTGGCTTGTGTCTACATGGCAGAATCGGTAAAGGTTTTACCGGAAGACATTCAGGATATCATCGAGGTTTATGAATGGGATATGCGGACGCGGGAAGGTGTTAAACGTTTTAAAGAGTTGAAGGCGAAATCTCTTCCCAGCGTTGCACTGGATGGTGATCTTGTTTATGAAGCCATTATTCCGGGTCAGGAAGAGTTAATTGAAGAACTGAAACGCCGGTACGAAGCAAAATAGGGGGTCTGGCATAATGCACTTGGAAGAAGTCAATATCGAAGGGTTTAAATCATTTTCCGAAAACACCAACATGGGGTTTCAGCCGGGTATCGGGGTTATTATCGGAAACAACGGCGTGGGAAAAAGCAATATTCTGGATGCCATTGTCTGGGCCATGGGAGAAGACGATATCGGCCGTCTCAGATGCTACAGCCGTGATGAAATTTTCTTTGGCGGCAGCAAATCCTATCCACCTGCTGAAAGGGTACGGGTGGAACTCTTGTTCAAAAAAGATTCGACCAAAGAGAGTCCGGTTTTCAAGCTCTCGCGGAACATGTCCCGCAACGGCCGCAGCCGGTTTCGGGTAGAAGGTAAGCCTTGCAGTAGGGCTGATTTTGGGCGGAAGCTGGATTCCCTCCAGCTTGGCCAATCTTTAAGAACCATTATTCGTCAAGAAGAAATCAACGATCTCATACAGTTGCCTCCCCACGGGCGTTTTTCCGCGGTTAAACGTCTGTTGGAAACCAACAACGATGGGGATCTTGTTGATCAGATACAAAATCATGTGATGCCAAGGTTTTACCGGTACATGGCCTACCTCATGCCGCTGGCGGAAATTCGGCTGGATGTGATGGCGGAAAACGGCCGGTGGGGTATCGACATTGAGGTGGCCCTGTCCGGGAATAGGGTGAGACGGGCGCACCAGCTTTCCGGAGGCGAAAAGGCGATTACCAGTTTGGCCCTTAAACTGGCGGTTTTTCACGATCTCGACAGCCAGTTCTATCTTTTGGATGAAGTGGAGCCGTCTTTGGATTATACCAACCACAAGTCCATGCAAGCATTTTTAAAGGATGTGGCAGCGGACAAACAGCTGATTATGATTACACATCTGCGCAGCACCATCGATCTGGCGCATACGGTTCATGGGGTCAGAACCCGGTTTGACGGCTCTTCTTTTATGAAATTTTATTTCCTCATGGATGAACGTCTGCTGCGGCTATACAAATGTTGCTGAAATAAGTTTGCGCGACCGTTTAAATACAAAATGAGATTCATTGGGGCCATAAAGGGAATAAACCCTATGGGCTTTCGGATTCCCCGCAGATTCTTTTTGCATCCTGGTATTCAAGAAACAGACCGATGGCCGCTTGGGCGGAGGTAAAGGTTTCCATCAACTCCTCCAAGGAATATTCAGAGGCATTGTCCCGCACAAACTCTCCAACCTGTCTTTCCAACTGAATGCGCTTCTCCGGTATGGCATCTTCGTTAAACATTTCGCAGATGATCTTCTTCATGGCTGTTTCCAGGTTTCCCAGGAATTCTGTTTTGGTCATGGTCATGATTTCCAGTATCAATAACTGCTGAAAAGGGTGGATCGAAGAATCGGACCAAAAGATTATAACCCAGATTCCCGGCTTTTGGAATAACGTTTTCAGTCCTCAAGCGATTAGGTACCATAAATACCTCAGATCCCATGTCGATTCCCCCGGATCAGCCTAGCAACATATCAACAATCACCGGGCAGGGAAATGCTGTTTTGCATTGACAAATTTCATTTGCTCGACATAATATATGAGCAGACGTTTATATGAGCGAGCGTTAATATTCCTTGTTCAGCCTTCGATCAGTACTCGCAAACCATGAGAAGAGCCGCGAATTGATTGACATGGTGGGGCATTGAATAACGGAATGCGCCGACTCAGGTGTGAGTCCGGTGGAAATGAGCAAAGAGGTTTTCTCCGCAATCAGCTACTCATACGAGATAGCCACATATTCTACGACGGAGCTGAGAGGATTGTTCAATGAGTGGCTGAAAGAGATAGAAAAGGAGGTCCTGATTTTTTTAAATGGAAAAGAGCGAATCGAGCCGGAAGCGGTTGCAAAATATTTCAGACTTGAACGAGAAAGTGCTGTTTTTATCCTAAACAAATTATCACGTGAAGGAAGCATTGATGTCCGGGTATCTGGTAAATGAGGGCCATTAAGCTCCAGGATTCAATTAGAGCCGCGTACTCAAAAGCAGATTGCTGTGTCATCAATTCGCTGTTTTTTTGATAGGGAGAGAATTTACGAAAATGGATGATCAAAGAGTTGTGGTAGAAATTGTTGCGAAAAAAAAGGGGTGTATGATGTGCGATCTTGCGACAGCCATTCTGGAGGAGATTACCCCGGAATTTGAGCCAGGGATTCTGGTGTGGGAGGTGGTCGATATAGGGTCTCGCGAGGGGGTTATGCGTCATGCCGAACTCGGCTCCATTTGCGGGCGTATGCCCGCTGTGCCTTCAATTGTGATTAACGAATCCATCGCCTTTGATAACATTCCGGATATGGAGTCTCTGACAGAAGCGGTTCGACAAGCAAGTCATTCCAAGTGATATGCCTGAGGAGGAAAACATGGCAAATTTCGTCTATACACTCAGCAGAAATGATGTGAATTCAGCGGCCAGATGTTTTCAACCTGCCAAAATCACCCACGAAAAAGGGCACAGCGTGCATGTGTTTTTTCTGGACGATGGCACTTTGTGGGCCGACAACACTCGGGATTTTACCGAAAAGACCATAACCGGCGACTGTCCCGGCGACCATTTTCCATATCTGGAGGAGAATGAGATCCCCATTGGCGTCTGACCGCCGTGCGCAAATGCTCGTCAGGTTGACGAGACAAGGTTTTTTTCCAATATGATGCTGGATGGCGCACCCCATCTCATTGATCTGGTTGCCGAGGGAAAGGTTTTCAATTTCTAATAGTTGTGTCAGAAAATCTAAAAAAGAAAAAGGCGGATGTAATGGTTTCCCAGTTGAGTATTCGAGATCTGGAACAGATAGACGCCGGAATCCGGGATAAATACAAAAAGGTCGCTGCAGCACCCGGGGGCCATTTTAGATATCCTACAGGACGGGATGGGCTAAAGGGGTTGCAGTATGACAATCAGCTTATCGGGGATCTGCCGGATGCGGTGGCGGATTCTTTTTGTGGCGTGGGCAATCCATTTTCACTGGGTGAAATCCCTGCGGGAGCACAGGTGCTTGATATCGGTTGCGGCGCCGGCGTGGATGCTCTGCTGGCTGCAAAACTGGTTGGTGTTTCAGGCAGGGTATTAGGACTGGATTTGACAGAGGAGATGGTTCAAAATGCCAATAAAAATAAGAAGGCGGTGAGCGCTGGAAATGTCGATTTTCAGGTTGGCGGAATACAGAAACTGTCCGGCATGGAAGGGCGATTCGATGTGGTTATTTCCAACGGTGTTTTTAACCTCATCCCTGATAAAGAGGCCACCCTCCAGTCCGTGTACAGGCTGTTAAAACCGGGAGGAAGGCTGTTCATGGCGGATCAGTTTGCTTCCCAGGCCCTGTCCAAGGATCTCAAAGACCGGGTTGCAACCTGGTTTCAGGGAGAGGGTGGCGCCGTACCGGAAATGGAATTTCTGGCCGCTTTAAAAAGGGTTGGTTTTGTGGATGTTGAACGGGTTTCTGAAACAGGTTTCAACAGCTCTCCCAAAACAATTGGGTTGCTGGTTCGCGCCCGCAAACTGGATGCAGAGGAACAGACGTCACAAACGCCGCAGAAAATCGACGTACCTTATACATTGCCTGAAAGCAGGAGCCTGCCAGCACCGCAAACCGTGACCATCGATGATATGGCAACACGTGCCCTTGAAATGGGGGCGAAAAAAGCCAAAGTTATCGATACTGACTCTGTTGCGATTGAAAAATGGGTGAAGTGGAAGTGTATTTATGGATGTCCCATGTATGGAAAAAACGGTTATCATCCGCCCATGACGCCTGAAATCGATGAAGTCAGGGAAGTGATGGGCGAATATTCAAGGGCGATTTTGCTCAGTGGAGAAGAGGGCCAACTGCTGACTGAAATCGCCTGGCGACTGGAAGGGGAAGCCTATCACAAAGGATTTTATAAGGCTTTTGCATTGACAGCGCTTTCAATGGGAACCGGACCGGCCACGGGAGCGGGCAGTCCAGGCAGTACATGACCCACAGGGAATAAAGAGGCTCCGTGTGAATCTCCGGAAATGGAAGTGAAAAAATCGAAAATCAGACCGATGATGGAAGCCTGCGGCATTGATGTGTTCAAAACAGCCCGCAGAAATGGTTTTCAGATCGATACCCGCAAAGAAACATACGGCGCATGGCATTTTTTCGCCATGGTTTTGATGGAATAAGTATCGCCGTCAGTTACCGAAAATAGGGCAGGGGGGCGCATAAGATTGTGACTGCTTTTCCTCACGCCGCCCCATGAATCGCTTTAGAAAGTGTCTGTTTCAACCGGATCAGCGACCCCTCTGTCTTGTCCAGTTTCCAGCCGAATTCGGCGGCAATGGTGCCGGCTTCCCGTTTGATCGCCTCACTTCCCATTAATTTCATATCAATGAACAGTGCCCTGGAAAAATCCTTCAGCATACGATGAGCTACTTCAAGGGGATCAAGGCCTTTTTTTGCCACTCGATGCACCTGGAGTTCCTCAAAAATAAATTCCATGCCCAATTCCGTCCACCCCGGGGTTAAAAACCAGGTGCCCGCCGTCTGATTCAATTCCCGTTCGTATTGGTCCTGACCCAGTAGCACGCCAATGCAGTCTTCCCCCTCGGGATAGAAGACCGGTACGGCAAAATCACTGGGCAATCGATCCAGAGCCTGGCAGCGGCCATATCCCAGCATGACGGCATCGACCTGGTTTTCGATCATGTGGATCTGCCGGCACAAGGTTTCCAGCAGCACATCAGGGTGGATGTGCAGGCCCCACTCCATTACTTCCACATGAGTAACCTCAGGGGCATGGCGTACCACTTCCCGAATTTCCTTTTCCAGAACCCTACAGCAGATAATCCCAACAGACACAGAAAACCTCTATTTTTTAAACGACCACCGGAGTGACGCTTAATCAATCAGTACCATGCTGTACCAGGCTGGCAACAGTTTCCCCTCAGGGTCAAATTCGACTTTGAATCCCAGCGGTTCCACGGTTTTGCCGATGTCCATCCCATAAGCGTCCATGGAAGGGCGTGCCAGGTGAGGATATCTGCAGGGGTCCGGATAGGCGCAATCTTCGCACTGGACACAAAGCACCATGGCAAAGGCAAAAGAACACCCCAGGGTGAGCATGGCCTCCTTTTCGATCGCCAGTGTAACGTCTTGGGCCACCTTTGGATCGGTGGATTTGATGATGATGGCTTTATGAAACTTGGAAAAGCCGTCCATGAATGCTTCCGGGGAGATATCAAGGTGGGGTGGACATGTCCAATACTTTCCCCAGCGGCTGCAACCGAATCGGCATTTTAAATGAGATCGTGAATCAAAAACGATCCGGTCCGTGTCCAAAACCTTTGCTTCGGATGCCCCCAGATCAAGGGCCTTCTTTGCCAAACCGTCAATTTCTTTTTCCATGTTGATCTATCCTTTTCAAATTGTAGGTTACTAGAGCGTCAGGCGTTTGTAAAGAGCAGGCAACATGGCGGGGAGAGATTCAACTCCGGGCAGAACGATACTCTGGGTCTCCGATGAAATTTTTCGAAGATATTCGGCGCCTTTCTGGTCCGAAGTGATGATGAACGGATGGATTTTCGCCCGTCGGGCTTCACGAATGGCTTTACCCGTGTCGGCGATGGCGTATTCCAGATTCCCGTATTCCAGGTCGTAGGGGCGCCCATCGGTCAAAATGACCAGCAATTTGATGGAGGCTGAAATCTCTTCGAGTTTATAAACCGCATGGCGGATCACCGCTCCCATGCGTGTAAGTCCCAGCGGTTCCAGGTTGCCCAGTCGGTATTGAACCGTCTTGTTGTAGGTTTCACCAAAGTCTTTCACGCCGAAAAGGTCCACCCGAAAACGGCCTTCTGAACTGAACCCGTAAATGGCGTAGGGGTCTCCAAGGGAATCGAGGGCCTCGGCCATCAATGCCATGGCTTCTTTTTGAATATCCACTACCCGACGGCCGTCGATTTCTTCTTCGGTGGAGCCGCTCAAGTCTAAAAGAAACAGAACGGCCACATCCCGGATGCGTTTGTCCCGACGGATGTAAACATTCTCGGACAAAAACGATCCTGTTCGTTTGTCCACCATAGCCTGCACCAGGGCATCGATATCCAGTGCGTCGCCACTGGGCTGAGCCCGATATTTTTTAAACCGCTCCGGTTTGAGCTTCATGAATTGACGGCGCAACAGCGCAATAATGCCATGAAGTCTTTCTCTGAGGCTGTCCACAAAATCATTGGGATCGTCCGCTGCTGACCTCTGACGTACCAGGCACCAGTCCAGTTTGTAATCCGAGAGGGTCCGGTCCCATTCCTTGTAGAAAAATGTTTTGACGTTTTCCTGAAGTTCTTCCATGTCCGGAGAGTCAAAGACCATGTTATCCAGCATTTCCCGGAACATCTGCCACAGTGCGTCACTGTCCCGTTCACCTTCTGCCATCATGGTGGCGACGAGGGCCTCCACCAGTTCCGGGGGCACATCGCCGTATGATTCGGAAGTCTTTTCCTTGATCTCGGCAAATGTGGCGGTGGTTTGGCTGATCAGTTCGGGTAAGATGTCCCCCCACCATGGCAGCGATGGCGTCATTTTGCGATCAAACTGGTGAGGGTAGGTTTCAGGCAGACCAACCTCGGAAACCTGGACCATGGGCGTGATCAACCCGGGCAGCCGCTCCAGTAGATGCCGGTCGGCATCCAGGTGAATGGATGCCGGATCGTTAAGTGTTTCAATCGGTTCCTGCAGAATATTCATGTGGTGAAGCAGCATGGTCTGATGCAGGACCATGAGTTTCATGAGCTTGAAGGTGGGCACCCTGTCGGGCAGAAAAATGGTGTGGCCATCAGTGGCGGCGCCCCCAGTGAATCCCTTATGGCCGACCAAAGCCGTGTTGGATTGAATTTTGACCGGGTGTCCCACGGCCGCCTCACAGATCAACGCCAGCGTCTGGCTCCGGTCTTTCAAAACCACACCGGTGGCCAGACCATCCCGGGATTCCAGGGCTTTGAGGGATGTTCCGCCAAAAAAATTGACCCATTCGGGCTCCGTCCGATTGGTATCGAGACCGTCACCGACCCATCTGGCGGTTTCCTCATCGGTGAGCAACAGGCACATGCGATTTCCCAGTTGGATGAACGCCTCTGCCGCTCCGGCTGACACCTCTGCAATTCGTACCGCCTGCCCGAGAAAGAACTGCCAGCGTGATAACGAATATCCGCATTGGCATGCGCCCGCCTCCTCAAGATAGGCCTTCACCGCCTTCCACATTTCAACTGGCGTGTCAACATGCTCCAGCGTTTCCAATGCCAGCTGTCCCCAATGTAATAGACCCTTCGTGCCTCTTTGTTCAAGAGCCACCGGCGTTTGCTCCACGAACGTTACCGCCACATCAATGTCCAGCCGGGCCAGTTTGCGGACAAGGTCGGTCCACGCGATAATCAGGTCTCTTTCCCGGGGCAGTTTTTTGAAGGTTTGGAAATAGGGTAGAATCAAAGCCCAGTTCAGCAGACAGAGTTCGGAAGCGCCCTTCAGAATGTCCTCTCCAAGCGGCGTGTCGATCACGTCTTCGATTTGCTTTCGAGCCTGCTCGAGAAAGATCGCGGATTTTTGAGATCTAAGGTGGGAGACGGCATTTTCAAAATGCTGAAACGTGTGGTGAGCCAGGTCACTTCGCCCGGGAGTCGTATTTGTATCAGGCCTCTGATTCATTTACCGTATGCCCATGGCTAAAAAAGGCCGGAAACGATCTCGGCAATGGCTTCCTGCATCTCCGCATCGTCGGACATGCAGCGGATTACGGCCGCGTTGCATGCCGCGGTTTTGGACAGGCCGTCCACCATCAATTTTCCCGCATAGACCAGCAGCCTGGTACTGACCCCTTCCTCCAGTCCGTGCTGCCGAAGGTTGCGCACCATTTCACCCAGGCGGACCAGACGTCCGGCCGTATCCGAATCCACTCCGGCTTCCGTCATGATAATGGACTGCTCATCTTCCGCTTTTGGGTAATCGAACTCGATGGCCACAAAGCGTTGGCGTGTTGAGTGCTTGAGATCTTTCATGACACTCTGGTACCCGGGGTTGTAAGAGATGACCAGTAAGAAATCGGGGTGGGACTCCAGTAATCGACCCCTTTTTTCCTGCGGTAGAACCCGCCGGTCGTCGGTCAAGGGATGGATCACGACAGTGGTATCTTTACGTGCTTCCACAACCTCGTCCAGGTAACAGATAGCCCCGTGTTTGACCGCCAGGCTCAGTGGACCGTCCTGCCACGGAGTTTCGTCACCCTTCAGCAGATATCTTCCCACCAGGTCAGCGGCGGTCAGATCCTCGTGGCAGGCCACGGTCACCAGCGGACGGGAGAGTTTCCAGGCCATGTACTCCAGGAACCTGGTCTTACCGCAACCGGTGGGCCCTTTCAGCATGACGGGCAATTTGAGCCGGGTGGCGGACTCGAAAACTTCGATCTCATCACCCGTGGAGAGATAATAGGGCTCTGAGTCGATATGGTAGCTTTCGATGGCGATGCCGTTCGATATTCGTGGTGAGGCATCGGGGATTGCAGGGGTTTGCATGATTGGACTCCGTTTGGCGTACGTCCTGATCAATAGGCATTCCTTAATCAGAACAAAAATGTTCACCCGTTTCGATAAAGCTGAGTGTCCGTGGCTAAGAAAACCACAGACACCACACGTCGCGAGAGACCTCGTCCCGTTGTTCTCTATGCCTCCTTGGCCCGCATTTCACGCAGCCGGCCGATCATCTTGATCCCTTCGGAAACGGCGTTTCCGGCGGATTCCGCGTAACCGTCAGCGCCAAACAGGTTGGCCACGTCCTTGGTCACCGGTGCGCCGCCCAGCATGATCGCCACATTGGGGTTCTTTTCCTTGATCATGGCGATAACCTTTTTCATCCCCAGCATGGTCGTGGTCATCATGGCCGACATGGCCACCACTTCGGAATCGGTCCTGAGCTGTTCTTTTACAAAGTTTTCCAACGGCACATCGCGTCCCAAATCGTGGACATCCCAGCCCGCTACGTCAAACATCATTTTGACCAGATTCTTACCGATGTCATGGACGTCGCCCTGGATACTTCCGATAACCACCTGGGCATTAATCCCTTCCTCATTCTTGGGGACATGGGGACGCAGAATAGCCAGACCACCATACAGAGCATCCGCACACATGAGCACTTCGGGGACGAAATATTCA
>JAJDOH010000125.1 GCA_022340265.1 Deltaproteobacteria bacterium | reverse complement strand
CGAAACCGAGCAAAGATACAAAGGGGGAAAAGAAGATATTTTTGACTGGAGTGATGCAAAAAGAGATCTGAGGAAACGATTCGAGTGAGAATAAGAATCCTTTCTTCTGCAATGGATGACCTATACGAAGCCCGGCTGTTCTATGAAAGGCAAGGTGAAGGTTTAGGGGATTACTTTTTTGATTCCATATTCTCGGACATTGATTCATTGGCAATTTATGGCGGCATACATGCAAAGTTCTATGGGTATTACAGGATGCTTTCTAAGAGATTTCCGTATGCTGCCTATTACAGCGTTCAGGAAAGAGAGATTATCCTTGTTCACAGGGTGCTGGATTTGCGACAGAACCCAAAAAAGATTCGCATAGCTTTGCAATAGCAACTAAAGCTCGATAACCGTACTGCCAAGGCGTTTCCTTTTCCTGATCCACCACCCAGATCAAGAAAAAACAAAAACCCATCGCCCGAGCCGATTAATTATAAGGATCATCCAAGGAAACAAATTGCGCACCATGAACCGGCCCCTCCTCGCGAAGGATTGTGTATTTTCAATTTCGTCTCTCCGAGGCGTAGGCCGGAAATTGAAAATGAAAACAAAATCTTTACCTCATTAAACCTTTGTGGCTTTTGTTTAACTGGGGTGCCAAGAACAGGAATGTCAATATGTCACGAACGTCCCCCTAATTCCCTTGATATCCATGCGAATCTGGAGGACATTGCCAGTAACTAACCGCATTACCAACGCCTCTCCTTAAGGCCCACTGACTGCTGCGAGGTGATATATGCCCAATCAAATCAATATTGAATATCCACATGATAGACCTCGATGAGGATGAACTTCTATCGGACATGCAAAGATGCAAAGTGCCCGAAACAAGAGAACTTGTCATTAACACAGGGCCTTTACTTGCTTGTAATAAAAGAGGACGTCCCGTTAGCCGGCATTGACAGAATGAGGGAACTCGACAGGCTCATCGAGAGAAACGTGGCTGTCGACATGATCGTTTATCGCCCCGATGAAATCGCTGATCGACTCCGCCTGGGTGACCCCTTCATAAAGACCGTCCTTAGCGAAGGTTGCGTTCTATATGGTTGACGCCTAATTAAACGATTGAAGCGCTTAGGATTTGGAATTTGACCGTCAGGCAGCAGGAAGCCATGAAATCTGGTTCAACTCCGAAACAGGTCGATATACGACTGTTCCTAATCATTCTGGAGATATGCCAGAAGGTACATTACGCGCCATTTTGAAGAAGTCAGGAATAGCACCTGACGAGTTCTTAAGAAAATCATAAGACTGGAACGATTTCATCGAGCATCATACCAAGCAAGGGTCAAACATAGGCTTGACCCCTTTTCAAAGTTACTTACTTTCTTATCACCGTCCCCCAGTCCCCTGCACGCGTCAGCGATTGAGGAGCAGAAGCGATATGGCGGGTATAATGTTGGCCTTGCGTGGGCCCGGGTCGGCGATTGGTGGCTCATTGGTCCAGGAAACATTGACCACGCAGGTATCGGTTGATTTGAGCCCCTCAAAATCGAAAACGGTCAATCGAAACGTAAGGGAAAGGGCGTCTCCTGAAGGGGTATCGGGCGCAACAAAGGTGGCCTCCATTTCCGTTGAATTGTGAAGTTCAACGGGCACGCCTCCCGTCTGTTCCCAGAGATAATCCACAATGCCGTCATCGAGATCATATGAATTCACGCCGCTGAGAAAGACGGTATCACCTTCCCCCACCGTTTGATCCAGGTCCGCATCGGCCACCGGTGGCATATTGACCCAGACGATGTTGACGATGCAATCGTCCTGAGTTGAGATTCCCGCACTATCCGTGACTGTAAGCCTGAAAGATAGAGAAACACCGTCTGACTCCACGTCCGGAGCTTTGAATGTGACCATACCGTTTTCGGAGACCGAAAGAAGAACCACCGGTCCCTCCGTCTGCTCCCAAAGGTAGTTGACAATGTCGTTATTGGGATCGGTGGAATTTGAACAGTCCAGCGTCACGGTGGTGCCCTCGTCTACAGTCTGATCCGGCCCCGCATCGGCCACCGGCGCCGTATCCACGGCGGGTACCATGTAGGAAATTTCTTCTGAAAAATCACTTTCATTGCCGTTTATATCGTAGGCGGTTGCGGAAAAATAGTGTATTTTATTAGGTTCCAGGTCCGAAATGATTACGCTCACCTGATTCCCCACATCAACGCTGTAGACGTAATTACCGCTTTCAAATCCGTAATAGACCCTGTAACCGGCCAAGTCTGTCTCCGTATTGGAGTCCCATGCCAGCGCTACTTCGGCCGAATAAGATATAGAGGTGCAAAATAGGATGATGGATGACAGCATCAGGAGGAAGAAAACAATTATTACAGAATATTGGGGGAAAGTCGTGGCGCGCGTTGTCATTGTGGCACCTCCCGGAATGATTTTTTCCGTATATAGTGGCAGCATTGCCGGGAAGCGCTGATTCGTTTCGGCAACCCTGCTGCCGTATCCCCGTTTCGGGGACTTAGGTCAGTGGCTTTGCGCCCCACCCTTTCGAGTGGTTTGCCTTTTTCAAACGACGAATATCTAGAAACCTTTTGTGTCCTATCCTAAATAATATGCAATATCGGTGCCAACTGGCGGAGACAAAGCAGTCCGCAACGCCACCGGTCACTGACCGGTTTGAACGAAAATAAAATTTTTTGCTTGTGAGAGCCGTTTCCAGGCGCGATTTGAGGCGAATGTCGCGGCGGGACTCCGCTCCCACAGAAGTTAATAGAGGCGAAGTTTCAAAAAAAATGCAGACTTGAAGAACCGTGCCCTTTCAAATTCCGGATTCTTGGTCTCTTGAATGTCACCACCTTGGAAAAATGGCTATTAAATATCCATTGAAGATGTATTTTGTACGCCAAAGCCCCAGTTCATAAAAAGCCTTCTTTCATGGCATTTTCAAATACGAGGCGTCTGTACAATAATGAAATCCAGATTACACTAATGTAACTGCAATTGGATGGCCTATCCGGTGAAAGAAGCTTTAAACATGACGCTATAAATCGGGCACATTTCTTGCTTATGAAAATGGTTGCGGGTGTTTAATTTCGAGAGCTTTTCTTGTGCGCTCCCTTGATACAGACTGTTTGTCTCAGGAGAAGAACGTTAGTGAGAAAAGGAATGACGGAGACGGAAAGAGGAGGCCATTTTGAAAACCATCGACTTAAAGGTACCCTTTATGGCCTTGTCAACAAAGGTCAATGGTTTAGGAGAAATGGAAAAGCGTTTTCTTACACCTTTTGGAACCGTTGATATCACATTTCGAAATGTCACGGACATGAAAAGGGGAAAGCCCCATATCGAAATTGAAGTGGGCGGTGATGCTGAATACTGGGCATTCTGTGATGCTTCGGTCAACGCCTTCAGGGAGACCCTGGTGAATTTTGTCTGCGCCATCATCAATAAAGATTGTGGTGAGATGATCCCGTCGGTGGATTCGTGCCAATTGAGTCTTCATTTTAAGGGTTTCGAAAGCGATGCGGTGGGTGTTTGCGGGGACAGTGTTGGTCTTTGCGAGGGATTATCCCGGGTTGTTTAGCAGGAGTCCGCAAAATGGGATGGTAGGGGTAATCGTCAAAAATATTTGGACTTTTCAGCGTTCGAAATCCTGTGGTTCAAAATATTCGGAAGCCCAGTCCTCTCATTTGTGGACGTATGCTATTTGTTCTTCCGCCATTGCGCGTGGGTAATGCCGAATTTCCTGATCTGGTAGTTGAGTACCCGCGGAGAGACGTTCAGTGATTCGGCAGCCGCCTTTTGAACCCAGTGATTTTCCTCCAATGCCTTTAGGATAATGCCTTTTTTTTGCTCATCGATGGAGGATGCAAAATGATTGGAAGTCGTATTATTACTGGATTCTTGGTGGGGCGGGGCCTGGAGTGTGGTACTCTCGATCTGAATGAGCGGTGATTCTTCAAGAATGACAGCTCGTTCGATGGCGTTTGTAAGCTCGCGGATATTGCCGGGCCAGGAATATGTTTTGAAAACTTCAATCACCAGAGGAGAAAAGCCCTTGATATTTTTCTTTAGATTACGGCAGCATTTAGCCAGAAGAAAATCGGCCAGCGGCTCAATACATTCCGTTCGCTCCCGGAGCGGTGGCAGATGCACCCTCAGGACGTTGATGCGATAGTAGAGATCCTCCCTGAATTTACCTTCTTCCACCTGCTTTTCCGGGTTTCGGTTGGTGGCACAAATAATTCTCACATCGGAATGAATGGTTTTGTTGCCGCCCACGCGCTCAAAGGATTTTTCTTCCAGCACCCGCAGCAGCTTGGCCTGCAGCCCCTTTTTCATTTCACCGATTTCGTCCAGGAACACAGTCCCACCGTGGCCCTGTTCCAGTCTTCCCATGCGGGTTTTGTTGGCACCGGTAAAAGCCCCTTTTTCGTGTCCGAAGAGCTCACTTTCAAGAAGCGCCTCCGGAATATTGGCGCAATTGATCTTGATAAAGGGCCTCTTATGCCGGGTGCTGTTGAAGTGAACGGCGCCTGACAGAAAGCTCTTTCCAGTTCCTGTTTCACCCGTCAGAAGGATGGTTGAGTCTACCCTGGAAAACTTTTTCAGAGCGATCATGGTTTTCTTCATGGCCGGGCTTTTTGCGATGATGCTGTCAAAATCGTAGAGAATATCCTGCTCACGCCTGAGGTAGTCGATTTCATTTTTCAGTTGGCGCTTTTCCAGTGCATGTTCAATTGAAAAAAGCATTTCTTCCTTGGAAAAAGGGGCTGCCATAAAATCGAAAGCGCCTTTCTTGACGATCTCAACAATGAAACTCGTCCCGCTGTTTTCGCTGATGACGATGACCGGGGTATAAGGGCTGAAGAGTCTGATTTTTTCCAACAGGTTCAGGCTTTCCGTTTTCGGGACCAGAAAAAGCGAGAACAGTATGATATCGTAGTTTTCTTCCCTCAGCCGTGAAGAGAGCGCTTTGGCCGGAGAAGCGCTGCAGAAACGATGGGCAGGTTCCAGGGCCTTTTTGGCGATGTCCTGCCATTTTTGATGTTTTTCAATGAGGAGGATGTTTGCCATGATGATTTGATCAAAAGAACAATGAATTTTTTTGTGGTTCTTGCAGCCTCTCCAGTGAATCCGCTTTTTGGAGATCCCGCGTCATGTTTGCCGTCATCTTTATATGCACATAATTGAAAAAACTTGTCAATTGTCAATTTGAATCCCTTTGGCACGGTGCAAGCCGGCGCATCTTTTTTATCGACAAGAATCACTTGTTTTGTCATCGTTATATTTATTCGGCCACAATGATTTCGAAATATTCAGGAAATTCCTCATGCGCCTGATGAAACCGAGCTTGAAGACCTGGTTTGTATGGATTTTCCTTCCCGCAGTGCTTCTTTTGATTTCTTCAACTGCTTCTGCCGCGCCCACCCTTCGGGATTCCTGGAATATGGATGAAGACCCAGGCTGGACCACCCAGGGTCTGTGGGCTTACTGGACGCCTTTGGGCGGTGGCGGCAACGATATGGGGTAGTTGCCTCCCGCCCCATATCCCACCAGCGGGTACACGGGTAGCAATGCATACGGGTACAACCTGGCAGGAGTTGGATATTTCAAGTGTTGCCGATAACCAGTCAACCGTGTACCTTCGATGGACCATGGGCCCCACGGATGATCAATATCAGTATTGCGGCTGGAATATCGACGATGTTGAGATCTGGGCGGAGTCATGCCCCGAAGATTGTTCGGGGAGTGTCATTAGCAGTATCATTAACCTTGAAGA
>JAJDOH010000321.1 GCA_022340265.1 Deltaproteobacteria bacterium | reverse complement strand
CCCGCTTCGATCACCACTCCCGGCGGCAGTCCCCGTTCCAGTTCTTTGAGTTTCTTTTTCACATTTCGGATGACTTGAAGGGCGTTCTCTCCGGAGCGCATGACGACGATGCCCCCCACTGCTTCACCTCGGCCGTCCCATTCCAGGACGCCGCGACGAAGCTCCGGTCCCAGGTGAATGCTGGCCACCTGTTTCAGCAGAATTGGCGTTCCCTGCATGTCCAATCCCAAGGCAATTTGTTCCAGATCGCCAATGGACTGGATGTACCCCAGGCCCCGAACCATGAATTCCATCTCCGCCATCTCCAGGAGTCTGCCGCCCACATCCTCGTTGGACTTTTGAATGGCGCGCTTCACCTTTTCGATGGAGAGGTTGAATGCCAGGAGCTTGTTGGGATCCACCTCCACCTGGTACTGTTTCACAAAACCACCGATGCTGGCCACTTCCGAAACGCCGGGAACCGATGCCAGTTCATAGCGGAGAAACCAGTCCTGGATGCTTCTCAGCTGTTGAAGGTCTTTCGTACGGGTGGTATCCTTCAGCACATATTCATAGACCCAGCCGACCCCCGTGGCGTCCGGGCCCAGGGTGGGGGTTACGCCCGAGGGCAGTTTTCCCGCTACAAAATTCAGATATTCCAGGACCCTGGACCGGGCCCAGTAGAGATCGGTGCCGTCTTCGAAGATGATGTATACGAAGGAGTAGCCGAAGAAAGAGTATCCCCGCACCACCTTGGCGAAGGGTACGCTCAGCATCGCGGTGGTAAGCGGATAGGTGACCTGGTCTTCCACCACCTGGGGGCCCTGGCCGGGGTACTCGGTGTAGACGATCACCTGCACGTCCGAAAGGTCGGGAATAGCATCCACGGGGGTCTTTTCCATGGCGAGCACTCCGGCGATGATGATGAACACAGTACAGAGAACCACCATCATCCGGTTTTTAAGGCACCATGTGATGACTTTCTCAATCATGCCCTATTCCATGTCCCCAAAGAAATCCCCTTCGTCTTTCTTCGCCTTTTCCTGGACCTTCCGATCTATCATCTTTTGCACTGCTTCGTTGAGATTGGACTCGGAATCAATCAGGAACTGACCTGAGGCGACCACCGATTCTCCTTCGCTCAGCCCGGCGATGACCTGTACGCGATTGCGGGTCAGCAAAGGACCTAAAATAACGTCGCGCGGAATGAATTTTCCGTCTCCGATGCTCAAAAAAACCAGGTTCCGTTTTCCCGTGCGAATAACCGCTTCAGAAGGGATCATTAAACCTTCCCCTCTTAAAACGGTCTTGATCCGTACATTGGCATACATTTGGGGCTTCAGTTCCATTTTCGGGTTGTCGAAAACAATCCGCACCACCAGGTCTCTGGTCTTGGACTGCAGATAGGGGTACAAAAAGGCCACTGTGCCGTTAAAGGTCCTGCCGGGCAGGGAAGTAAATGTCATTTCCGCCTGCTGGCCTGTTTCGATAAGCTCCAGTTCATACTCATAAACATGTGCGTCAATCCAAACCCTTCTGAGATCGGCGATTTGAAAAACCATTCGTCCCGACCGAACATAAGACCCTTCTTCCGCTTTTTTTTGAATCACGTATCCATCCAGGGGGGAACGGATCATTACGGTCATCTTTACGAGGCCGGAGGCTTTCAGTCGCTGGATAAATTCTTCAGGAACATCGAAGTAACGGAGTCTGTTTCTGGCGGAATCGAGCAGCCTGTTGTTTCCAGTTCCCTGTTTTCCAGGCATTTTGAGTGCCGCCAGGTATCCCTCCTGGGCCGTCACCAGTTCTGGAGAATAAAGTTCAAACAGCGGATCTCCCTTTTTCACATGTTTGCCGGTAAAATCCACATGGATTTTTTCGATCCAGCCGCTGGTTTTGAGGTTGATCTGAGCGGTCAGGGTGTCATCCGGGGTGACGATGCCGTAGGTGCGAACCACATGGATGAGCGGACCTTTTTTGACCTTGCTGAAGCGGACACCCATGTCCTGCTGGATAACGGGGTCGATTCTGATTTCTCCGGGCCGGCTGGTTTGGTTGGCATATACGGGGACCAGGTCCATGCCCATGGCGCTCTTTCCGGGTTTGTCGTATATTTCCGTGGGATTCATGGGGGCGCGCCAGTAAAGGATTTTCCCCTTCTTGCTTTCCGACGGGTTGGCTTTTTGTTGAGCTTTTTGGGAATGGTCTTCTGACGGATGCGATCCCTGCTCAACCGGTGCGGTCATGGGCACACGCAAATAGCCCACTAAATAGGCGATGCCGCCTCCGAGAATGAGGGTGAGGATTGCGGTCGCGAGAATGATCACCGTTGATGAAACGGTTTTCCTGCCGGATTCAACGGCCTTCATGGATTCATCTCCTTCCTTTTCGGAGCGAGGGGGCCACCCACAACCATTTCGAGGTCCGCCCAGGCAACGCCCATGTCGCTCAATTTCCGCTGGGCTGAAAGGTTCTGATTCAGGTATGAACCGTATGAAGCGATCACATCCGCAAAGGTGACATTACCTGCCTCATAGCCTCGGGTAGAGACGTCCAGGGCATCTTTTGCGAGCTTTAACACGCTCCTTCGATAAAGGGTTTCCTCGCGTTTTGCCAGGTCCAGGCGATACCACGCCTCCCGCACCAGGAGATCGGTGGCGGCTTCCGCATTTGCCAACTCCTTTTTGAGGGCGTTTAGTTTCTGCCGTGTTTCTCGAATGTAGGCATCATCAATGCCGTACCACGGTTTAAGCGGCAGGCCCGCACCCCGGTCTGCGCGGGTTGAAACCGGAAAATCGGTTTTGCGGGTATTTGTTCCGACCCGGACGGACGTTATGCCTTCATAAAGAGAGAGCCCCAGTGTGTACTGGGGAAGGATTTTCGTTTCAGCCAGTTCAATGAGCCGTTCCATCTTTCCCACCCGGGCCCTCATGCGCCGCAGTTCCTGGCGACGATTGTGAGCCAGTCCATAAAGTCCCTTCAGAGGCGGGACCGCCTCAGACGGGTTGCGAATTTCGGGACGGCTCAATCGGGCTTCCGGCGGGAGGTTCAGAAGGGCCAGAATTCCGGATTTGACGTTTTGCTTTTTTTCGATGAGCGTCTTCAGATCTTCTTCCAGTATTTCCTTCCGAATGCGTACTTTGATGACATCCTGATAGCTGGCGCCGCCGGTTTCGTATCGGCTGGCGGCCACCTGTTCCAGATGCCGGTAAAGCGTCAGGACTTCACCGGAGATCCCCTCGGCCTTGACCAGGTACAAAAGATTCCAATAGGCTTTTCTCGCTTCCGTCACTACCGTCTTCTTGGTGATTTCCAATTGTTCGAAAGCCTCCCGGACGGACTGGTTGACGATTTCTCCCTTGAGCGACAAAACCCCTGGAAAGGGAAACAGTGTCCGCATGGGTTCCTTTCCCTTTACCGGACCCACGTCGGTCATCATTTCCGCCGTGAATG
>JAJDOH010000320.1 GCA_022340265.1 Deltaproteobacteria bacterium | reverse complement strand
GATGCTCCCGATCTGCTCGATGCGTTGAAATCCGGTGGTGTTCCGGATGCGATGATTATTGGGGATGTGATCGCCCATAAGGGGGAAAAGATTTTTGTGGAATAGCCGTAGGGCGTAGGGGCCGGCCCCTGTGCCTGCCTGTCAGAGGACGGAAGGCGGAGGATATCGATGATATCACGGGCCGGAAAATTAGATTTTGCAAGGAGAAACCAATGAGTACGGAAATTGATTGCCGCGGCCTGGCCTGTCCCGCCCCGGTCTTGAAAACAAAAGAACTGATTGAGCAGGAACAGCCGAAAAGCCTGGTGGTTTTTGTGGACAACGAAGCCGCCAAAGAGAATGTGACCCGGTTTATGGAACATCAGGGGTTTGTGGTGTCCACCACGGAAGTAGGGAACAACTTCCATGTAACGGGTCGGGCCAACGGCGATGTTGCAACAGGAAGTGTACCGGCTGTAAATGTGCCGGAACCGTTACAACAGAAAATAATGGTCATGGTGGCCACCGACCGCATTGGGTACGGAGACGATGCGTTGGGTATAAAACTCATGGTCAGTTTTCTGAAAACCCTCAAAGAAATGGGCGGTGAGCTCTGGCGTCTGGTTTTTGTGAATAACGGTGTCAAAATGACTGTAAACGATTCAGACGTGATGCCGGTGCTGAAGGAATTGGAAGAAAGCGGCGTTTACATCCTGGTTTGCGGCACCTGCCTTGGCCATTTTGGTCTCCTTGAAAAAAAGGTGGTGGGAGAGACCACAAATATGTTAGATATCGTAACGGCCATGCAGCTGGCAGACAAAGTGGTCAATCTCTGATTTTTACTTTCACCAGCGGAGGGAAACGACCATGGCAAAAAGCTTTGGTCCAGACAAGCCGCAGAAAACAAAAAGCAAAGCCCATAAGGTGGCTGAATTTCTGGAACGTTCCCATAAGAACCAGTCCCAGAAAGAAAAAAACTACCGTGAACAGTCCCTCAGGATTCATCCCTGGGTATGCGCCCGTTGTGGCAGAGAGTTTACGAACCGGAATGTGCACGAACTGACGGTTCACCACAAAGACCACGACCACGAAAACAACCCTTCCGACGGCAGCAACTGGGAAAATCTCTGTCTTTACTGCCATGACAATGAGCATCGCCGTTATCTGGATTATTCGGAAGGTGCCGATGCCCAGGTGGGCGATGAAGAAAGTGACACGTTCACCCATAATCCCTTTGAAAAACTGAAAGGATTGTTGGAAAAGAAATAGACCGCGCGTCCCTCAAAATCAGTTTCAAGCTCTTTCCGCCTGCGGGCCCATCTTTTTATCAGACTTTCATCATTGATTATCTTCGCTATCTTTTGTATATTTCAGTACCAATCAATACCATTAGGGGGTAGTAAGCATGGGCAATAAAAAAGGAGGACTTGCATGGCTGTGGATTCTGCTGGCGATATGTGCGGCGTTAGCCGCCGTGGTGTATGGCTGGTACAGATATTCACAACCGGAAAGCGCCGAGGAACAGGTTACGGTGGACGTATCTGTGTCCGAAGAAACGAGCCCGGGTGAAACAGAGAAAAATGGTCTCCTAAAGGATGCCGGCGGAAAAGGGGGTAATGTCCTGACTCCTGAGGAAAAACTTCAAGCCGAGAAAGAGGCCGCTCAACAGATGGCGGATTCAACTTCCGGGGAAAAGGATACCCTTTCAAGGCCGAAACCCACAGGGGAGATGGTGACATACCAGTTTAAATCCGATGAAACGAAAACCGAAAGCCTAGAAACCAAAACGTTACCGGAAGGTTCACCGGAAAAGAAGTCTCCCGAAGGGGCTGCAGATGATGGCCAAGCGCGTTATTGCCATATGATTGAGCAGTATGTACAGGACTATTTTCAATATCTGGATACAAAAAAGTACATTCGGAATCTAAAACTGGGACAAACGTCCTATGCCCGGTTTAAACAAGTGATGGAACGACTGGTGGCCAAACCGCCCATACCGGCCGGTGAGGGAGTTGATCCGGCCATCATGGTCAAGAATATATATTTTTTCTGTCGCGAACTGGATAGAAAGAATTTGAGTCTGGTCAAAGAGGTGGTCGTTCACGACCGGGATACCCTGGAAGACAACTTGGGCCTGTTTTATCAGTGGTTGATGCTGGGTAACGGCTGTCCCAACCGTGAAAACGTAAGGCCTTCTTTTGATGTTCTCTATCGGTATGCGGGATTTTTTCTGAACACCACCGGGGGCCGGGCGTATATGTTCAGACGGGGATTGAAAGTCCGGCTTCTGGTGTCCTATTATGCAGCTCAGATCATATATCAGGCGGACAAAGCCGGCAGAAACAACTACGGCATCAATGTGTTGCCATACGTCAAGATGCTCAAGGAAGAAATGGGCAACTATTCCGATCTGATCTATAAAGAAAACTATCTGAAAACCCTGAACGCGATCAGCGCCTATTATTCGGGAAGACGATAAATTAAAGAAACCAGAAAAAACGGGGCGGCCCCAAAATATATTCAATGGGAGCCGCCCCGAGAGCTTTGTTTGCGTTTCCTGCCTTATTACTTCACACGGCCTTCCTGCCAGGCCTGAATCAGTTTGTCGTAATCAACTGTCATGCCTTTGGGTTTTTCATTGGCCAGTTTGGCCTTGGGCGAACCGGCTTTACTGAGCCAGACATTGGGGTCAACGCATTCATTCAGCTTCGGACCGCACTCTTTCTGTGCGCCGGAACGTTCGATGCGCTGCATGACCTTGTCCTGCTCGCGGGCCAGATTGTCCATGGCCCTGTCCACGGTTACTTCGCCGGAAACCGCCTCACCCACGTTCTGCCACCACAGTTGTGCCAACTTGGGGTAATCCGGCACGTTGGTGCCGGTGGGGGTCCAGGCTACCCGGGCCGGGCTGCGGTAGAATTCCACCAGTCCCCCCAGTTTTGGAGCACGTTTGGTGAAGGCTTCGCTTCGAATGTCGCTGTCGCGAATGGGGGTCAGCCCCACGAGGGCTTTTTTAAGTGAGGTGGTCTTGGCAACGCAGAACTGCCCGTAAAGCCATGCGGCTTTGCGTCGATCCAGCGGTGTGCTTTTCATGAAGGTCCAGGAACCGCAGTCCTGATAACCCAGCTTCATCCCTTCTTCCCAGTAAGGACCATGGGGAGACGGGGCCATGCGCCACTTGGGCGTGCCATCCGCATTGACCGTGGGACCGGGGGCAACCATGTCAGGCACAAAGGCCGTGTACCAGAAGATCTGTTGGGCCACATTCCCTTTGGCCAGGATCGGCAGGTAGGTATAGAAATCCAGCCCCAGACATCCGGGAGGCGCATACTTCCTCAACCATTCCATATACTTCCGAAGGGCATACTTGGCGGCCGGGCTGTTGGCGGCGCCACCGCGGCAAACGCTGGATCCCACGGGAGCACATCCTTCCACACGAATGCCCCATTCATCCACCGGTTTGCCGTTGGGAAGGCCTTTGCTGCCCACACCCGCCATGGAAAGCCACGCGTCCGTAAATCGCCATCCCAGGTCAGGTGCCTTTTTGCCGTAGTCGTTGTGGCCATAAACACGTTTTCCGTCGATCTCTTTCACATGCTCCGTGAAAAATTCCGCAATGTCTTCGTAGGCGGACCAATTGACCGGTACGCCCAGTTCATAGCCGTACAGTTCCTTGAATTGTTTTTTGAAGTCCTCACGCTTAAACCAGTCGTAACGGAACCAGTAGAGATTGGCAAACTGTTGGTCCGGAAGCTGATAGATCTTCCCGTCCGGCCCGGTGGTAAAGGATATGCCCATGAAATCAGGAATATCCAGGGTCGGCAGGGTCACATCTTTCCCTTCACCCTTCATGAAATCACTCAGGGGCACCACAAATCCGTACCGCATGTGGGTACCGATAAGATCCGAATCGTTAATCCACCCGTCATAAATGTTCTTCCCGGACGCCCACTGGGTCTGCAGCTTTTCGATGACGTCCCCCTCCTGAATGAGGTCATGGGAGACCTTGATTCCGGTAATCTCCTCAAAGGCCTTGGCAAGGACCTTAGATTCGTACTCGTGGGTGGGAATGGTTTCGGAGACAACCTTGATATGCATCCCCTTGAAGGGCTCGGATGCCTTGATAAACCACTCCATCTCCTTCATCTGCTGGTCTTTGGTCAGTGTTGATGGCTGAAACTCGTTGTCCACCCACTTCTTTGCGGCGTCCATCTGCGGCGATGCCCAGCAGGGGGCGCTTGAAAAAATGAGCGCCAGTGCTGCGATCACACAGAAAAAAGTTCTCTTTCTGTTCATAGCTGCAATCTCCTTCCAGATCGATAGGGTTAATGGTGCGCGCCTTGCCCTTATGGTTCATTGAAAAGCCGGCAAGGTACCTCCGCTGCCATAATCAGTGCTTGTCACCACCTCCTTTCCCGTCGGATCCCATACATCTTTCAAAGGTTATTGAAATACTTCACATTTTGAAGTCCACATTTTATGGGCTATCCCCAGATCATCACCACGAGAATCCAGCACACCACAATCCCCAGAAGTATCCAGAGTGAAAATTGCGTCAGTCCGATCCAGGCGAAAAAAATGTAAACGCTGCTCAAGATTCCGATGAAAAGCCGGTCCCCCGGTGTGGTGGGAATGGGCAGGAATCCGCGACGTTCCAGGGAAGGGCTCACGGTTTGCCAGATGGTCATGCCAATCACGATTAAAATAATAGTACCGCAGAAAATGGCCGTGGGAACGGTCCATTCCATCCATGCCAAAGTGAATTTCATGGTCTTAACCCTCTATACCCGGCCCAGGGCAAAACCCTTGGCCATATGATTGCGCACAAACCAGATCACCATGGCACCCGGCACAATGGTCAGGATGCCGGCGGCGGCCAGCAGCCCGAAATCAAGTCCCGAAGCGCTGATGGTTCGGGTCATGATGGCCGAGATCGGTTTGGCTTCGGTGACGGTTAATGTTCGTGCCAGCAACAGCTCAACCCAGCTGAACATGAAACAGAAAAAGGCGGTGACGCCTACCCCGGCCCGGATGAGCGGTATAAAGATGGTAATAAAGAAGCGCGGAAAGCTGTAACCGTCGATAAAGGCTGTCTCATCGATCTCACGGGGGATGCCGGACATGAAACCCTCCAGGATCCATACGGCAAGCGGCACATTGAAGAGGCAGTGGGCCAGCGCCACGGCGATGTGGGTATCCAACAGACCAATCGTTGAATACAACTGAAAGAAGGGAAGGGCAAAAACAGCTGCCGGCGCCATGCGGTTGGTAAGCAGCCAGAAGAACATTTGCTTGTCCCCCACAAAATGATAGCGCGAAAAGGCATACGCAGCAGGTAAGGCCACAAAGAGGGATATTACGGTATTTAAGGCCACATAGATCATGGAGTTGACATATCCCATATACCAGGAGGGGTCGGTGAATATCTTCATGTAGTTCATGAAGGTGAGATTTTTCGGGTACAGGGTGAAGGACGCCAGAATGTCCGCATTAGACCTTAACGACATATTGAGCATCCAGTAAATGGGCATGAGCAACAGAATGAAGTAAATGACGAGACCGACGACTTTCTTCTTTCCTTTCATACCTTGTCCCCCTTTCCCACTCTTTCCAGGGCCTGATAAAAAATGAAACTGAAGAGCAGCACGATGACAAAATAGATGAGAGAGAAAGCCCCGCCAGGCCCCAGGTCAAACTGCAGCAGGGCAATTTTGACCAGGTAAATGGAAAGAAATGTGGTGGAATTGCCGGGGCCCCCTCCCGTGAGCACAAAGGGTTCCGCGTAGATAAGAAAGCTGTCCATGAACCGAAGCAGAAAAGCGATGGTGAGCACGCCGCGCATCTTCGGCAGCTGGATGTACAAAAATGTGGACCAGGCTGACGCACCGTCGATTCTGGCCGCCTGATAATAGGCTTCCGGAATGGCTCGCAGTCCCGCGTAGGCCAGCAGCGCCACCAGCGGTGTCCAGTGCCAGACTTCCATGAGCATCAGGGTGATCCAGGCATCCAGGGAATTTGCCGTATGGTCGAATGGGATGCCCAAAAAACTGTTCATGCCCGCCCCGAAGAGCCCGATATCCGGCCGGGTGAAGATCATCCAGATAGTGCCGATGGTATTCCATGGGATCAAAAGCGGCAGGGCGATGGTCACCAGGCAGATGGGCGCGCCCCACCCTTTCTTGGGCATGGCCAGGGCAATGAGGATCCCCAGGGGCATTTCGATGACCAGCACCAGCCCGGAAAAAAGAAATTGGCGCCATAAGGCCTCATAGAGACGATCGTTGGATAACATCTCCCGGAACCATTCAAAGCCCACAAAAATAGCATTGTTCGGACCGAATATATCCTGAACCGAATAGTTGATGACGGTCATCAAAGGAATGATGGCACTGAAAGCGACGATGACAAACACCGGCAGCACCAACAGCCAGGCCCTGTTATTCGGCCATTTTTCCATAGCAAGATCCTATTTATAATTGAAAGTTCATGGTTATTTAATCAACCACCCATCCGCAAACAGGCGAATCCATTCCGGTGGAAATGACAAATACGCCGTTTTTTCGGGAACGGGGCGATCTTCGAAAACGCTTGCCTTTAACGTACTGTTCCCTAGTTTGAGGGTTACAATCTTGTTGCTACCCTGATCTTCGATCATCCTGACCGCGGCCTTTACGCGGTTGTCCCCGGGTTCAGTGTGGACGCCCAGATACATGGGGCGGATGCCCAGTTCGAAGTTACCCTTTTTGTTTCGACCCTTCTCCGCCGTTGCCGCATCCAACTTGATGTCGGTGCCGTTTACGCGGGCATGGTTCCCATCAAGGGTGCATTTCAGGAAATTCATCCCAGGACTGCCGATGAAGTAGCCTACAAAACGGTGTTGCGGGTTTTCAAAGAGTTCCTGGGGAGATCCGATCTGTACCATTTCACCTTCATACATGACTGCCACCTGGTCGGCAAAGGTCAGGGCTTCCACCTGATCGTGGGTGACATAAATGAAGGTCAGTTTCAGTTTTTCGTGAATTTCCTTGAGCTTGCGCCTCAGATGCCATTTCAGTTGGGGATCAATGACCGTTAGCGGCTCATCAAAAAGAATCGCCGCCACATCGCTTCTGACCAGACCACGGCCCAATGAAATCTTTTGTTTGGCGTCGGCTGCCAAACCCGCGGCCCTCTTTTTGAGAAAATCGGTCAAGTCCAGTATGTCGGCAATTTCAAGGACCCGTTCCCTCACCTGGGTCTCGTTGACCCCCCGGTTTCGCAGGGGAAAGGCCAGATTGTTGTAAACGGACATGGTGTCGTAGAGTACGGGAAACTGGAAAACCTGGGCAATGTTACGCTTTTCCGGCGGCAATGCGGTGACATCTTTTCCGTCGTACAAGACCCGGCCTTTGCTGGGACCCAGGAGCCCGGAGACAATATTGAGCAAAGTGGTCTTGCCGCAGCCCGAAGGACCCAAGAGGGCACATGCCGCACCGTCCTCCCACACATTGTGTATTCGCTTCAATGCATAATCCGAATCTGTCCGGGGCTTTGGCAGATAGCTGTGGGCTACTTCATTTAACTCGATGCGAGCCATTGTCTTCTCCTAACTCAACGGGGCTCTGAGGGCCTCGGGAGACGGGGATGCGACCAGCACTCCGCCCTCGTCATACACAAAAAAACGGGAAGGATTCACATATAGAACGATTTCCATGCCGATCCGGGCGGAACGGACGCCCTTTTCCTGAACCACCAGCTGGAATTCGCCGTGGTTGGCATGGATAAATGTTTCCGACCCGTTGATTTCCGACAATTCCACTGTTGCGGGGATTTCCACGTCCGCTTCACTTCTTCTGGTTAAAAAAAGATGATTGGAGCGGACCCCGAATAGATGCCTCCCTTGGTTCAGGGATTTCATGTGGTCCACAAAGGGCATTTCAATGTCCTGCCCCAGTTTGACAACCTCTTGCGTGACCGTACCGGTCAGGAAATTGATGGGAGGGTCGCTGAATACTTCCGCCACCCGTGTGGTTGCCGGACGATGGTACACATCCGGTGTAGGGCCTGTTTGCAGGATGTGCCCCTCGTCCATGACCACGATATTCCCGCCCAGCATCAGGGCTTCAGTGGGTTCCGTGGTGGTATAGACCACAATGGCCTCCCGCGTTTCAAAAATTTCCTGCAGTTCCTCCCGCAATTCTTCACGCAGTTTGTAGTCCAGATTGACCAGGGGTTCGTCCAACAGCAGCAGGTCCGTCTCTTTGACCAGGGCTCGGGCAATGGCAACACGCTGTTGCTGGCCGCCTGAAAGTTCACTGGGATAGCGTTTAAGAAGGTTATCGATGCGCAGCATTTTAGCTGTGCTTCTCACCCGTTGGTCAATTTCAGTTTTTGGCACGCCGGCTATTTTAAGGGGTGAGGCAATGTTTTTGTAAATGGTGAGAGAAGGGTAGTTGATGAACTGCTGGTAGACCATGGCAATGTTGCGTTTTCGAACCGATTTGCCGGTGACGTTCACCCCGTTTTCGATCACTCGACCGGAAGTAGGGCGGTCAAGGCCTGCCAATAATCGAAGAAGGGATGTTTTACCGGCGAGGGTACGGCCGAGCAGGATGTTGCGCGATCCGCTTTCAAAGGTGAGGCTGACATTATCGATGTGGGTTTCTCGTCCGACCTTCTTGGTAATTCCCTCTAAAGATAAGGACATAATGCTATCCCCTTACGATTTGGGTCTTTCACCATGTTGGCTTGTGGGGCAAGATACCAAACATAGCAAAAGCGTTTTGATTTGGCAATTAGCTAAACTTATAGGTTGTTGCTGATTACTTGCCTCTCATGTTTGAAAATGCTGTTACGGTCGCATAAGCACTGCTGATGGCCAGTCCTGAGCCGCACTTCATCCGTATCCAATCCTGATGGGCCAGTATGGAACCGGCCGCGAATAATTTCTCAAATGCCGGCTTGCCTGTAAGATCAAGGGGGCGGAATTGATCATCGATGCTCAGACCGGCCCGGTTGGCCGGATGCCCCTGCAGATCAAGAAATTGCTGGTGATGCCAGGCTTCTCTATCTCGGGGCTGGTGAACCGGAAGGTCAAAAAGGGTTTCTCGAATACCATCTCGATCTGCCCGAAGGCCCTTTGCCCAGAATCTTCCGGAGGCGAGGATCACGCCTTCGGTCCTGATTTGCCGGCTTGCCGCCCCTTTCCCGAGTCCAAGTATAAAAGTTCCGTCGCTTTCCTGCTTCCATGAGGAAATACGTTCAGGGAAAAAAAGTTCGACACCCGCATCACTTAAGCCTTGAGAGAAAACCGCATTCATTCTGAGACCGGGGACCGAGAGTGGCATGGTCGGTATTTCAAAGACCCGCACCCCCAGCGCCAGGGAAAGCTTTGAAACTACCTCCTGAGACCGCTCCATGCCGAGCACGGCCGGAATCCCTATGACTTCGGCATCCCCAGTATGGGGACGGATTGAATTTGCCAGCTTTTCCAGATTGCCCGGCATTTCCATATCACGGGCGAGAATATCGCCTGAAACAGCTGGACCGGCCCAGGTGATTTCTGAAAGACGCACATTTTGCCAGCGGAGCCGGGGCCATTTTTCTTTTAGGGTTCCTGCGATCTGGGCGGCACTGAAATCGACTAATTCTTCAAAGCCGATGATCAGACACGGGCGCTTTTCCTTGAGGGCGCGGACCCCCTCCCACATGGTCTCCGGAACGTAATAAGTATTCCGGATGGTGCCCAGCGGCGTCATGACCTCTGAATTTTGATTGCCGGCCTCACGGTACGAAAGTCCGTTTTCTCCCAGAAATGAAACCACCTTTTCAAAGGCAGTGCGGATGGTTTTTTTTTTAAGCCTGGCATAGGGGTGTTCCGGCCAATCATAAGTCAGTTCCGCAATCCCAGCCCAGGGTTCACTCCAGGTCTTTCCCGTTTCCATGGGGTGGATTCCCAGCAGGTCTAAATAACCGCTTGCAAAAATCAGTCCCCCGTTAACGCCCACCTGAACAGTGGAAATGCCTTTCTGCGCCGCAAAAAGTGCTGCCGCCATGCCGGACAGGCCACAGCCGATGACCGTCAGTTCACATTCCGTTGGCGCGTCTTTAGGCATCATTGGAATTCCTTTTCTTAACCAAGCCGGCATTTTCCAGGTTGAAGGCGCCACAGTAGAGGGCTTCTTTCAGTTCCGCCTGCATAATCTGGCTGTGCCAAAGAACCGCGCGTTCTCCCTTCCACCGTTCCTGAAGAAATCCTTTGAGATCGGCAATGCTATCGTAACCTTCCAAATGGCCGTGCACTTCCAGATACGCCGAAACCCGTTTGCCGCAAAATGTCCCTTGACAGGCCCCTTTTCCCACTCGAGACCTGATGCCGATCTCCTGCAAATTGATTTTTCCATCCACCCCTTTAAGGGCGTGAACAATTTTTTCAACGGTGCTTTGGGGTACCATTTCACACTCGCAGAGAATTGCATCCTGTGGATCTTTCTGCGCCCAGCTTTTTGGTCCCAATGCCGGTTCCGTCCATCTGCCGGCGTGGGTCGAGGGAAGGGGTTCCGTCTTTGTGAGACACGGAGACTGTATATTCATTTTTTGACAGAGGACATCCGCTGTTTTCTCGGCCATGTAGCGGTAGGTTGTGAGTTTTCCTGAAGGAATGGTGACAAAGTTATTCAACCCGTCAAGTTTATGATCCAGCAGCGTGAATCCACGACTTACAGAGCGGTCGTCCAGATTCGACTTAGATCTTAGAAGGGGGCGGACGCCCGCATAAGCCCTAAGATATCGGATGCCTTTCAAAGTGGGAATCATTTTCGCCCCCTCATCCACAATGAGGTCCACCTCGGAAATAGTGGGCATGATTTGATCGGGAGAGGGCGTTCTAACGGAAGTGGTCCCCAACAGGGAGACCGTTCCACCAGGCACGAGAATATCGCCATCCCCTGGTTTTCTGAGACGGTTGACAATCCGCTGGGTCACCCTGTGCCCGGTCACCAGAAGGGTGCCTTTCGAATAGAGCATATCGATGGCGATCTCGGCACGTGCCGCTACCTCCCCTACCCAGGCGCCGGCGGCGTTGACCACCTGTTCCGGTTCAACAAAGGTCTCTTTGCCCGTATCCACATTCAGCAAATGGACTCGCCTGATTTGTTTGTTTTCTGTTTCAATGCTCACAACTTTTGTGTGAGACAGAAGGGTGGCACCCAGCTTCTGCGCATGGGCCATATTTTCAAGGGAGAGCATAAATGGATCGACCGCTGCGTCATCCACCATGCAGGCAGCGGTCACCTTGCTGGAAAGAGATGGTTCAATTTCTTTGGCTTCTTTGGGATCAATGGGTTGACAGGGAATTCCGCACTGGCGACAAAGGGATGGAAAATCGGCGGCATAGGCTTCATCATCCCCCTCTACCGCCACAAAAAGTCCGCCGGTGTTTTCAATACAGTGGGGTGCCACTTTCTTCAGTATTTCATTTTCCTGATGGCACTCTTTCGCTGCTGCAGGGTCGGTGGAAACGTATCGGCCTCCGCTGTGTAGCAGTCCATGGTTCCTGCCTGAGGCGCCCGCATTAATATCCCCCTTTTCCACCAGAAGGGACTGAATACCTCTCAGGGCCAGATCTCTCGCAAGTCCGGTGCCTGTAACACCCCCTCCGATGATGAGTGCCTGTGTATGCAATGGCCCCTCCCTTCAGAAGATTATGATGAACGGAATTTCTGGATGATAAAAATTTATATTTAGAAAAAAAATATTTGTCAAGACCAAATTAGCGATTTCGCGCAATACTATAAAAAATTATTTCGTTATCGAAAATAATATGCTAGAATTCTGTTCGACGAGACACTAAAGGCAGCTATATTGCCTGAAATGGCTAATGATTTTCGTTTGTGAACTTTCTATTTACTGATTGATTGGGATCAATACTGTTGCTAACATTTGCGAAAAGACTTCAATTAAGATAGGTTCCCAAATGGCCCTAAATGAAAACGACAATTCCGACACCCCCAAATCGCGTGGAAAATCGGTACTTGTTCGTCAGAAAAAAATCGTTGAACTTGTCAAGTCGCTTGGATTTGTTTCAATCGAATCTCTCGCCAGAAATTTTTCCGTAACCCCCCAGACCGTTCGTCGGGACATCAACGAACTTACTGAGGCGGGGAAGCTTAGACGTTATCATGGTGGTGCCGGTCTTCCTTCCAGCGTGAAAAACGTGGCTTATACGGCACGAAAAGTCATGTGTCTGCCGGAAAAACGGCGAATTGCAAAGCTCTTGGCCAAGCATATTCCTGACAATGCGTCCCTGTTCATCGATATTGGAACCACAACCGAAGAAGCCGCAAACGCACTGATTCATCACAAGGATCTTCGAATCATCACCAACAACCTCAACGTGGCTACCATTCTGAGCGAAAACGAAAATTTTGAAATCATTGTGGCAGGTGGTGTGGTTCGCAACCGGGACCGTGGTATCACAGGAAAGGCCACCATTGATTTTATTAAACAGTTCAAAATCGATTTTGGTATCATCAGTGTCAGTGGGATTGATTCCGAGGGTTGCCTGTTGGACTTTGACTTTCAGGAAGTGGCCGTGGGACAGGCCATTATCAGAAATTCCCGAAAGGTGTTTCTTGTGGCCGACCACACCAAATTCGGCAGAGAGGCAATGGTCCGTCTGGTCGATATTACTGAGATCGATGCCCTCTTTACAGACCAGAAACCTGATCCGGAGATGTGCGAGAAACTGTGCCAAGCCAATGTTGAACTTCACGTGGCGGCTTCCCATGAAACGACCGCCTGAGAATCTTTGGTGCCTTCGCACTCTTCCATGACACCTCGTTACACGGTAGTTGTGTATGAACTTCCCATTTAAAGTTGCATCAGGTATGGTTCTGTGAGAGAGTAAGGTTCAACGAAAGTATAGGGTTAGGGTGAATGTTTTCAAAAGATCTTGGAAAAGCGGGTGGGTTATGCAGGGTAATTTTACAGACGCTTCGTTTTTTGCGTTAAACCGGGTCATAGATGTCATATACCGCGATGAGGAAGAGATTGGCGATGTCCTTTTTTTTATCGTGTCTCTGGCCACTGAAGTGATGGGTGCCCGGGGAAGTACCATCAGGATTCTGGAACAGGGAACTTTCCATCTGAAGGTGGTTTCTTCCTACGGTCTTTCAAAAAACTATCTCAATTCGGGGGCCATCGATTTTGGCAAGAGTGTTACGGAAATCATGGCCGGCGATATCATTGTCATCAACGATTTTGAAAACGATTCACGCATTCAAAATCTGAATGCGGCCAGAAAAGAAGGGCTAAAATCAGTGATCGGGCTGCCCTTTACCGTCAACGAAACCACCTATGCGATCCTGAGAGTCTATTTTGCCTCAAAAAAAACACCGGCCCAGGACGAGATTAATTTTCTGAACAGCCTGGGAAAGCTGAGTTGTCTGGCCATCGAACGCGCTGCCATCAGCGGTATGCGGATTGCGCAGACAATTTAAAACCATGATGTGTAATAAGTGGATCAGTCTTCTTTGAGGCACTTCAGGATGTTTTCAGAAGAAAGGCTTTGAATGCAGATGGTTTTGTTCCTTGAATGTTCCCCTTTGATGATCCGAACTTTTTGTTTGGGTAGCCCTGTTTTTTTGGCAAGAAAATTGATAAGCGCTTTGTTGGCCTTTCCTTCTACGGCCGGTGCAGTAAGCTTTATTCGGTAAATACCGTCAGTTTTACCAACAATTTCGGTCCTTGACGAACGGGGCAGGACCTTTACCTGTATCACAACCTCCGCATCTTTTTTTCGGGCCGGCACCCCGCTACCCGCCCATTCGAATAGCCATTTCCGCGAGACTCTGCACCAGGAAAGACTGGATAAATATAATCACCAGAATAACGATAATGGGGGAGAAGTCGATTCCCCCGAAACTGATGGGAATCCTCCGCCTGATCTGGTAAAGCACCGGTTCGGTGACAGCATTTAAAAAGCGTATGATGGGGTTGTACGGATCCGGGTTGACCCAGGAAATCACGGCGCGAGCAATAATAATCCACATGTAGAGGGTTAAGGCGATATCGATTATCTTGGCGACGGCAGTCAGAAAGTTTCCGATGACAAACATGGCATTTGTCTCCCTTCAGATTCAAAATGGCTTTTTCTTAAACGTAAACGGTTATTGCACACGTCAATCCGGGTATGTCGAAGCAATCCGTAAGCCGGGTTCTGTTTTTCGAAAGGGTTACCCGCTTTCGAAACAATGACCATTCATCTAGTCTCGCCGTTGCCGGCGAGATCGAGCGACCTACCCGGGAACTCGAGCGGACCACCCTTAACGTTCCCCTATTTGGTCTTGCTCCAGGCGGGGTTTACAAAGCCTCCGTCGTCACCGGCGGAGCTGGTGAGCTCTTACCTCACCTTTTCACCCTTACCAGGCACTCAGTTTCATATGAGCGCGTGATGCCCATCGCTTTTTATAACTTCGTGGGCTGTTCCCCAATTTGCTGCGCGTCCATATGAAACTGAATGCCTGGCGGTATCCTTTCTGTTGCACTTTCCTTCCCGTTGCCGGGACTGGGTGTTACCCAGCGCTTTGTCCTGTGGAGCCCGGACTTTCCTCCCCCCATGCCAGGAGCATGGGCGGCGGTCATTTGTTTTACTTCGGCATACCCGGTTTAACGCGTGGGGTAAAGCGTATGCTTTATGGCTTAAAAAGTTAAAACGAAAACAGTGTGCGGGTTTCGATACCACTGTGATTCGGCAAAAGCAGGGTTCTAGGTTGCCTCCTCATCGTCCTGATAGCGTTCATCTTCTCCCCAATACATGATTCGCGCGCAATTGGGGCAGTTCATAAGTTTGTCCCCGCGGATCAGTTCATTAAATTTCTGAGGGGGGATCGCCATGTGACAGGCCTGACAAACCCCTTTGATAACCGGGGTGATCGCAATGCCGTTTCTGTGACCTCTGAGAATGTCATATTTCTTGAGAAGTGATGTATCGGTTCCTTTACAACAGCGGTCACGTTCTTTTTCGAGCTCTTTAAGATCCTTGTCCAGGATTTTCATATCCCTCAAAATTTGTTTCAGGTCCTGGTCAAATTTCTGTTTCATTTCTTCGGTTTTCTTGCGATTGTCATCACAGGCGTTTACCAGCGCATCTTTCTGCTCCATCATTTCAATAACGGTAATTTCCAGGGCCTCTTTTTCACGTTTGATACCTTCAATTTCCTTGAGTGCCGCTTTGTATTCCTTGTTTGATTTGATACTGGATAATTTCCCCTCAGACTTTTTCAATCGTTCGTCGAGGTCCTGTATTTCGCGTTCAGTTTCCCGGCTCAGGCTGTTATGGGCGCCCAGCTTGTCTATCTCTTCCTGGAGCAGGGCTTCTGCAGCCGCCAGATCCTCTTTGCGCTTCTGCATGGCCGCCGGGCCCTTTTCTTTCTGAGCCAGTTTTTCCTTTATGCGAATATCATAGGCCTGAAGACCGATCAAATGTTTCATTGTTTCTTCCAATGTTCTCACCTCTCAACGCACATGATAATGTTTTTGCTTAATGAATCGGATTGCTTTAAGAAGTCCCTCAGGGTTTCTCAATCCTGCTATTAAGACATTATTCCGATTGGATCCACCTGAGCGTCGTCCGTTTCAATCCCAATTTCCCAACCTTCTTCCTTAAAAAAATTCTCCAATTTACGGCAAAAAATATTAAATGCTGTCTTTTCCGTATGGAAATGCCCACCGTCAATGAGGGCGATTCCGAGAAATTTTGCTTCCAACGCAGCGTGATGGCCAATATCTCCTGTTATCAATACATCGGCGTGCATTTTTGCGGCATCAGTTATCAGGCTGCCGCCGGACCCGCCAACCACTGCAATCCGCTTGACGCTGCTTTTTTGTGTGTGACCTGCCAGGCGAATGTGTTCAGCACCCAGCTGTTTTTTTATGGCCTTTGCGAGACTCAAAAGATCGGAAGGCTCAGATAAATTTCCGACCCGCCCAAGGCCCGCTTCAGGCGCTTCGGTGTGAGGTTTTAGAACTTCAATGTCGTTGAGCCCGAGCAAATTTGCCAGGATGTCGTTTATGCCGCTCCTGGCAACATCCAGATTGGTGTGTGCGGAAACAACCGATATATTTTTTTGTGCTGCCTGGGCGATGATTTGTCCGGGATATGTGTTAATTTCGATATGCGATACGGGTTTAAAGATCAGGGGATGGTGGGTGAAAAGAACCTGAGCATCGAATTGAAAGGTGCCCATCAGGGCGTCGGAGGTGGGATCCAGAGAAGAAAAAACCTTTCTAATTTTCTGCTCTGAATCCCCGATTTGAAGACCGGGATTATCCCAGGGCTCTGCAAGCTTCATGGGCGCAATGCGCTCAATCAATCGCAGAAAATCTCCTACTGTCGGTATCATAAAAACCTGCCTTTGGCCCTTCTTCAAAAAGGTGAAGGGCGTATCCCGCCGGAGGATACGCCCTTCTTTAATTCTTTATTCCCGATTGGGGTAAGTCGTTTTCATACATACAAAACTGCGATTTCATCATTTTTGGTGGGCCCACCTGGGTTCGAACCAGGGACCTACCGGTTATGAGCCGGTGGCTCTTCCAGCTGAGCTATGGGCCCGCAGGATACGGGAGGCTAAATGACGTCTCTTTCCACCATTCGGGTGCGGAGCCGTAAATTAGCGACAGCCAATTTAATAGAATGAGCGAACAGGCCGCATTTGTCAAGGAAAAAGCAGCCTCGGTGCGCGGTTTGCAAATCAGTTGTTATCCATAAAGCTTTTCAATTTTCTGCTTCGGCTGGGATGTCGAAGTTTTCTCAGTGCCTTGGCTTCTATCTGACGAATGCGTTCCCTGGTTACACTGAAATCCCTTCCGACTTCTTCCAGTGTATGGTCCGCCTTTTCACCGATACCAAACCGCATACGAAGCACTTTTTCTTCTCTCGGTGTCAGGGTGGTCAAAACTTTTCGGGTCTGCTCGGCCAGACCGAAATTGACAACCGCATCTCCCGGTGAAAGAATATTCTTGTCTTCGATAAAATCTCCCAGATGACTGTCCTCTTCTTCTCCAATAGGGGTTTCAAGGGAAATGGGCTCTTTGGCGATCTTCAAAACCTTTCTGACTTTGTCCAGGGGAAATTCCATTTTCTCGGCAATTTCTTCCGAAGTCGGTTCGCGGCCGTGCTCCTGGACCAGATAACGGGAAGTTCTCATGAGCTTGTTGATGGTCTCTATCATGTGAACAGGAATGCGGATGGTTCTGGCCTGGTCGGCAATGGCACGGGTAATGGCCTGTCGAATCCACCAGGTGGCATAGGTACTGAACTTGTATCCCCGCTGGTATTCGAATTTATCGACGGCTTTCATCAAGCCGATGTTGCCTTCCTGAATGAGATCGAGAAACATGAGTCCGCGGTTGGTGTATTTTTTTGCAATACTGACCACCAGTCTCAAGTTGGCCTGAATGAGTTCCGATTTCGCCCGGCTGGCTTTTTCAAGACTTCTTTCCACCCTTTCCAATTCGGATTTCAACTCCCTGGGTGTCATGTTGGTCCTTTCTTTAACCTGTCTGATCACCCGCCGCGATGCATCGGCCTTGGTTTTGAGCGTTATCAGTTCGGACTTCTTTAAATTAACGGGCTCAATGATCTCATCATCCGTTGCCGAAGCAGGGATTTGTGAGATACACCGGTTTAAATAGCTGATGGGCTTTCCACCCGCCTGAAGCATGCATTCGGCAATGTTCTTGTCTGCTGTTTCGACGACGTTCAGAAGTTCCCGAAAACCTTCCAGCATCTTCTCAAGCTGCCGCTTTTCAAGGCTGAAAGAGCTTACAATCGACAAAATCTTCTTTTGGTCTTCCTGGATTTGGGCACTCAATTTGTTGCGGGCTTCTTCAGAACAACTCCTTTTTGCCTTTTCACGCCGTTTCAGGCGAATAACTGCATTGAGTTCCTGAATCTGATCAATCAGGTGAATGAGGGATTCTCTTTTTTCACCCATTTGCATAAAAGCATCGTCGTCTTCCAGGTCATTAATTACGTCTTTGAGTTTGACCTCTGTTTCCTTCAGACGATCTCCCAGCTTTATGATGTGTTCCACGCCTATTCCACAGGTTAACAAGGCTTCAAGGGCTTCCTTTTCACCGGCCTCTATGCGCTTGGCAATTTCCACTTCTCCGTCGCGTGTCAAAAGTGAAATACGGCCCATTTCTTTTAAATACATTTTAACGGGATCAGAAATTCGTGACGTTGAATCGGCCAGGTCAAAAGAAGAAGCGCTTTTATCTTCCTGTTTAATGCGCTCTTTCTTGGCCTTTTTGCGTTTTTCGATTTTCTTTTTGGTGCTTTCATCAATGACCATGATATCCAGTTCTTCAAACATCATCATCAGGTCATCGATCTGTTCTTCCGAGGAAATGATCTCTTCGGACAGGTCATCATTGAGCTCTTCAAAGGTCACGTAGCCTTTGTTTTTTCCCGTATTGATCAATTTTTTGAGACTGACCATGTCCGCCTTATTTTCCATCATATGGCCTCCTGAGTGATTCAATTTCCAACGGGCCCGCCGGCCTGTACTTTTCTTTTTAGAATTTCGTTAATGGCCTGAGGATCTCCCATGGCCTTTTTAAATGAATCCGCAATTTTCTTTTTCTGCGCTTTTTCTATAAATTCCCGAACGGCCTGTTTTACCTCCCGGTCAGAGCAGAAAGCAGGGCGAAAACCGAATTCTCGAAACCATATGCGGTCTTCATCAAGATCGAGGCGCTCCTGGATGACCTCAAAGGTCAAGGTTTCCGAATGACCATATCCGTCATAGATAATATCAACAATCCGTCGGACCGTGGGGTCAGAAATCAACTCCCTGCAATGACGGCCCCTCAACTGGGCAACCGTTTCAGGATAATGGAGCAACAGGTTGAGCAATTGAAGCTCCCCGATTGACCGGTCGCCATTTAAGGATGCAAACTGCCCTCTGATGTCATTTTCGGGGCGTTCTTTTGCCGAAAATTGATTAAGGCCTTTGAGTGCTGAGAAAAGCACCGGCTCCGCAATTTCTGTTTTTTCACTCAATCTCTTAATGTATAGTGCCCGCTGGGTTTCGTTACGCACTTTTGTCAGTATGGGGAAAATCTCTTCAAGAACACTGACTTTGTGATCAATGTCACCTGTACGTGATCCAAGTTTTTGGTCAATATAAAAATCAAACAGAGAAGGCGCCGCATCCAGGAGTTTTGAAAAAGCATCCAGGCCCCTGCTGTTGACAAAACTGTCGGGGTCGTGCCCCTTGGGAAGAACAACCGCCTTTGCAGGCAGCCGTTCGTTCAGAAAAATAGGCAATGTTCTAAGAGCCGCCTTTTTTCCGGCATCGTCGGCGTCAAACACTACAATGGCCTCTTTTCCGATCCCTTTGAGCTTTCGAACCGGTGTTTCGGAGAGTGCCGTGCCCAGGGTTGCCACCACCTCCTCAAGTCCATGTTTTCTGAGGGCCAGACAATCCATGTACCCTTCCACCACAACGGCACGTCCTGTTTCCCGAATGGCTTTTCGGGAAGCCGCAAAACCGTAAAGACATGAGCCTTTGTGAAAGAGGGGGGTTTCAGGGGTATTCACGTATTTGGGGAGGGCATCATCCAGAACTCTCCCGCCAAAACCGATCACCCGCTTTTTGGGGGTCAGGTCCATTATGGGAAACATCACCCTTTCCCTGAAAAGGTCATAATAGCGCCCCTTGTCGCTCCGCTTAAGAACGCCTGCTGAAAAAGCCGTTTCAAGTGAAATCTTGTTTTTCAGAAGAAACTGCTTCAAACCGTCCCACCCTTTCGGCGCATAACCCAGCCGAAATGCTTCTATCATGTCCTGCGGGAGAAAACGCTTTTCCAAATAATCACGGCCCGCCTTTCCCCTGACCGGATGGGCCAACTCCCTTTGAAAATAGACGGCAGCCAGTTCGTTGGTTCTGTACAGATTTTCTCTGTAATCCGCCTTTTTCTTTTCTTCTGCCGAGAAGTGTTTCTCGGGTAGCCGAACATTATACCGGTCCGCCAGATCCTTTAACGCCTCCGGAAAAGTGAGGCTGTGATATGCCATCCAGAACGCAAAGACATCCCCTCCCTTTTTACATCCGAAGCAGTGGAACATCTGTTTATCCTGGCTGACCGTGAAAGAAGGCGCTTTTTCTCCGTGAAAAGGGCACAGCCCCACAAAGTTTTTTCCCGCTTTCTTCAATTGAACGAACTGGCCCACCACCGAAACGATATCGGCCGCCTGTTTTATTTCTTCCTTGGCAGACTGATAGCTTATCATGGGCGGCTCTTCAATTACGGCTTCACAATAGACGTGCGATTTACACATCCATTGGAGATTCCGGTAAAAGGGGGAAAATAATAAAATCCCTTAATCATAAAAATGCCTGACGGAATGGTTCAACCGTACAGGCTGTGAATACAAAAACGATTTCTTTTTGTGTTTTACAGTTGCCCATGGGGCTTCCAGCTCAAAGACAGGGGCATATGGCAACCGTAACTTGCGGTATGGCAAATCATGAAACTTGAAACCATTTTTCAAACATATTTTCAAGCCAGCAACCGTTTGGCGATTTCATTGACCTCTTTTCCCTGCGCTTTTCCCGCCATCTTTGACATGGCTGTTTTCATCACCTTTCCCAGGTCCGACGGTTTTTCCGCGGACAACTCAAGGATAATCTCCTTAATCGTCTTTTCAATGTTTTCGGGTGTCAGCTGTTCTGGCATATAACCGTAAAAAACGGCAACTTCTGATTCTTCCTTCAGCGCAAGATCTTCCCGGCCTGCTTTTCTGAATTCCGCTACGGATTCCTTACCTTTCTTAATCAAGGATGAAATAACCGCTTCAATCTCCGGGTCTATCAACTCACGCCGTTTTTCAACCTGCAGGTTCTTAAGGGCGGTTTTCAACATTCTCAAACAGGACAGGCGAGTGGCATCCTTTTCCTTCATGGCTTTCTTGAGATCTTCGACAATTTTCTTTTCAAGAGACATAAAAAATTACCCGTAACGCAAAAATAGGAATGTTTAGGTTTTGTATGGCTATCAGTTACTTCCAAACATTATGTCGCTTAGGCAAAATGTCAACCCGGCAATTTGTGTGCATTACCGGCATGCCTTTATGGCGGCCACAAGATCGAGGCTGCCATCATATAGTGCCCGTCCGGTGATAATGCCCATGACCCCATCGGCTGAAAGCGGCAGAATTTTCAGCACATCATCCAACTCGGAAATTCCGCCGGAAGCAATGATCGGAATGGTGGTCCTTCTGGCAAGGGCCCCGGTCGCCGCAACGTTGCAGCCGGTTCTCATACCGTCACGATTGATATCCGTGTAAATGATCGCCGCCAGGCCGTCATCCTTGAACCGATCAGCGAGGACCGCTGGGGTCAGGTTTATTTCTTCCGTCCACCCTTCCACCGCAACGCGGTTGTTTCGTGCATCAATGCCCAGAATAATGCGACCTGGATACAACCGGCAGGCCTTTTTTACAAAGTCCGGATTTTTGTGAGCAACCGTTCCCAGAATGATATATTGAAGCCCAAGATCAAAGTAAGCATGAAGCGTTTCCATATCCCGCACGCCGCCACCCAGTTCCACGGGAACGGGAACTGCCTCAACGATGCTGCGGATGGTTTTTCGATTGGCAGGCCTTCCACTAACCGCACCATCGAGATCCACCAGATGGAGCCTTTCGGCCCCACAATCAAACCATTTTCTAGCCATTTCGTCCGGCTGATCGGAAAATATGGTTTCATCGGACATTCGGCCCTGTCTGAGCCTGACGCATTTGCCGTTTTTAATATCGATCGCCGGTATGATCAGCACTGTTTTCTTTCTTTTCCTCTTTTTGGGGTTTTGGTGTTCCCGGCATCTCCAAGATGAGTTTTTCAAGTCCGAGATCGGCCAGCTTTTCCGCCGTCAACCATTTTCCGGAACTCTTTACATAGGTGTCAAAATCGAAAAGATCGGCAAACAGGGATTGCTGTGTTTTGTCAAAATGTCTGCGCCACAAAATGGCGCCGTTTGAAGGGCGCACTAGGATGAGGTCAAATGATACCGAAGCAGGTCTTTCCGCCGCATAATCGGTGCCGACGCGTTTCTGCCAGCGATAAAGGTACCCTATGAGCACCGCATCGGCTTCAAAGGTTTTCCCCACGGACTGAAGCATCTCCATCGGGGTTGTTTCCATTTTTCGGTCCCTGTCAATGAGGCTTGCCAGGACGCCTCTGGCCTGGCCGGGGGGAACCAGTTTCCACTCTTTGCGCTCCATTAGTTTATCGGTTAACATTTGGCTCATCTCTTTTACGGCGTCTTCATTTACCGGTTCGGCCAGAAAAGAGGTGCCGGTAATTGGGTTTTGGACGAGATCGGGCCCCGGGCCTTTGGTCATGGCGGCCCGAAAGCCCACGACGACGACTTTTTGTATTTCCTGGTTCAAACGGGACGGATATGCGGCAGGCTTTATCTCTTTTTGGCAGCTCCAAAGGAAAAGAAGACAAAACGGGATGAGGAGCCGTAACCATCGAAGTTTGGGCTTTCCAATAATCCCTTTAAACATGAGAACCTCGCCTGAAAATACAGTTCCAGAGTTAAGGATGCGTCTAA
>JAJDOH010000263.1 GCA_022340265.1 Deltaproteobacteria bacterium | reverse complement strand
TGGACTTCAACACCAGAAGATCGGCCACTTTTCCATCACCATTCACCAGAACCTTGAGCAATAGTACCCCCTCATATCCCCTTCTTCTCGCCACTCTGGGGTATTTTGGTCTCGGGTTACTGGCGTAAACCGGATAAGCTTTGACGACGCTGGACGTATCAGTGGTTGCGCCGGTTTTGGTCACGGAAGCGATGTTCGTTTGAGCGTTCGACGGCGATGCGGATCCCAACTGCTGATTTACCACCGGTGCCTCAGGGGATTCAACGGCCTTCCTTACCGGTTGGAGCGGTGCAGACGTCTTTTTTACAGATTTGTTTTGAACGTTCTTCCTTTTTTCAGGGGGTTTCCTTTTTACGGTTGTTTTTTTCTTCTTTTGCTGGACCTTTTTCTGGGGTATCGGAGCCGGTCTTTTTTCCACAACCGGTTTAGAAGTTTTCTCCGATTTTTCTTCCACCGGCTTTTTCACCTCCGGCACCACTTTTTCTTCGACCTCCGGAAGCGCTGTCTTAGGCAAGACGTCTTCTTCCAGGACTTCCTCAGGTTCCTTTACCTTTTCTTTCTCGGGCGGTACTTTCTCGGGGTCCGGGATTGTCGGTACAACCGGCAAGACAGGCGGTTTTTCAGTCCGCGGCGGTTTTGGAACGTCCGTTTTGGCGACACTTTTTGCGGATTGTTGCGTATGGGACTTTACGGTGTTGGTGGCCAGCGTGAAAGAGAGCGTTTGCAACCTAGGCTTATGGATCTCCTCATCAAAGAAATGGCCGCCTAAGCCAAAAAAAAGCGCATGCATGAAAACGGCCAGAAATGCCGCCCACAGAAACCGTTTCACCTTTCGCCAGGCCCCTCCGCCTCAAGGGAAATGTTACTGATACCGGCAACCTTGATCTGGTCGAGGACTTGAAACAAATCCTGATATGGCAGGTTTCGATCTCCAAAGAGCAGGACCCGGGGATCTTTTTCCTTCTTGACCCGCTCGGCGAGAACATGGGCCAGGTTTTCCAGCGAAACCGATGTCTTGTTCAGGTAAATCGTGCCGTCGCTCTTGACCGTTATGGACAAAACCGCCTGCTTATCAATTTTTGCGGTGGATGATTTGGGAAGCGCAACGGGCAGTGCTCTGTGCACTGCCATGGACAGCATGGCATAAATAAAGAAAACCAGCAGAAGAAATACAATGTCGATCAACGGCAGCATCTCGATACGAGGCTTTCGAACATTTCCCAGGTTAATTTTCATGGCTTGGAAATCCCTTGATGAATTGGGGCACCCGAGAGTTTTTCAAACACAATTTCAAGGCTGGTGGCATATTTTTCAATGGAAAGGGCAGCGTTTTCAACACGGACATTAAAATAATTGTAGGGAAATACGGACAATATGGCAATTCCAAGGCCGGCGGCGGTGGTAATCAGGGCCTGTGCGATACCGCCGGTGACCGCCTGGGGATCTTCGATGCCACCGGTACCCAACAGTTCAAACGAAGTGATAATCCCGATAACCGTCCCGAAAATGCCCAGAAGCGGCGCCACGGTAATCATAGTATCCAAGACCGCCATATGGCGCCGCATCCGTTTCATTTCCTCAGCAGCAGACGACTCCATGGCCTTGGTCATTGAAAAATCTCGATGAACGATCCCCGAGACCAATATCCGGATAATGTAATCCCGCGATCCTTGAACTTTTCTCTTTACCGCTTCCCAGTCCCCCTGTCTGCAGAACTCCATCACTTCGTCCACGAGGCGCGCGTCCCGCCTTAAATCCTCCCGTGCCCAAAAAATGAAGCGGTCAATTATCACTGTAACAGCCAGTAAAGAACAGATTAAGAGCGGATACATAACCGGGCCGCCCTGCATGAAAAAATTGATCATATCTTCCACCCTGGTTTAGAAAACAATCACGAAATGCCTTGTACCGAATCCTTTTGAAAAAGATGGCTTACAAACACTCACGTGCAATTCCATATCATAAATTCGTTCAAAATTTGAGTTTTTTCTTTACGCCTTGAGATGGCATCTTCAAAATGTTAATAGAATAATTTATGTTAAGAATCAGGACGATCTAAAGGATTTCCTTAATTTCGAAATACCACGGGAATTTGGTCGATGCTCATAGAACAAGCCAAAGAAGTACTCCAAATTGAGGCTCAGAGCATACTGGGGCTCATGGATCAAATCGGACCTGCGTTTGCAGATGCCGTATCTCTCATTTTGAAGGCACGCGGAAGGGTCATTTTAACCGGCATGGGAAAATCAGGGCTGGTGGCCAGAAAAATTTCGGCAACCCTAAACAGTACGGGGACCAAGTCTTTTTTTCTCCATCCGGCGGAAGCCATCCACGGCGATCTGGGCATGGCCACGCCGGACGACATCCTGCTCGCCATCAGCAACAGCGGCCATACCGCTGAAATCAACAAAATTCTTCCCATATTGAGACAGATGAAAGTCAAGATCATCTCTTTTACCGGAGGACTGGATTCGCCCATGGCCCAACACAGCGATCTGGTCATTGACGTGGGTGTGGAAAGGGAAGCCTGCCCACTGGGACTTGCACCCACCGCCAGTACCACCGCCGCTCTTGCCATGGGCGATGCCCTGGCAGTGGTGCTGCTCAAGAGCCGTCATTTCAGCAAGAAGGATTTCAGGCGGTTTCATCCGGGCGGCAGCCTGGGGGAAAGGCTTTCCTTCAAAGTGCGGGATGTAATGGCAACGGATGATCATATCCCCATGGTATGTCTGGGGTCGAACATTCGCGAGGCACTTACCGAAATCAATGAGAAAAAAATGGGTGCCACACTGGTTGTGGATGTGGACCGAAAACTGGCGGGAATCATCAGCGACGGCGATCTGCGCAGAGCGCTTTCTCGAGGGGACGACATTTACCGCATGAAAGTTGAGGACATTATGAGTGCCACGCCTAAGACCATTGATGAAGATGCCACATCGGCGGAGGCGATCGCATTGATGGAACTCAGCGCCATTACCCATCTCATTATTGCGGATACCCATCAAAAAGTTAAAGGGATGGTTCATCTGCATGACCTGCTGGGGCGGGAAGGATTTAAAATCAATGGAATATAGCCGCGCGCCCAGGGGACTCATCGTCGATCTCATCACCCCGCTAAAAGACGGAGCCATTGATGAAACCGGGCTCAAAAACCTGCTGGCACAGGTTTTGCCCCATGCTCAGGGCCTGCTGCTGGCCGGCGCCCGGAACGGAGAAGGTGAAAACCTGAAACCGGCGATGCGGAATCAATTGTTGAAAATAGCCCTTGAAACCGTAGGCGCCAGCCCGGTCTCCCTTTTCCTCAGGGTTACCGGAAATACGGAACAGCAAACCAGAGAGAATATTCTGGGGCTTCAGAAACAATTGTCTCAAGATCAGCCGGGAAGCGCCCTTTTCTGGGTGGATACACCGCTTGTCTATCACAGTAACCGCGGACTCCCTGATTATTACCGAGACCTTCTCTCCATCACCAAAATGCCTTTGGTACTTCACAATGACCCGGAGGCTGTGCACACCACAAGAACTTTCAAACGTCGCAACATCAGAACAGCGGTACTCAAGGAACTGACCCAGATAGAAGGGATTGAAGGGCTCATCTTTTCAGGATCACTGGAAAGAGCCCATCATTATCAAAGAGCGTGCCGCAGCAACCAGCATTTCAGGATTTATGACGGCGATGAAAAGCGCTTTCTGGAATTTCCAAGCATGGGGGGGGTGGTCTCCGTCGGAGCGAATCTGGCACCGCGCGCATGGAAAAAAATCACGCAATCTTCAATTGGGTTACATGCGCACCGCGAAAATTATCCCGACCGCCTGCAACAGATATGGGAACTGGGAGACTATTTAAAGAACATGGTATCGCTTTATGGTGAAGCACCCGCAAAAATGATCAAGACAATTCTTTCAGATATGGGGGTCATCGAAACACCCCAAATGTTAACATCTGAAGCGGTTGAACAAGAGCCCGTCAGATCCCTCAAGAAAATTATGCGTGATTTTGGAAATTACCCATAGCCCTTCTTATTTCTCGATTTGATTTTGGCGATATTGGAAATAGGCGTCCCGCATGGCCACGTATGGATCAAGGGAAGCATCTTTTAGTGCCTCGTACTCACCGATGCGAAGAGATGTGTTGTTGACGATGTTAAAGGCGCGGGTGCTGAGATTGGGCACCCAATCCTCCAAAATGTAATCGAGAGGATTGAGGTAAAGGCTCCCCACCCAACCGACTGTGTCCCGCAGACTGCTGGCCCCCAAAAAAGGGAGATTCAGGTAGAAACCCGGGCCGATTCCGTAAAAGGCAAAAGCCTGACCTAAATCCTCATCCTGTACCGGATAATTGAGTGCCTGTCTGGCCACATCCTGAAACCCCAGAAAACCGGCCGACGAATTAACCATAAACCGCACCAGAATAATACCAACACTTTTCATTTTTCCCTGCAACAGACTGCTGACCAGCCGTACGGGCATGCTTAAATTGGTGAAAAAGTTACGTATGGAAAGGCGCATCACATCAGGCATCACAGCGCTGTAACCTTCGGCAACGGGTTTAAAAAACCAGGAATAAGCCACATCGTTAAATTTAAAGAAAGCGCGATTCATCGGTTCCAAGGGATCGGGATAGAGCGTCTCATCCGGGTATCCATCTTCCGGCCCCGCTTCAGGTTTTTCCGCATTTAGAGAGGGCTTCTCAGCCGTTGATGGCGCCTCATGGTTTACGGCTCCCGTTTTGGCAACATCCTCATCCAGCCGAGCCGTTCGAACCAACTCGTGACCCGCCATATTACGTTCAAGAACATCAGCTTGTCCTCCCGAATCAATCGGGGAACCAACGGTTGCAGCCCAACCTGTGCCTCGGGCACACCCAATTCCCCAGCAAATTACTCCCAAAATCAGTATGAACCATAAGCGATGAATACTTCCCATTGGTTGCCTTCTCCCAAGAGTATTTGGCATTTCAGTCTTTATCCGCCACTTTTTCTTTCAGTTTCTGAACCAGTTCATCGTAGGAGGAGCGAACGATAATACTGTTGAACTGCTTCCGATAGTTATTAACAAGGCTGACCCCTTCAATGGAAATATCGTAGACCCGCCAATCGCCATTCAAGTCCTTCAACCGGTAAAGAACTTCCACCTCCGTTTCGGAGTGGCTCAGTATTTTGGCGGTGACGGTTGCGTATTTTCCATCAATGCTCTCGCCTATGTAAATCACCTTTTCACCGGAATAACTTCCCACCTTGTCCAGATAGGTCCGTTCCAGCAATTTTCCGAAAAGCATAATAAATTCCTTCTTTTCCGCTTCGGTCCTTTTCTGCCAGTGTCTTGCCAGAGATCTTTGGGTCATGGCTTCCCAGTCAAATCGTTCATCCACAGCCTGCCGTATGAGTGTCCTTCGCTTTTTTTCATTCTCCGGGCCCTTCAGGGCAGGATCGGAAACAACCGCCAAAATTCGGTCGGTGGTTTGTTTAATGTCTTTCGTGGGGGCCCCTGCAAAACAGGGTACCGCCAGTATCAGCGTCAGCAAAACACCGCATAAAATTGATTGCCCATACGGCACGTTTCGATGTCTTTTCATCAGAAGAGCCTCCCGGTTACAGCCCATTTTATCTAGAGCTTTCCAAAAACATAATTTGAAATCAACCCTTCAAGATCCACGGCCGATTGTGTATCCCGGATTTTTCCGCCGGGACCGATCAGTTCTTCGGATCCGCCGGGTGTAATTTCAATATATTTGTCGCCGATCAATCCACGGGTCTTGACGGAGGCAATGGCATCCTCCTGGATTTTGACATTTAAAGGCAAATCCATCACCACCCGGGCCTGATAATCATAAAGGCTGACCTGTTTCACCCGGCCGATCTCCACGCCCGCAATCACCACGGAAGAACCGGATTT
>JAJDOH010000178.1 GCA_022340265.1 Deltaproteobacteria bacterium | reverse complement strand
CAAAAGGTTCAGAACCCAGGAGCAGACGTCCAGGGCTCGTTGTTCAGAATGACCTGTTGAATGACAGCAAATTGAACACGGTCATTGTGGTGGCCATTACATCCAATTTGAAATTCGGAGAACTTCCGGGCAACGTGCGTTTGCGGCGGGGAGAGGCAAATCTGCCCAAAAATTCGGTGGTCAACATGACACAAATAAAGACCGTCGACAAAAACAGCCTCAGAGAAATAATCGGCAGTCTTGCGAAAAAGAGGCTTGCCGAGGTTTATGAAGGCATGAAACTCGTCACGGATATCTCTTGATGGATACCCCTAAAAGGTAGTCGGCGAGCGCCTGCTGAGAATTGTTACTGTAATTCAGCAAAGCGGCCGGCCTTTGGCCGGTCTGAACGAAAAGGGGACTTGCTCCCTGTGTGAGCGGTTTCCAGCCTCGATCTGAGCCTAACGTCGCGGCGAGACGCCGCTCTCACATGAACTGTCGTTTCAAAATGAGAATTGCGGCTAAAGACCAACGCCTATTGACATTCACTGTCTTACACTGTAATATATCGACATGCACAAATTGAAGGAGGCACCATGAAAACCGTTCAGAAAAGCATGCGAATTCCCGAACAAACCGTGGAAGGCATACAGGATATTGCCCGGCAATGGGGAAAGGAGTTTTCCAGCGTTGCAAAGGAACTTCTTGAAGAAGGCATCAGGATGCACCGCTGCCCCGGTATTGTCTTTTCCGAAGGTACTGGTGGTCGGCGGCGGGCCCGTATCGCCGGAGCGGGCATCGAAGTCTGGGAAGTTGTTGCCCTTTACCAAAGCATCGAAAAAGACTTCAAACGCCTGCAACAAGCTCTGCACTGGATCTCTGAGCCCCAGATCCGGTCGGCCCTCGCTTACTATCGCGCATATGGCGAGGAAATTGACCAATTGATCACAAAAAATGAAAACTGGACCAAGGAAAACATTGACCGGAGTTTCCCCTTCCTGGCCGGTAACACCCAATGAAATTTTATCTGGATGAAGATATCAGCCCGAAAGTTGCCGAACTGCTAAAGAAGAAAAAAATTGATGCCGTCAGCACCCACGAGGCAAACATGGCCCAAGCCTCGGACAGGGACCAGATGATATATGCAGCTTCTCAGGAAAGGACCGTTGTTACCCGCAATCGGGATGATTTTATCCGTCTTACGGTACAGTTTTTCAACGAGCAGAGACCCCATTTCGGCGTGCTAATTATTCCTTACACCATCCCAGGAGACAAATTCCGGCTGACAGCAGAAAGACTTCAGAAATACGCTATCAACCATCCATCCGGCATGGCAGCCTACACCATTGATTTCTTAAAAGGGAAACAGTCCTAATTCAGCAAAGCGGCCGGCCTCTGGCCGGTTTGAACGAAAAGAAAACTTGCTCCCTATATGAGCGGTTTCCAGCCGCGATCTGAGCGGAACTTCGCGGCGGGACGCCGCTCTCACAGGGAGTACCGTTTCAAACTGAGATTTGCTGATTTTCGGCTTTTTTTGAAGTGCATTTTTTGTTTGGTATCTGTATGATGCCGACTTTCCAATAGCAGTGTTGTGCGAAACACCCCAAAAGACTTAAGGAGATACCATGGAGAAAACCTTTGCGGTTCTGGAAGGTGACGGCATCGGCCCTGAGATTATGCGGGAGGCCCTTAAGATTTTAAACGTCGTCCAAAAGAAGTATGGCCATACCTTCAAACTGATTCGTGCGTCCTTTGGCGCTTCAGCCTATTTTACCGAAGGCTCGGCGTTTCCGGATAAAACCAAACACATATGTGACGAGGCCGACTTCATTCTGAAAGGCCCGGTTGGCCTGGCCGTTGAAGAAATGCATCAAATCCCCCAGGAAGATCGCCCGGAACATGCCGCGATTCTGCCGCTTCGACAACGTTACGACACCTTTGCTAATTTCAGGCCCGTAAGACTCCCTGCCTCACTGAGATCCTTTTCGCCACTGAAAGAAGAAGTCGTGTGTGACGGCATTGACATCCTTATGATTCGCGAACTGGTCGGGGGCATTTACTTTGGAGACAAACTTGAAGGTGCGGCCACGGGAATGAAATTTGCGAGAGATGACTGCATCTATACGGAAAAGGATGTACGGCGCGTGGCCATTGTGGCATTCGAAGAAGCCAGAAAGCGAAAAGTGCAACTGACCAATATTCATAAAGCCAATGTTCTCGCCACTTCCCGTTTCTGGCGAGAAATTGTGGAAGATGTTGCCAAGAATTATCCCGATGTCCCCCACTCATCCGTACTGGTGGACAATGCAGCCTTTCAGTTGGTGGTCAACCCCACAAGGTTCAATGGCGTGATGTTGCTGGAAAACATGCAGGGAGACATCTTAACGGACCAGGCAGGGGGTATTATCGGATCTCTGGGTCTCATGCCTTCAGCCTGCATTGGACCGGAAAAAGGATACGTGGAACCGGCTCACGGGTCCGCTCCGGATATCGCCGGAAAAAACATTGCCAATCCCTACTCCATGATCGGCAGCATTGCCATGCTCTTTGAGGAATGTCTGGCACTGCCCGAAGAAGCAGCGGACATCTGGAAGGGAATTTTTGAAGTCTTTGAAAAGGGGTTCATTACCCGCGATTTGACCGGACCCTGGCATTCGGAAGGAAAGGTTATCAGTACCTCCGATTTTGGAGACCGGGTGGTGCAAAATATTCTTGGCCACTGATCGCAAAGGCCATTAATTAAGGTCCGTGTCCCCCAAATTGCCTTCGTGAGCCGTTCTATTGAACATCCATATCAAATTGAGAAAAAGGCTTGGCTTCGGCCGTGGAAGACTGGGTGGGCGAATATTCCTTCGGTTCTGTTCCCTCTTTGAATGCCTGAAAAACGGTTTTCCTGGATCGACCACTTGCCAGATGGCCGGTTTCCCCATCTATTTTGGCAAAAACAACGCCTTCGGGCACTTCGAAATCGCTTACCGGCTTTTCCGCCAGGACTTCCTGCATGAAACTGAGCCAGATGGGGCTTGCCGCCCTGGAACCGGTTTCCCCTTTCCCCATCTCCCGCGAGTCGTCATAGCCAACCCATACGCCGGTAACAAACTCCGGCGTATAGCCCATAAACCAGGCATCTCGAAGATCGTTGGTCGTCCCCGTCTTGCCGGCCACGGGACGTTTCAATTCCTTCACACGCCAGCCGGTTCCTTCGGATATGACGGCCTTCAGCAGGTCCGTCATGACAAAGGCCGTTTCCCTTGAAAGCACCGGTGTTGTATCCGGTTGATTCTCTTCAATGACGTTCCCGCCACGGTCCAGAATCCGTTTGACAAAGAAAGGTGTTACCAGTATTCCGCCATTGGCAAAGGTAGCGTATGCGCGGGTCAGTTCCATGAGCGACACGCCCGATGACCCCAGCGCCAGGGAAAGGTTTGGGGTCAGATGCGATTCGATTCC
>JAJDOH010000137.1 GCA_022340265.1 Deltaproteobacteria bacterium | reverse complement strand
ACCCTGACGACCGTTGGATATGGGGATATCATCCCGAAGACAAACCTTCAAATGGCCTACACCATGGTTGTCATGGTTCTTGGCGTTGGGGTATATGGGTATGTCATTGGAAACGTGGCAAATTTGTTGACCAATATGGATATGGCCAGGGCACATTACCTGGCAAATATGGAGAAACTGGCAACCTTTTTAAAGTACCGGAGCATTCCCAACTCCTTGCAGCGCCGGATTTACGACTATTATTCATACCTCTGGGAACATCGCCTCGGCTATGATGAGTCTGCAGTGCTCAGCGGTCTTCCCCCCAGCCTCCAGGGAGAGGTTTCTCTCCTTCTCAAACGGGAATTCATAGAAAAAGTCCCTTTCCTGAAGGGAGGCGGGTTAGAGCTTATACGGGATATCGCCTTTGAACTGCGCCCTGTCATCTTCACCCCCGGCACCTATATTTTCCGGGCAGGGGAAATCGGTCGGCATATGTATTTCATCAGCCACGGAACGGTGGAGGTGATTTCCCCGGATGGAAAAACCATTGTGGCAACCCTTGGAGAGGGGGACCTGTTTGGTGAAATTGCGCTCCTGTTCAGTCAGCCTCGCTCCGCGACCGTGCGGGCCATGGACTATTGCGATTTGTACACCCTTGACAAGGACACCTTTGAGCGTGTTCTAACCCATTACCCTGAGTTTGCCGAGTACATCAAAGAGGTGGCAGAGAAACGGCGCGCGTCGGACAGTGAAAACCTCCGTCAACCGTCCGGGGGCTTTCCCCCTTCATAGGCCTTCCAGCATCTGAATCCCATACTTTTTTTTGTGACAGAAAACTTGACAGGGTCAAAACATATTGAAGCGAAATATTGTTCACATATCATATTGATATTTCAGTTATTTTTATCAGTGACCCACCTGAGAGAGATAGATATTGCCGGCCGGAAACCGAATCTTTTAAACTCAAAGAGGAACCGTTCACTCAGACCTTCAAAGAAATCAGACTGATTCTATGGATTATTTCTTATCCAATACTTCTCTAAGAGCTGAAGCTAGATTCCTGGTGTCGATGGGTTTCTCAACATATTTGCGTACACCGAGGGTCTCCGCTCTCTTTTCGGACATCCTCTCGCTGTAGCCGGTACAGATGATCACCGGCATCTGCGGCCGAATGGTTAGGGTTTCCTTGGTTAATCTATCTCCGGTCATTCGGGGCATGGTCATGTTTGTGATAATAACGTCGAATCCATCCGGATCGGCACTAAACCATTCCAAGGCTTGCAAAGGTTTTGTGGTGCTTTTGACCTGATATTACGTTGATTTGTGTATTCCAAACGGCCGAGAAAGATAGCAGTATTGCCAGTCGTGATCGTAACCATCCTCCAAAAGCAACGACACACTCATACCTCACCAAAAACATGCCATCTAACAGCAGCCTCCTTCCTTTCTGTTTAATAACGCTCCTTAATTCTCTTGATCCACATTTTCTTTCACTCTTTGCCACGATCTATCAGGGTTGAAAAGCGTCATCTTCGGAACGAGCTTTTCAGTGTCTTCGCCCAGGTCTTTCTGATAAACCACGCCATCTTGGTTTACGATAAACGTCATGATCCCTGATGATCCGTATTGAGCTGGATACGCCACCAGGGCAAATCCCCCGATCATCTTTCCTTTCACTACATAATCATAGGCGCCCCCTGGTGCGTTCTTCCCTTGGGCTTTTAAAATCTTGTAGTAATATCCGTGATAAGGAATGGGTTCGCCAACCGATGGTTTGCCAGTATAACCTTTTTCCTGGGCTGCGGCGACCAGAGGGCCTAAAGGACTTTGCTCATCCCCTTCCTTTGCTTTCCAGTAGAGGCCGTTTTTTTCACCAGGATCGCTTATGAACTTCTGGGCATATTCCCGCAATCCGCCATCAATATTGTCCTTGAGCGCGAATTCCCGCTGGGCATCAACATAAGCCAGGCAGGTCTGGATGACACTTAGTTCATTTCTTCCGATTCTGCGGGCAAGGAGTTCCTCTCTTCCCTCCGGGGTGTCGAATCGCCATGTCCCAGCTTCCTTTACGATCGGTATGGGGAATGGCCAGTCTTCGTTACCCAGGCAGAGGATCGTCTTGTCGGTGCCTTGCGCTTCAAACCTGTATTTCTGTTCATAGAGGTCGATAAATCGGTCGCGCTCAGCCTCGTCTGCCACCGGGTCTCCTGAAGAAATAAGATCTTCACTTCCGGGGCCGAATATGGCCGCCAGAGCTTTCGAATCGTGCGCCTTCAGTGCCTCCACCACAGCCTTCGTCGCCTTTTCCGGGGAGGCGAATGTGCGTTGCTCCATAGCTGCGGCAGGGGAAAAGACCGACATCCCCAGAACAATCAACACGGTGCACAGGAAGAGCGCCCCACAATGGTTCACCCGGGAGTCTTTACTTGAACTATGGATCTGTAATACCATGACTATCCCCTCCGTTCAAAAGTGATTGCGCAGATTCCGGTCGGTTATCTCCTGCGGCCCCCGCCGCCTCGAACACCGCCTCCGCCACCTCGACCGCTGGTGGGTTTGCTCATGCTGCCACTTCTGCCACCACCGCGGGAAGATGACATGCTTTCACGGCCGCGGCTGCTTGAGGCCCTCGTCTGGCTTCCTCGGTCATAGCCTCCAAAAGCGCTCCTGTCTTTGGATTGCTGTTTCGATCCGCGGTTTATGCTCGACGGCGCTTTTTTCTGCTGAGCCTTTCCCCGGTTTAAAGACCCCTTTTCCCTGCTTGCGGGAGAACCCTGCCGGCTGCCGGCTGAGCGGTCGCGAAACTGGTCTGCCCCTCCACGGGCAATATCTTTCCTTCCGGCCTCGGCGCGCCCACGGAAAGACTCGCGTGACTTGGCGTCTTTGGATGCCCCCTTGTCAAACTTCTGGGCGGTTTTCTGGTCCCTGTAGGACACTCCCTTGCGATGTTCCGGATTGTGCTTCCATTTGCCCTGGCCCCCTTGGCCCGCCGTTATCTTGTTCTGGTACCTGTTACGGTCAATATTCCGGTTGATATTCGTGTTCCGGTTGATGTTGACATTCACATCGCCGCGCCCCCAGTTGCAGCGCCCCCAAGCATAACCCCACGCAGCCCCTACTGCCATACCCACCCCAAAGGAGAACAGCGCCGCACCAGCCACATATCCGGGTGGATAATAATAGTATGGCGGATAGGAGGGATACCACCAGGTACCATAGACTACCGTGGGATTATACGTCGGGACATAGATGACCTGGGGGTCTGCCGGTTCAATGATGATGGTCTTCGTCTCTTTCTCGACAACCACCTTCTGCTCTTCATTGCTTTTCAGGTTGCCCTCCGCATCTGCTTTTTGTCGAAGCTTCTGGACCGTGTCCATCACCTCTTTTTGCTGCTCAAGAAAAGCATCTCCCAGCTTCTGGGTCCAATCGAGCTTCTCATTCATCATGTCCAACACCTGGGGAAAATTTACCAGCGACTTGACGCTCGGATCCCAGTTCTGCTGTTCAAGGGCATCGGTCAGGGCATCTCCCTTGAGGCCCTCGTTTGCCTTGACCCAGCGCCCTGCCTGCACCACCTCAAGCGGATACGTTGATGCCATGAAGATCTGAGCCAACAGTGAATCCGGATAGAGCGCAATGGGCGCCAGCAACTGATCCAGTTCTTCCTGCTTGAAAGACTTATCCTCGCCTGCACTCTGTCCCACCACGGCTTGCGGGAAGAACAGCGAAAGGGCGAGGAAGAAAGCCAGTGATTTTTTCAAGGATCTCCGAATTTTTATCATGGTCTTTTCCTCCACAGGTTGGGTGGGCCCTCGTGTAATCTCCCAAAAAATTTCCTAATTTCAAAAATACTCACCTCCGGGGTGCGTGTCAATGGAGATTCTTAAGACACTACCCCCTCCACAATGGCCATTATGAAAACCAGCGAAAAACTGCAAAACATAGACATCCGATTACATTTGGCAACAGGGAGCCCTCAGCATTCCCCCCTTCTACCGGCACGGGGATTACTTTAAATCACAGAGGACAGCCACATATGGATTTCACCTGCTGTTCTAGTTTCGGTTTAAGTCCCAAATGGGACAGGCAACCTGAATCGCATCACGGCAGCGCCTTTTTCAGATGTGTGTCCTCGCGCGAACATTCCTCACCCGTCACAAAAATCGCCGCCCAGCAGAGTACCCAGTTGAAATTGGCGGCCAAAAGGTTGGAATTCGGCTCCGACCTCACGATTTGAGGCGGCATGCTGCGACATATGCATCCCGTTCCGGTGTTCCGATAGAACTAGCGAGCAAGGTGATGCTACGGCATGCGAACCTTTCGACCACCAGATATATTTGGGAAAGGTTTCTGACACTGAAGCCATAAGATGCATAGAAAACGTTTATGCTTAACCCAATCAGCCCGGAGTGGGGGCCAAAATAGCCTTCACTCTGGTAAGGAATTTCTACTGATATATCCAACCGATATCACAGGGGTTTTTAGCCATAAAATGCCTGTGAGAGATAGCAGATCTCTCAACTACTCATTCGTTGGTATTTCTGGGGAAATGACACCCTCGCCCACGGGAAGATTCCTCATTCACCAAAGCGATCCTTTTATGGATTTTTCACTCTGTTTACATCAGAAGCTACAATTTGGTAAACTGACTGGAATTTGACACTGCGAAATCCCGTAAACCGGATCACGAATTGAGGCCCAAACCCAAATAGCCGTTTTAGATTCAGGCTTTCAAATACTTTTTGTATGGTGAAAAAATCTAAAATTCGGAATAGCAGATAGACCCAACATTTATGATGATTATTTGCTAATCCAACTGGTACGATATCAAAATTTGACAGCGAGTCAGTAAAAGGTGTCACCGGCAGAGTCGTCATCGGCAAGGATGACGAGGCCCATAACTTTTGTAT
>JAJDOH010000215.1 GCA_022340265.1 Deltaproteobacteria bacterium | reverse complement strand
AAAAACTGACATATGCCTTTCCAGTGCTACCTTGCCGCACTGTGGGCACATGGGCCTTTTTTCCGTGTTGATGGTTTTGGAAAGAAAGTTGAAAATCATATGGCATTGGGAGCAATAGAATTCATATATGGGCATCTTATTATCCTTCTTTCATTTGATATGGCTGAATCCTTTGTTGTTATTACAAAAATATTTTTCTGCCGTCAATGGCCCAATCCGCATCCAGATAAATCTTGTCTTTTTTTCGTGGGTTGATATACTCAAAACGGTTTTGTCGGGAAAGGGTCGTTTGTCCGTAAAATTTTGGAGTGAAAGGATGAAGATCGGGGTACTGTCGGATACGCATCTGCAACAAGTCACCAAAGAGTTTTTCGATATTTACAACACCTATCTGTCCGATGTGGATATGATCATTCATGCCGGAGACGTTGTTTCTCCTGATATTGTTGATTTCCTGGAAAAGAATGTGTTTCATGGTGTTCAGGGTAATATGGATCCCCTGGAGGTGAAAGCATTGCTTCCCGAGAAAATAATTGTGGAAGTGGCGCAGTATCGGCTGGGGATTATTCATGGGTGGGGTGCTGCTTCAGGCCTTGAGGAGCGGATTCTGCCTCTTTTCCCCAATGTGGATGTGATTATTTATGGCCACTCCCACATTCCCGTCAATCATGTAAGGGAAGGTGTGTTATTGTTTAATCCCGGTACGGCCACCGGCTACAGTAAAAATGGTTTAAACAGTATCGGTATTCTGGAGGTTTCGGAAACGGTTGAGGGACAGATTATTCCCGTTTAATTGCTTATCAGAAAATGTTTTGTAAAAAGGTAAACGCTCGGTGTGAATTTGCAGAAATAAAGATCGATGCCAGAATGCGGAGGTAAGGTATGAAACAGTTCAAGGTGCTCGTTATTATTCTTTTTTTGTTGCTTATTGTGGTGCTGTCGGTTCAAAACTACGCAGCTCTAACAACCAGGATCCATTTCAAGGCAAACCTGCTTTTTCTGGACTATCAGACGGCGGATCTGTCCGTATTTTTGATCGCGGTCGTGACGTTTCTCTTTGGCGTTGTGGTGACCTGGTTTTTCGGACTCACTGAGCGCATGGCGTTTAGACGTCAGATCAAAGCCCTCATGAAGGACGTGAAAAACAATGAGATGGAGCTGAATTCCCTTCGCAATCTGCCGGTTACAACGGAAGACATGTCTTCGGACGATGCGGTAAATCCGGAACCGCCCTCTCACGTGAACACATGATCATGCTTTCTCGCCTGAATTTAGCGCTGCTGAAAAATATTCTATTCGTTAAGGAGAGGTCCCCATGCTGGAGTCAACCTGGCAATGGTTTACCGGTGGTGGCAGCCAGCAGATCCTCCTGACGGCCATTGTCTTTCTGCTGGTCGGACTGTTTTTGGGGAAACGCATGCGGTCACCCGTAGAAGACAAACATACGGAAGCGGCAAACAGAGGTGACAGTTCTTTTTTTAAGGGGGTGCAATACCTCCTTAGTAATGACCACGACCAGGCCATCGAGGAGTTTACCAAATCCGTTCAGGTCAATTCGGATACCATTGAAACCTATGTGACACTGGGGAACCTGTATCGTTCCAGGGGTGATATCGATCGCGCCATCAGGATTCGGCAAAACATTATTTTGCGTCCCAATATTGACGAGCAGATTAAGATCGATGCCCTTTTCGATCTGGGAAAAGACTATCTAAAAGGTGGTTTTTTAAATCGTGCGCTCAAAACATTCTTACAGGTTTCTCAAAAAAACCCGGGTGATGCGCGAACCCTTAAGGAGATTGAAAGTATTTATGAAGGGTTGAAGGACTGGGAAAACGCCTATGCCACCCGACAGAAAATTGCCAGGCTTGAGAGCGGTTCCCACGAACATATCCTGGCCCATCATCTGGTAGAGGCAGGAAAGGTCTGTCAGGAAAAAGGTGATGGCGGCAAAGCAAAGACACTTTTCAATAAAGCCATCTCCACACAGAAGACGTGTGTTGACGCTTATCTGCATCTCGGTGATCTCCATTTCGCGAAACAGGAATACAAAAAAGCCATTTCCGTGTGGAAAAAGGTGGCCGAAATAGCGCCTCAATTTACGTTTCTGGCCTATGGCCGACTGGAAGGGGCCTACACCAAAATGAAAAACCTGGAACCGGTTGAGGATTTCTTGAAAGAGTGCGCCCGGTTAAACCCCGATGCTTTTACGCACATGGCCCTGGCCCGCTATCTGTATAACAAAAATGACATGGAGGGCGCTCTCAGGGAGATTAGCAATGCGCTTTCGCTAAACCCGGGCTTCTGGGAGGCGCGGCGTTTCAGGGGGCAGATGTTCCTGAAAAGCGGTGCCGAAGATGATATGCTCAAGGATTACAGTGAGATCATTGAAGTCTTGAACATTCCTTATTTGAGATTCAGATGTATCCAATGCGGTTTCGAGCCCAATGAACTCCTGTGGCAATGTCCTCAGTGTAACCAGTGGGACACCATCGGTTTGATCAATGACAAAGAGGCTCCCGTCGATGCGATCCAGTAACTGAAACATGGCGCAACTGACCCCTATGCTGAAACAATTTATGGGTATCAAGGATGCATTTCCGGATGCCATTTTGTTCTTTCGCATGGGTGATTTCTACGAAATGTTTTTCGAAGATGCGCGGGTTGCAGCCAAAATCCTCGGCATTACACTCACCTCCCGGGGCTCTTATAACGGCAAAAAAGTCCCCATGTGCGGGATTCCCCACCACGCCTATCAATCCTATATCGGCAAACTCGTGGAGAGCGGCTGGAAGGTGGCCGTTTGTGAGCAGGTGGAAGACCCCAAAGCCGCCAAAGGGATTGTCAAAAGGGAAGTGGTTCGGGTGGTCACTCCCGGGTCGCTGGTGGATGAAAAAGAATTCGACCAGAAATCAAACCTGTTCATGGCGGCCTTGTGGGGTGAAAACGGCGTTTACGGGCTGGCCCACGCGGATCTTTCCACCGGTGAATTCCGGCTTACGGAAATCAACGCCTTTGAAGAAATGCTGGAAGAGCTGGGAAGAATCGCCCCGGCTGAATTGTTGCTTTCGGAACGGGATCGGGAAACCCGGCATGAAGCGCTTTCAAGGTATCGTGTTGAACTCCTGGATGTGGAGACCTTTGACCCCGGTAAGGCGGATGAGCTCTTGAAAGACCAGTTTTCGGTCAGGTCGCTGTCAGGTTTTGGCTGTGAAAACATGCCGGGGGGTATCATTGCGGCGGGCGCGCTCGTTGCCTACCTGAGAGAGACACAGAAGGGATTTCCCCCCCATATCAAGGAAATTGTTACCTATCATATGGGGGAGTTCATGGTCCTGGACGCATCCACCTGCACGCATCTGGAGCTTCTGAAAACCATTCGGGGACAGTCCACCAAGGGATCCCTGTTTCAAGTCCTTGATCGGTCCGTGACCCCCATGGGAAGCCGTTTGTTGAAGAACTGGATCAGCTATCCGCTGGTTCATGTGAAACGTATTCAGGAGCGCCTGGCGGCGGTCCAACGCCTGACCGATGATCCCGCTTTAAGGCAGGATCTTCGGAACGAACTAAGTGAAGTCTACGATATGGCCCGGCTGAACGGCAGGATTGCCATGAAAAGGGCCAACGCCAGAGATCTGCTGGCGCTTAAAAGCTCCATTCAGAGACTGCCTGCCGTAAAAAATGCGCTTTCGGGATCAACCAGTATTCTGCTTTCCCGGCTGGCTTCCAGACTGGATGTGCTCGATGATGTGGCATCTTTAATCGAAGGATCCATCCATGATGAGCCGCCGGTCTCCATTAAAGAGGGCGGCATTATCAGGGAAGGGTACAGTGAGGAACTGGACCGGCTGGCGAATCTCTGCCGTGATGGAAAGAGCTGGATCGCCGGTTTTGCGGCTTCTGAAAAGGCGCGGACCGGCATCAACAGTTTGAAAGTGGGATTCAACAGGGTATTCGGGTATTATATTGAAATTTCAAAAGCCAATCTGAATCTGGTGCCGGAAGACTATATTCGAAAGCAGACCCTGGTTAATGGAGAACGGTACATTACGGAAGACCTGAAAGAAAAGGAGGGGGAAGTCCTGGGGGCTGAAGAAAAACGGGTGGCCCTGGAATTTGAGATTTTTGAAGAGATCCGTTCCAGCATCAGTCTGGAAAATCAGCGGGTCAGTGAAACCACGGAAATTATCGCGCAAATTGACGCGCTTGCGGGTCTTTCCGAAACAGCGGAACGTAACCATTACACACGTCCTGAAATGAATGAAAGTGCGGATCTGGCCATTTTGCAGGGGCGGCACCCGGTGATAGAGCAGACGGTCAAGGGTGAAGAATTTGTTCCCAACGATATCCACTTGGATGCACGGAAGCAGCAGGTTATGATTCTGACGGGACCCAATATGGCCGGTAAATCCACGATTCTGCGACAAACCGCTCTGACGGTGCTGATGGCCCAGATGGGCAGCTTTGTGCCTGCCGAAAAGGCGGAGATCGGCATCGTGGACCGCATATTCACCCGGGTGGGGGCGTCGGACGACCTGGCGGGCGGCAGAAG
>JAJDOH010000084.1 GCA_022340265.1 Deltaproteobacteria bacterium | reverse complement strand
TTACCCCATTCGGAGGAGGGAGAGGAAAGGATCGGTTTATGATCATCTTCTGTTTCAAAACCCTTGAGTTAAATGAAAATTTCAGGTTGGTTTGTACTGGGTTCTATGGAAAAATGGAATAGCTTGTATTATGGGCGAGAGGACAGAAATTACGGGGTTTCTGCAGGGAGAATAACATGAGAAAGCTTTATTCAATTTATTCAATTTGTATCTTTATGATTCTTTGTTCAATCGTACCTGTCCAAGCGGCAGACAATATGAAAGCTTTTCCGCCATCTGAGGAAGGAATGGTTCGGTACGTTCTACAGCTTCCAAAACAGGATGACGAGTCCTTGTACAAGGTGGAGCTTATCGTTGGAAAGATTGTCAAAGTTGACAAGCGGAACAAGTATTTTTTTGGCGGCAAGATCGAGGTGGAAACGATCAAAGGCTGGGGTTTTCCACGATACAATGTTACCAAGTTGGGGCCCATGGTGGGTACGATAATTGCGATTGATCCGAATGAGCCGAAGGTGAATAAATTCATCAAACTTGGTGGTGAAGCGTTCTTGATCCGGTACAATAGTCGTTTGCCCATCGTGGTCTATGCACGCGAAGGTGTTGAGGTGCGCTACCGAATATGGAGTGCCGACCACAAAACTAAAAAGTTGGAAGAGGGGTAGGCTTGAAAGCTGCCCGGAGTATCGACAGCTTAGACAAGACAATGAGCTGAGGAAAAGCCGTGGCGTTTTTTGAAGAAATAATCCTTCAGGATTCCATAGAAATTAATGCAAACCCTGAACTTATTTTTGGATTCCTGACTGGCATTGTTGATGATGATAGCTATAAGGCTTGGCATAAGACAGATCACTTGAGGTTTCGGTGGCTAAAAGGAAGACCATGGGAAAAGGATTCCGTTTTGTACGCAGAGGAGTATATTCATGGGAAATTGCACAAACTGAAGTTTCAAATTACGGAAATCGTGGAGAACCAAAGAATTGAATATGCACCGACGTCCCGATTTGTCAGAAAGCTTTTTCCAAAAAATGAATTTATAATTGAGCCCAAAGAAGACTCTTGCTGGTTCATTGCGAAAGGGACTTATCGTGTTGGCAAAATAGGTAAAATATTTTTTAGAAAATCTATTGAAAGAGCTTTACTGAGTGTCAAAAAGCACATGCGGGAAGAAGGTGAGAATTTGAAAAATCTTCTGGAAGGAAAATCAGACAAACCATTCAGTCGAAAGCGCTCGCTGATCTCGCAACATAATTCCACGTTTTAGGATTCTGGGATTTCATCTGATGTTGGGCTACAATAAAGCCGGAAAATCGTGGGCTGGAGATCCTTTCTGAACCATTTTCTTGTTTAGGCTGGAATAGTAGAGTCGAAGATGGGCGCGGTAGCGCATGGCCCCGTTTCCCATCCCCGCTCATCAAACCGTGCATGCGGATCTCCCGCACACGGCTTTCCGACTGATTTCGCCTCAAGGCACACGTTGGGCGGCTGTTTTCATCGGTCTTGGCAAAAGAACACCAAGCTCACCAAATACCTTTTCTGATGGAAATCGATGGATGCCTAGCGAACGCACCTTGTGCCGCGCGACCAGAAAGAGTCTCACGCGATTATAGACATTCCGCTCCACTGCGCGGTACGCGATCTGTGTCGTCCCGTAACAGAAGTAAGTGCACCAGCCTCGCAGAAGTGCATTTAGCCTTGTACATACTTCCGGCCATGCGCCTTTCTCGCCTGGTCTGAGAATTCCACCCACCTTCTGTTTTAGACGTCCTATGCTTTTCTTTGAAGGGCTGGCGGCCATATACGGTTTCCCCGTTTTCTTAAAGTAAACGGAGCCGAAGGTGTAACCCAGAAAGTCAAAGTGCTCTTTCCTGGCATCCCTTACCACCGTCTTGTCCTCGTTGAGTTTGAGGCCCAGTTTTCCCATGACGTCTTGCGTCCATTGCAGGGATTGTCTGGCCCGTCCTCGACTCAATATCACGAAGTCGTCCGCATAGGATACCACCCGTGCGCAAAACACCTCGCTGCACTTGCTTATTCGCCAGTGCTTCAGAAAGCGATTCATGTACAAATTCGCCATGAGAGGGCTAATGACACCGCCCTGCGGAGTGCCGAGCTTGTTCTTACGCCCGCCCGACGTCTTACCTTGGCCATTTCTATCCTGCTCCTGTATCGGAGCCTTCAGCCAAAGTTTAATCAGACGCAGGACATTACGATCTACAATCCTGCGGGCTGCGCACTTCATGAGCTCTTTATGCGGAATCGTATCAAAATATTTGGACAGATCCGCATCAACAACATCCGTGTAGCCTTGGCACAATCGCTCGTGAACCTCCTGGATCGCATTTAGCGCGCTGCGCTTGGGCCGATACCCATATACGTTGGGCTCCAAATCCGCTTCAAAGATGGGTTCGATCACCAGTTTGGTCGCTGTCTGAATAACCCGATCCCGTATGGTGGGAATCCCTAACGGGCGATATCCTCCACCGGGCTTTGGGATCATGACGCGCCGTACCGGCTGCGGTTTGTATGTCTTTGCTTTTAACTCCTCTCTGATCCCGGACAGCCACTCATCCAATCCCTTTGACTCGATCATCTCGAATGTGATTCCATCCACCCCGGCTCCTCCCCCATTGGCCTTAGCCAACCGGTAAGCGTACCGGAAGATGTCTTCCCGATAGATCTTATCGTAGAGCAGATAAAAGCGAAAATCCGGTTCCGCCTTCGCCTTGAAATAAAGCTTTCTCTGGAAAGTCCGAATCTTATCAGGTGTTTTAAGGCTCATCGCCAATCACCCCGTCTCATCTCCTTTAAAAGCATACCAGAAGTAAGGGACCTTCCCTCCATCCCGTTTCCGGGGCTTCACAGGTATTATGTCCCTCTCCGACTCCCGCCCGGACCAGAACCAAAAGCTCTGTTACGGGTCGCTACCCCGCACCTGGGACGGGTCTCCCACGTTACCCAAACTACCTTCCCGACATGCTGTCCTCATTACCCCGGTGGATCGGCATAGGTGCATTTGACGGTTGCTTCCCTATCCCACTGCGGCCTTCCCCGAATATTGGGCGGGTCGGCTTCCACGACTGTACTTTCGAGGCCTGCTCAAGGTTCACTCGCGTTACGGCCTGTCAGGTTGCTGCAACCTAAAAGTTTACATTTGTCCCCAGGGCTTCAGCAAGGAGGTCTCCCTACCCCACTGCCTGGGTAGCTACCGGGATGAACCGACAATTTCCTGGACGGGACTTTCACCCGCTGGTAATTTGCGCCCTCGTGGCGCGCCAATATTGTGTGTACTGGGATAGCGTTTGTAGTGACCCATATGTTAATTTTATTATTGACACATGCCCTGCCGCTATGCTATCCAGCCCTTTATGTATATCAAAAAGGTCCGAAAATCCAATCCAGGTTCCAGAAGGGTCTACGAATACCTCCATTTGGTGGAGAATATCCGCACCCAGAAAGGACCTCGACAGAGGCTCATTCTTAACCTTGGACGTCTCGATATTCCTCCAGAGCAATATAAGGAACTGGCCAACTGTATTGAAGGGCTCTTGACAGGGCAGACTTCTCTGTTTGGATCCACGCCTGACATTGAGAAACACGCTCGAAAAGCGGCTGAAAAGATTAAAGAAAAACGGGGCAAAGAATGTCATGTGAAACCTCGTGTCGGTTCAGAACAACGCACCGAAAAGGATTTCAAGCTTGTAAACGTCAATTCCATGGATGCCTCTCAGGCAAGATCTCTGGGGCCTGAATACGTGTGCCATTGCCAGTTTAATGAACTGCTTATCAATGAAATTCTCCTTAAAAATGGTATAACCCCAGGGACATTGCCATTGTTCGAGGCCCTGGTGATCGGAAGGCTCGTATCCCCCGGCAGTGAACTCCATACCTGGCAGTGGGCGCAACAGCAGTCCGCCATCTTTGAGTTGACCAAAAATCCTTTGCGGCCCTCACTGAATTCCATGTATAGAGTAGGCGACCGCCTGTTCAAGCTGAAAGACACCCTGGAAGAGGCCCTGTCCAAAAGGGAAAGGCATCTTTTTTCCCTAAAGGAGCGGATGTGCTCTTTTGATCTGACCAACACCTATTTTGAAGGGCAAGCAGCGGGCAATTCCAAAGCCAAAAGAGGCAAAAGCAAGGAGAAGCGCTCCGACTGCAAATTGTTGACACTGGCGCTGATTATTGATGAGCAGGGCTTTGCCAAATACAGCAACCTCTACCCAGGCAACCAGGCGGAGAGTAAAACCCTTCAAGAGATCATCGAATCCCTGATTGAAATGCGGCCCAGCCTGGCAAAAGACCGCACGGTGATCATCGATGCCGGCATCGCCACAAAGGAAAATATCGCTTACCTCAAAGACAACCATTTCCATTACATTGTGGTGAACCGGGGCAAAGGGGATTTCACTGAGTCCGACGTGACGAACATGGAACTGATTCGCAGAACCGATCGATACAGTATCGAAGTGAAACGAAGACAGACCGACCGAGAAGCCTTTTTGCTGTGCCGAAGCACTTCCCGTGAGGGGAAAGATAAGGGGATTCGCACCCGCCAGGAGAATCTGTTCATTGAGCGGCTTGAATATTATCGTGACGGTCTCATCAAGAAAAGGCGAACCAAATCCTATCCCAAAATTATTGAAATGATCGGGAGGCTCCGTGAAAAGTACCCCCGGGCATCCAAGCTTTATGAAGTGGAGGTCATCCCGGAAGGAACACCCCGCAAAAACGGCCTGTTGGCCAAAGACATCATTTTTAACAAGAAACCGCAATATGATGAAAATGCCAAGTTTGACGGCTGTTATGTGTTGAGAACGGATCGCCTGGACCTCAGTGATAAAGAGATCTGGGAGACCTACATTATGCTTACCCAGATTGAAAATGCCTTTCGTTCAATGAAGTCCTCCCTTGGACTGAGACCGAATTTTCATCAAAAAGAGGACCGGGCTGATGCACACATGTTCATATCGGTGCTGGCCTACCACATTCTTCACAGTATTGAATTCAAACTCCGCCGGCAAGGAGACCACCGAACGTGGGCGACGATACGGGAAGTGCTATCTACCCATCAGCGGCTGACCATCGAATATGATGTCAAAGAACGAAACGAGGTGCAGCGGCATCACCTCAGACTGTGCAGCAATCCCGAGGCGGAACACAAGGAGATCTACGATCGATTGGGGTTGAACGATGTACCGCTACCCAGAAAGTTACATGTTGTAAAATGAGTAGTGACCATAAAATCCCAAAGAGCCGCACCATGTGCGAACCCGCCCTTCAATTTGGCAAACTTGGGTTAGGCTTGAATCTCGGACGGTAGCGACTGCAAAAGGACACGGATACGAAAAATGATAGAATCTCGTTTGGAGATTGCCAAGGCCTATCTTGATGACGCGATGATTCTGGTCAAGAAGAAGCGAATTAACAGCGCTGCT
>JAJDOH010000317.1 GCA_022340265.1 Deltaproteobacteria bacterium | reverse complement strand
ATAGATGACCACGTGCCCGGTTACGATGTGCTCGTACCTTTTTTTCTCGTCTCCATTCCGGACCGTGGTTCCTTGGACACGCTTATTGCTCTGACGGAAACCGGAGAATCAAACGTTCAATTTCGCTTAACCGTTTTTACCCCGAATGCCGTCCACTGCTTTGACAAGATTATTTCTTTGACGAAAGGGGATGTCGTGTCGTTTTCCTTGTCAGCACTTCTGGAAAACGCCCCACAACAATGCCTTTCATCCATTGAAGTCGACCTTGATCATGATGGTGTGAGCGATCACTATGCTGGATACGTAACATTTGAGAATTTGAAGAAAAATGACCCCAAGAACCAGGCCATGGGCGTGCTATACCTGGTCAATCTTATAAACGGGGTATCAGCCGGCGTAAATCTTCCAAGCATAGAAATAGATGAGTCCCTTTCCATTACGGATTCAAAGCTGGTGGATCAGAATCGGCACACAGAGCTCTTTTCCGGCAACGCCATGTACAGGGCACAACAGTATATTGCGCTTCCTTTTCAACCTTCCACCATTAGAGACGCCACATACTTTCGACTTCTGCCACGTTATGTACTAATCGACAGCACATACCATAACTATTGGCTCGTATGGGCGGATCGCCCTATTAACAGTGGTATTGTAATCATTTATGATGAAGATGGAAACTCTATATCGGGTACGCTTCCGCCTCTTTCGATGGGCCTGACGATCGTTGATTTCAAACAAATCGTTCCTAACGTAGGGTTGGAATCGACGCCGGTCGCTGGCTGGGCAGATCTAACTCTTTCTGATGTTGATGTCCAACTGCTGGGTTACACATTCCTCTTTAAATTCGAATCTTCCAATGCTTCAAATAAAACCCTTTTTGAGACTTCCGTTCAAAATCAAACCGTCAGCGGCTTTGGCGTTTTGTCGGAGACCCACCGGGATGCCGGCACCTTTGATTGACTTATTCATCTTTCAACAACGCTTCAAGCACCACTGACTGAAGGGCTGTTCGAACGCTTGTACAGGATCATATTGGATCTATTGTTTTCTAAAAATTTGACCGGACAGCAGTGAACGGTTGAATACTCTCATCAGTTTACTCCTTAAAGGCGACATTACCAACTGCCGATTTATGGGAGCCATGTTCAAATGTCAAATCAGGATTCAATGCTTCGCATTGGGTCCTATTATTCACTTGCAGATGCTATGTGGTTACTGAATGAGCGCATTGTACAGTGTTTCAACAATCCTCCCTGTTTCACTTTCGTCTTCTACTTTCTGCCCTTCAAGGTCCCACACGTAAAAAACGTCAGCAACCTGATCCACCTTTGTAGCAATTTTGGCGACTCGAATATCGAGACCCAGTTCAAAAAGTGTTCGTGTAACGTCATAAAGAAGTCCGACGCGATCATCGGCAAAGACTTCGATAAGCGTAAAGAAATCCGAAGCCCGGTTATTCACGAGAATTTTGGGTGCATGGGAAGGTTTGTATTCCGCGTCTAAAATGGATGGCTTTGCCTTTTCTTTAATGCGGTCATCGAGAGACAGGTTTCCTCTAAAGACATTTTCCGCGTCTTTCTGCACTTTCTTCCATACTTCAAGAGCACGGTGGCGGTCGGAATGCGGGGTTGCCTTAAAAATGTCAACCGCTGTACCATCCCCCCAGGTGTATATATTGGCAGCCACTACGTTTACTTGGTTGATGGCCAGCACACCGGCCATCTGGGAAAAAATGCCCGGCCGGTCTTTGGACATGAAAGTGATGTCCACGCAGCCTTCCATCTCATTTTCCTTGATTTCCACTGCGATTTGTTGTGGTTCTTCATCCTTCTGTTGTTCCCGCAAGGTTTTCAGCATGTGGACATGGTGAATGATGTCCTGGGGTGCAACGTTTAACAGATAGCGGGGAGACATGGCTGAAAACAGCTTATCCCGCGCTTCATCCGTTAATTCCGGGAAAGCTTTCTGGACCTGTAAAAACGTATCCTGGACCCTTTCTGAGGCATCGCGGGTCGCCAGTTCTTCTCCCAGGAAAATGTTCAGGATTTTGAAAAAGAGCTCTTGAATCAGATTTGCCATCCAGGTGTTCCAGGCCCGGGGACCGGTGGCGCGGGCATCCGCCCAAGCCAGAACATAGAGCATTTTCAATTTGTCAATGTCCCCGATAGTGCGTGCACACTGGACTATCGCTTTTTCATCAGCAAGATCCCTTCTGGTTGCGGTTTCCACCAGAAGGACATGATGTCTGATGAGAAAGAGGGCCTGTTCCGTTTCAGTTTCAGGATAATTGAGTCGCTTCAATATGATTTCAGCAATTTCAGTGCCTTTCTGTGCATGGTTTTTGCCCCTTTTTCCGATGTCGTGTAGGAGCCCTGCCAGGAAAAGCGGTTCCGGATCAGGCAGGTCGCTGAAAATGTCCACCAGCAAAATGTCTTTTCCCCCACCCAGCCTTTTCAGTTGTTTTAAGGTTTCCAGAGAGTGCCGTCCCACCGGAAAAATATGGTACGTATCGAACTGCACCCGGTCCCTAATCTCTGAGAATTCAGGTATATATGACTCAAGAAAGCCCAATTCAAACATTTTATCAAGGGCTTCAAAAGCCTTTTGGCTGTTGAGAATCTTCCGAAAGCATTCTCCCATCCGTTTGGATGACCTGAATTTGTCGTCCACCAGGAATAGGAACTCCCCAATCAACCTCTCGGTTTCCATGGATAGGACACAGTCTGATTGCGCAAGCTGGTCGAACACATCCATCAGCAAAAAAGGATCGGATAAAATGGCCGTGGCTGACTCAAAGCGGATTTCACCGTCCTGAATGATCAGACCCTCGCGAATGGGTTTGATATCTTGGGCTTCCTTCGTAAAAGCTTTCTGAACCGGAAGGTGGGCCGTAGCGAAGGCTCGGTTCATGCTTTTAATGGACGTCATGACACGATGGAGTTTTCCCATGAACTGTTCTACGGCCAGAAAACTTCCTTTGTCCTTGTATCCAAGCCATCGCGCAATATCTTCCTGGTATTCAAAATTGAGCCGGTCGTTTTTCCTGCCGGCCAGTTGATGCAATCTGTTTCGAACCGCCCAGAGGAATTTGAGATTTTGCCTGAGATTTTCGTACTCCTTGTGGGAAAGCTTTCCATGATATTCCAGATCCCTGGGGACTCTCAGTTCAAAAAGTGCTTTTGCATGCCATAAAACCTGGTGATAGTCCCGCAGACCCCCTATTCCTTCTTTGAGGTTCGGCTCGAGAAGATGGCTTGCGTCTCCAAAAGTTTCCATGCGGATTTTGTGGGATTCTTCCAGCCATCGCGATATCTCAACCGCCTTTTTCTTGGCTATCTTATTATGAAGGGTCTCCATGAGGGAAAGGTACATGGGGGAATCTCCGCATATGAATCGCGCATCCATCATGGAAGTCATGACTTCAGAATCATTCCTGGACAGGGTAAGACAATCTTTGATGGTGCGTACACCGTAGCCCAGATCGAACCCCAAATCCCATAACGGGTATAAAAACTCCTCCACCAGCTTTTTTGCGAGTGAGGGGATTTTTGAGCTGAACAGGATAAGGATGTCGATGTCAGAATGAAAGTCGAGCTCTTTTCTTCCATACCCTCCCACAGCCAACACCGCGAAACTTTTCCGCTTCTTAAACAAAAGACGTCCGATTTCGCTGTTTTGATGAATTTGTCTGAAATACTGATCTATTATTTCAGTGTATGTTTCCGAAAAGGAATGGCGTGATTCCCCATTTTCAAATTCTGCGCTCAGGGCACGCTTGGAATCGGCGAGAGCTTTCGATGCAGGGTTTTTGGGGCTATTCTTATCGCCAGTGGTTTGTGCTGCCAACATTATAAATCTCCTTGACGCGTTTGCTGCCTCAGCGCTTGATTGTTTTTGTGCCTGATGGAAACTGGAGTCTTGCAACCCGTGTGCCATATTGTGATAATTATCGAAAAGAAATGACGCCAAATTTTCGGTTGTATATTCAGTAGTAAAAAGTTATAATATAGTGTTTTGTCCATTTCGAACAGTTATCGGGTGCTTTTTCGTGAAAAGGTCCATCTTGATTTTTCTGAATTGAGGTATCTTAAGGAGAGTTTTATATGTGCGGGATTGTTTGTTATGTGGGAGAAAAAAGTGCAAAACCCATTTTGATTGAGGGATTGAGAAGGCTTGAGTACAGGGGATACGATTCGGCGGGCCTGGCCGTTCAAAACGGCAACGAAATTTCATGTTACCGGGAAGTGGGAAAGATCGCGAACCTGGAAGCGCTGGTGGATGGTAAATCAATGGAAGGAAGCACCGGTATTGCTCACACCCGCTGGGCAACGCATGGAGAACCTTCGGTAAAAAACGCACACCCGCAACGGGATCAGGAAGAAAATGTCTATGTCATTCACAACGGCATTATCGAAAACTACCACCTTTTGAAAAAACAGTTGGAAAAAAAAGGGATCACCTTCCGTTCTGAAACCGATTCGGAGGTCCTGGCGCAGCTGATTGCGTTCTATTTTGACGGCAATCTGGCCGATGCGGTCAGAAAGACCATGAGCCAGGTGGAAGGGACTTTCGGGATGGGTGTCATTCACCGGCATGTTCCCGGACAGATCGTCGTGGCGAGACGGGGAAGTCCCCTGATCATCGGTGTGAGCGATGAAGGCCATTTCGTGGCCTCTGATGTTTCCGCCATGGTCAGATATACCAATAAGGTGGTGCACCTGCAGGAAAACGAGCTGGCTACGGTGACAGCAGATGATTTTTCCATTTTGACGGCTTCAGCCCAACAGATTCAAAGGAGTACGGAAACCGTTGAATGGCGGGCGGAAGATGCGGAACTGAACGGCTTTCCCCATTTCATGTTGAAAGAGATCTATGAACAGGCTTATACCATCAAAAATGCTTTCCGAGGCCGCCTCGAGCCCGGTGAGGGCGTACCGAAACTGGGCGGTATCATGCCCGTTTGGGAAGATCTGAAGAATTGTCGGCATATGGTTTTGGTGGCGTGCGGCACTTCTTATTATGCTGCCTGTGTTGGAAAATACATTTTTGAAAAACTGACCGAAATTGATACGGAAGTGGGCCTTGCTTCCGAATTTCGTTATCGAAAATTAAATTTTCCATCCAACACTTTTGTGGTTGCCATCAGTCAATCCGGAGAAACCGCCGATACCATTGCCGCCATTAAGGAGGCCAAGCGCAAGGGTGCCCGGCTACTGGGAATTGTCAATGTGGTGGGCAGTACCATTTCACGGGAAACAGATGCCGGTATCTATAACCATGCGGGACCTGAAATCGGTGTGGCTTCCACAAAGAATTTTACATCCCAGCTGATTACCCTGACATTACTGGCGCTGCTTCTGGGACGTCATCAACACCTTTCGCTGACGGAAGGCATTCAGGCCATTCGTGCACTGGAAGCCCTGCCCGACCAGGTGCGGGAATTACTGGGTCAATCCAGCCACATTGAGGCCATCGCGGAAAAATACTTCCATTGCGCGAATTGGCTCTTTCTGGGACGCAAATACAATTACCCCATTGCCCTTGAAGGGGCGCTGAAACTTAAAGAGGTTTCTTACATTCATGCCGAAGGTTATGCCGCCGGAGAAATGAAACATGGACCCATTGCACTGATCAATCCGGAAATGCCCACCGTGGCTATTATTCCCGATGATGAAATGCATGAAAAGATGCTCAGCAACATCCACGAAATCAAGAGTCGAAAAGGTCCGGTTATTGCCATAGCCACCCAGGGGGACGAAAAGGTCAGGGAAATCGCGGATGATGTCATTGAAATACCCCCTATTCTCGATTTTCTGACACCCATACTGAGCGTGATTCCCTGCCAGCTGCTGGCTTATTACTGTGCAAAATTTCTTGAAAGGGACATCGACAAACCCCGCAATCTGGCAAAAAGTGTTACAGTGGAGTAGAAGGGGAAACCCTTACCCGATACCGATTGAGCACATTTTTGTAGGTTTTGAGCGCTAAAACCAACATAAATGTGTCTACTCCTGGTGAGCAGCGACGGTTTCCATTTCGCTTGTGAAACCTAAATAGTGTGAATTATTTCTCTTCATTGTTATCATTTTCGGCTTTCCAATTTCCATTCAGCAGCCAGTATCAGCAGGGCAGGCATCATTTCAATGGTCTTTCAGTTTTTTATTCGCATCTTTCAAGGCGATCGGATGCAGTTTTTTGGCACTACACTTGCGTACCAGTTTAGACTGGCCGAAATTTGTGTCCAGTAACCCAAGAACCATGCGGGGGTATACTATTTTTGCGGAATAAACTCATGAAATAGGTAGGGAGGTTAAAATATGGATTGGAATTGTCATTCGTATGATGACGTCAAGAAGATTGTAGAAGAAAAGGATATCAGCTTTGTTCAATTCTGGTTTACGGATGTCCTGGGCATGCTCAAGAGTTTTGCCATTACCCCTTCGGAGCTTGAAGAGGGAATGATCGAAGGAATGGGCTTTGACGGTTCTTCTATTGAGGGTTTTTCGCGAATTCAGGAAAGCGACATGATCGCAAAACCGGATCCCACGACTTTTCAAGTGGTCCCCTGGCGAAGCGGCGATCGTCCCGTAGCGCGAATGTTTTGTGATATTTTGAATCCGGATGGAACGTCGTATGAAGGCGATTGCCGATATGTGCTGAAAAGACTTCTGAAGAAGATCGAGGATAAAGGGTATACTTACTATGTGGGTCCTGAAGCGGAATATTTCTACTTCAAGGATGACAAATGCACGGAAGTTCTGGATCGGGGTGGGTATTTTGACGCACGGCCCATTGACATGGGAAGTGGCTTGAGGCGCGAAACCATATTTGCACTGCAGGATATGGGGATTCAGGTGGAATACAGCCATCATGAAGTGGCTCCGAGCCAGCACGAGATTGACCTTCGATACAAGGACGCGCTTTGCATGGCGGACAATCTGATGACCTATCGGCTGGTGGTAAAGGAAATTGCACGACAGAATGGCATTTACGCCACTTTCATGCCGAAGCCCATTTTCGGGGAAAACGGTAGCGGGATGCACGTACACCAGTCCTTGTTCCAGAAAGACAAGAATGCTTTTTATGACGGATCGGACAAATATCACCTCTCCTCCGTCGCCAAAAGCTATATCGCCGGATTGATGCGTCATGCTCCTGAAATTACATCACTATGTAACCAGTGGGTCAATTCCTACAAACGGCTGGTTCCCGGTTACGAAGCCCCTGTTTATGTTTCCTGGGCACGAAGGAACCGTTCTGCAATGATTCGTGTGCCCATGTACAAACCGGGCAAGGAACAGGCAACCCGCATTGAGTATCGGTCTCCCGACCCAAGTTGTAATCCTTATCTGGCCTTTGCCGTCATGCTGGGTGCAGGTCTTAAAGGCATTGAAAACAAATATGAACTGCCGGCACCGGTGGAGGAAGACATTTTTGAGATGAATCCGGCTGAAAGAAAAGCCCATGGGATTACAGATCTACCCGGTAACCTCTACGCTGCCATTTTGGCCACCGAAAAAAGTGAACTGGTGAAGGAAGTGCTGGGTGAACATGTGTTTAACAAATTTCTTGAAAATAAACATATTGAATGGGATTTTTACCGGACCCATGTGAGCAAGTTTGAACTGGACAAATACCTGCCCACCCTGTAAACTGACCAACCTGAAAATTACGCCGCTTTCCCCACCCCCGGGGCAAGCGGTTTGTCTTTTTCAAACCTGCTGAAAGGTTCAGGTCGGGATATTAGATAGAAAAAGAAGCGCACGTGGGCGCTTTTTTATTGCCGCAATGTGCCCGAGTACCAAAAAGAGGATTTTCGGGCCCTGAAGGAGCAAGGAGACAGCACGGCATGAGAAGAATTGAAGCCATTATAAAGCCGTTTAAGCTGGATGAGGTAAAAAACGCCATTCTCAAACCGGGTGTGAGTGGAATCACCATCATGGGAGCATAAGACCGGAACGCTATTTAGGACCTTTATTTTGCAAAGATCGTCTGAAAGGGTTCAGAAATTTATTTCTGAGAAAGACTCCCTGGCTGAAAAATTTCTCCGGTCAGAAACCGGCCTTCGATTTTGCCATCGATACGCCGATTTGGTGGATCATTTTGTCCATGATCTTTTCAAATTGGCGGGATTCAAGGAGGCCAATCGATCCGAAGGTGATGATGCCCTGGTGATTATCGCCTTGGGCAGCTATGGACGGCGAGAATTGTGTCTGGGTTCGGATATTGATCTAATGGTGCTCCACCAGGGTGCCCTTTCCTCTCAGATGGAGCAAGTCATCCGTGATTCTCTTTACCCCCTCTGGGATGCTCGGCTGGAATTAGGCTATTCCATTTTGACATTTCAGGAGTGCATCCGGTTTGCCCTGGAAAACTTTAAAATGCTCACCTCTTTGGTGGACAGTCGTTTTTTGCTCGGCTCCCGTTCATTTTACAGGCTTTATCTGGAGGCTTTCTGGTCCCGGATGGACCGTGAAAAGACTTCGCTGTTGGGCCGATTTCTCATATCCAGGCGTGAACGGGCGGAACACAACAGAGGAGAAGGGTGTTTCGTGGAGCCGGATCTCAAAGAAGGTCTGGGGGGGCTTCGAGATATCCACCTTATGGCATGGATGGCCCGAATATGGTTCGACTGTAAACGCCTGGGCCAGATCAAACGGTTTGCTGCATTCAGACATTTTGAAATTCAGAAGCTGGGGGTCAGCCGAAGTTTTCTCCTGAAGATACGAAATTACCTTCACTGGTTGGCCCATCGGGAAGAAGATACCCTTGGGTTAGCCTATCAGGACCGGATTGCAAAGATTTTAGACTATCGGGACGGCCTCCATATTTCCGGCCCTGAAAAACTCATGAGGGATGTATATTTTCACCTCAATCGGGTTCGTTACCGACATGAGGAATTTCAGGAGAAGATGCTGGATGTGATCGATCCATCTCCTGAAGAACCATTTCAGGGGAACCTAGCGCCTCTTTTTGAAGTGCGCAAGGGAAAACTGGTTCTCCGGGAAGGGAGCCTGTTTGAAAAAGATCCGTTGGTCTTGCTTAAAGGTTTCAAAGAAGCCAGCGATCGGGAGCTTTTTCTGGGATCTGGATTTATCTGGGAAGCCCAAAAGATTATCAGAGAAAAGGGGGAAACCCTGACCGGTTCACCGGAGGGAAAGGTGCTGTTCCGCGGTCTGCTCATGCGGCCTGAAAACAGCAAAATCATAAGGCTGGCTCTTGAAATCGGGCTTATCGGCCTGTTTATCCCCGAGTTTAGGAAGATTCGAAACCTGCACCAGTTCGGTTTTTACCATGTGATGACCGTAGACCTTCATTCACTCCGGGTCGCGGAAGTGATTACCGAAATTTCAAAAAATGCCTATGATGAAAAATGGCCCGTTTTGAGGTCCGTTTTTGAACAGGTTGAAAATCAAGGAGTTCTTTTTCTGGCGGCGCTGCTTCATGATATCGGAAAAGGATACGGTGAAGGCCACTGCGAGCGGGGAGCCAAGTTGATTCCGGCGATTCTTTCCCGACTTGGTTTCGATGATTCATGGCAACCGGCGGTCTCGTTTCTCGTGGAACATCACCTGCTGATGCCTCGAGTGGCACAACACAGAGACCTTGGTGAAGAGAAGACCTGTGTTCAGGTGGCCCAGGTCATTCAGGACAAACAGTTTTTGAAGATGCTTTTTCTCATCTCCTTTGCGGACAGTTTCGCGACCGGTCCCATGGCACGAAGCGACTGGAAAATCATGCTCCTGACGGAACTTTTCAGCAAGGTAGAGCGTATCTTGGACCGTGACGTTTTGGCGACTCCCGATGCGACGGAAAAAATACATCATAAGCGCGAACACATTCGAAAAACCCTCATGAAGGATTTTGAGGAAAGAGCCGTTCAGCATATTTTGGACCAGGTTCCCTCTCGATATATTTTGAACACGTCGACCCCGGATATGGTGGTTCAATTTTCACTGGCCTTGTCCATGGGGGAAGAAAGGAATGTGTGGCGCCTCAAGAAGCGGAAAAGCGCGCCAGTTACCAGGGTTATTCAGGTTACCTATGACAGACCGGGCCTGTTTAGCAAGATGGCCGGTGTCTTGGCTTTGAATAACATGGCGGTACTTTCCGCCAGTATCTTTACTTTGAAAAATGGTCTCGCTTTTGATACGTATGAGGTGACCAATCCGCCCGACCAATATCGGGAGACCGAACAATGGGACAAAGCCCGCCATGATTTTGAAGAAGCCCTGGAAGATCATTTGGCGCTGGATCAACTGATTCAGGAAAAAAGGGATGCGGGCATCTTGGCCAAATATGAGAGGCCCATTAAAAAGAAGGTTGTCATCGACAACGAGGAGAGCGATTTCTTTACATTGATTGAAATCACGGCCGGTGCCAGGGTTGGCCTCCTTTATGATCTGGCCTGTGTAATTTTCAGATTGGATCTTGACATTCAAACGGCAAAAGTTAACAGTGACGGCGAAAAGATGACCGGTGTTTTTTATGTACGGCAATCGACCGGGGAAAAGGTCTATGAAACGGCTGCGAAGGCAGAAGTCAAAAGCCGCTTGATGGGTGCATTGTAGTTTTTTGAAAACAAGGGTTTCGACTGGTTGAACGGTTACTCCAGCACAATGCCGGTTTAACTTATCGGAATAACTTAAGTATTCGAGCAAATGAAAATGAATAGAGACGACAAAGAACCGGAGCAATCTCCCTTTTCCAAAGGCCTTTACAATGGCCGGTATGAACATGACAGTTGCGGTGTGGGATTTTTGGCCAATATCGACGGTCATAAAGATCACGCCGTGATTAAAAACAGCCTAATGGTTTTGAAGAATCTCATGCACCGGGGGGCCATTGGTGGTGACCAGACCACCGGCGACGGGGCCGGTATTCTGTTTCAGCTGCCGGATCTCTTTTTCCGAAAAATTTGTAAAGACCAGGACATCACACTCCCTACCGCCGGACACTATGGAGTGGGGATGGTCTTTTTACCCCGGGAAGCCAATTATCGAAACAAATGGGTTCGGGAGATTGAACAGACCGCTTCAGCGAAAGATCTTAAAATTCTTGGTTGGCGCGATGTTCCCGTAAACGACAGTGTTATTGCCGGGCAAGCCAAGGCAACACAGCCTTTTATCAGCCAGTGCTTTGTGGATGGCGGAAATCTTGAGGGCGCGGCTCTTGAGCGAAAGCTCTATCTGCTCCGCAAGATGATTGAAAAGCGGGCCACAGCCACGAATGAAGGGGGAAATACCCGCTATATCGCCAGTTTGAGCTGTCGCACCATTGTCTATAAAGGATTATTTACGGGCACACAACTGGCCGGATTTTACGAGGATCTGAAAGATCCGGACATGGTCAGCGCCATGGTGGTGGTACATCAACGATACAGCACCAACACCTTTCCGTCCTGGGAACTGGCCCAGCCCTTTCGGTATCTGGCTCATAACGGCGAAATCAATACGCTCAGGGGAAATCTGAACCTAATACGGGCTCGGGAAAAATCGCTCAGTTCCCCCCTCTTTGAAAGCGAGATTAAAAATCTGCTTCCCGTCATCGATGAGCAGGGAAGTGATTCCGCCTGTCTGGATAATGCGCTTGAATTGTTGACCAATGCCGGCAGATCGCTTTCCCACGCCATGCTGATGCTGATTCCGGAAGCATGGGGTGTCAAATATCCTCTGGGCCCGGACCAGAAGGGCTTTTTTGAGTATCACGCGGGGCTGATGGAGCCTTGGGACGGGCCGGCGGCTGTTGCTTTTACCGATGGCAGTCAGGTGGGTGCCACGCTGGATCGAAACGGGCTTAGACCGGCCCGTTACACCATCACCCGTCAGGGAATGATGGTCTTTGCATCGGAAACGGGCGTACTGGAATTTGCTCCGAAAGATGTTCTCGAGAAAGGGGCACTGGGGCCCGGCCAGATGATCCTGGTCGATTTTGAAAAACAACGGGTGCTCAAAAACGGAGAAATCAAGAATCTGAACGCCCGGCGTCAACCTTATCGACGATGGGTGGAGGAAAACCGGATCAGCCTGAGAGGGTTTTACGGAGAGGTGGCCTCCATCAAACCGGATTTTGCGCGGCTCCCTTTTCAGCAGAAATTGTTCGGTTATACCCGTGAAGATCTTCAAATGATCATGGCCCCCATGGCCACCACTGGTCAGGAGCCGGTAGGCGCCATGGGCGCGGATACGCCGCTCGCTGTTTTCAGCGAAAAAAATCAGTTATTGTTCGGGTATTTCAAACAACTTTTTGCCCAGGTGACCAATCCGCCCATTGATCCAGTAAGGGAAGAATTGGTCATGAGTCTCATGACTTTCATCGGAAACCCCGGAAACATCCTGGCGGAAAGGCCCCGTAACAGTCGATTGATCAAATTGGTTCACCCCATTATGACCAACGAGGATCTGATTCGATTAAAGGATCTCAACGTGGAAGGTTTTCGCGCCGAGACCGTCAAGATCGGGTTCCCCGTCAAGGGAGATGGTGTGATGTTGGAAATGGCTTTGGATCTCATCGCCAAGGAAGCCGAATCGGCCATTTCAAGGGGACATCAGTTGATCATACTGAGCGACCGGGACCTGCCTGAGGGGAAGGCTCCCATACCGTCGCTTCTGGCAGTGTCCGCAGTCAATCAACATTTGGTCGGGCAAGGCATCCGGACCTCCGCAGGTCTTATTGTCGAGACCGGAGAAGCCCGGGAAGTGATGCACATGGCGTTGCTGCTTGGATACGGGGCAACCGCCGTCAATCCTTATCTGGCTTTTGAGACGGTGGCTGCCATGTCGGTCCGTAAGGCGTTGGGTCGGGAAATGGGCACCGCCGTCAGTATTGAAAAGTACATTAAGGCTCTGTGCAAGGGCCTGCTCAAAATCATGAGCAAGATGGGCATTTCAACGCTTCGAAGTTACCGCAGTGCCCAGGTCTTTGAAGCGGTGGGACTCAATACGAAAGTGGTGGACCGCTATTTTAGGGGAACTGATTCCCGGGTTGAAGGCATCGGTTTGGATGAAATTGCAAAAGAAGCCATGGACCGATACCATTCCGCATACCACCCGGCTCCCGACGTGCCCAAAATTCTGCCAAGCGGTGGGCATTATACGTTCCGGTTGGATGGTGAACGGCACCTCTGGACGCCGGAAGCTATCCATTATCTTCAACGGGCCGTCAGGGAAAACAATGCGTCCTTATACGCACAATACGCTGAAATGATTAATGACCAATCCGAAAAACAGTCCACCTTGCGAGGGATGTTTGCTTTTCGGAAAACCAAACCGATTCCCGTTGAAGAAGTGGAACCGGTTTCCGAAATCGTCAAACGTTTTGTCACGGGGGCCATGAGTTTCGGTTCCATCAGCCGTGAAGCCCATGAGACCATGGCTATCGCAATGAATCGCCTGGGTGGCTGCAGCAACAGCGGTGAAGGCGGTGAGGATCCGGCCCGTTACGTACCGCTGGAAAATGGCGACAGCCGTTCAAGCGCCGTCAAACAGGTGGCCAGCGGCCGGTTTGGTGTGACTGCTGAATTTCTGGTGAATGCCCGTGAGATTCAGATCAAGATCGCACAGGGGGCCAAACCCGGCGAAGGCGGCCAGCTGCCTGGCCATAAAGTGAATCTGGAGATTGCGCGGGTTAGGCATTCCACCCCCGGCGTAACGTTGATTTCACCGCCGCCGCACCACGATATTTATTCCATCGAGGACCTCGCCCAATTGATCTTTGATCTTAAAAATGTGAACCCCGAGGCCCGGGTGTCCGTCAAGCTGGTTTCAGAAGTGGGTGTGGGAACCATTGCCGCCGGGGTGTGCAAGGCCCATGCGGATATGGTGCTTATCAGCGGCTATGACGGCGGCACGGGCGCATCCCCCCTTTCATCCGTACGCCATGCGGGAGCACCTTGGGAGCTGGGGGTTTCCGATACGCAGCAGACCCTGATACTGAACGGTCTCAGAAGTCGAATCCGCGTACAAACCGATGGCCAGATGAAAACGGGGCGTGATGTGGTGGTGGCAGCCCTTCTGGGAGCTGAAGAGTATGGCTTTGCCACCGCCGCACTGGTGACCCTGGGATGCGTTATGGTGCGAAAGTGTAACAACAATCGCTGTCCCGTGGGTATTGCCACCCAGGATGAAGCCCTTCGAAAACGCTTTTCAGGAGAGCCGGAGCACCTGCAGCGTTTTTTTACCATGCTGGCGGAGGAAGTGCGCGGATATATGGCACAACTGGGATTCAGAAAGATGGACGATATGATCGGGAGGACCGATCTGCTTGAAATGTCCCGTGCCATTCATTTCTGGAAAGCCAGAGGGTTGGACTTTTCAAAGATCTTCTATTTTCCAAAGTTAGATAATGGATCTCCCAGACGCTGTACCGAGTCGCAGGATCATTCCATTAGCAATGTGCTGGACCGTGATTTGATCGCTAAGGCGCAAAAGGCGCTGGATTATGGTGAAAAAGTGGAAATATCCTCTCCCATCCGAAACGTAAACCGGACAGTGGGTGCCATGCTGAGTGGTGAAGTTGCCAAACGTTACGGAAACCAGGGGCTACCGGCCGATACCATTTTGTGCCGGTTTCAAGGTGCTGCCGGCCAGAGTTTCGGGGCTTTTGGCGCAAAGGGGCTGACATTTATACTGGAAGGTGAAGCCAACGATTATCTGGGCAAGGGACTTTCAGGTGCAAAAATCATCGTGAAGCCTTATAAGGGCGCCACCTTTGAGCCTTCTGAGAACGTAATCGTCGGAAATGTACTGCTTTATGGCGCCACTTCAGGTGAAGTGTACCTGCATGGCAGGGCGGGGGAACGGTTTGCCATTCGAAACAGCGGCGCCATGGCGGTGGTGGAGGGTGTGGGAGATCATGGTTGCGAATATATGACCGGCGGAAGGGTTGTGGTTCTGGGGGAGACCGGCCTCAACTTCGCGGCCGGCATGAGCGGCGGTATCGCCTACGTTTACGATCCGAACCGGCAGTTTGACCTTCGTTGCAATCTGGACATGGTGGATCTGGAACTGGTGGCAAATCCGGAGGATGAAGCGGAACTGAAAAATATGATTCTTCAACATCTGGCAAATACGGGGAGCCCCAGGGCACGCGCAATCCTGGATAGCTGGGAGTCCAGCCTGCCTTTTTTTGTCAAGGTATTTCCCATGGAGTACAGACGGGTTCTCGGACAGATGAGTAAGGAAGACGAAGAGACTGAACGGGAAGAGGTGCAGCATGGGTAATACGGCCGAGGTGATGGAACCAAAACGAAAAGATCCCGGCTATCGGCCGGTGGCGGAGCGGTTGAATGATTATGAGGCTGTCGAACGACAGCTGCACGATAACGATGTGATGATCCAGTCCTCCCGGTGCATGGCGTGTGGTACTCCTTTTTGTCACGCGTACGGGTGCCCCCTCTCCAACGTGATACCGGAGTTCAATGACTGCGCCAGACGGGGACAGTGGCGGGAAGGTCTTGAGATCTTATTGAGTACCAACAATTTTCCGGAGTTCACCGGGCGCGTGTGTCCAGCTCCCTGTGAGGCGGCATGTGTCGATGGTATTCACGATGATCCCGTGACCATCCGGCAGATCGAGCTGTTTTTGATTGGAAAGGCTTTCTTGAATGGCGATATAGGCCCTGCACCGCCGAAAAGACGGAGTGATAAAAAAGTGGCGGTGATCGGATCCGGCCCGGCGGGCCTGGCGGTGGCCGATACGCTCAACAAAGCGGGATATTCGGTAACCGTCTATGAAAGTGCCCGGTACCCTGGAGGCATCCTTCGATATGGTATTCCTGATTTCAAGCTGGAAAAATGGGTGGTGGAACGCCGGGTGTCATTGATGAGAAAGGAAGGGGTGATCTTTGAGACCGGCGTGATCGTTGGGGAAGACCTCTCCTATCGATTCCTGAAACAGCGTTTCGATGCCATTTGCATGGCCTGTGGTGCGGGAGAGGCCCGGGATCTCAAAATTCCCGGCCGACAGCTTCAGGGCGTTCATTTTGCCATGGACTATCTCATTCAGCAAAACCGTAGAAACTCGGGCGAGATCATTTCCCCTGCCGAAAAAATACACGCGGCCGGGAAGAAAGTGCTGGTCATCGGCGGCGGGGATACCGGTTCCGACTGTGTGGGAACGGCATTGCGGCAGGGTGCAAAGGAAGTCTGGCAGTTTGAGATTCTCCCGGAGCCGCCGGTGGAGCGCCCTCCGACAACTCCCTGGCCGGTGTGGCCACAGATTCTGCGGACCACCCACGCCCACAAGGAAGGCGGTAAACGCCGGTGGGCCGTTATGACGCAGACATTTCTGGGCAAGAAAGATGTGGTCAGCGGCGTCGAATGTGTGGAAGTCGACTGGACCCGGGAAAAGGACGGGCGTCTTAAGGGACCCGTTGAAAAGCCCGGAACCGGCTTTAAACAGGATGTGGATCTCGTCATACTGGCCATGGGTTTTACGGCGCCCACCCGAAACAGAATTGTAGATAACCTGGGCGTTCATTTAAATGATCGCCGTCACATTCAGACGGACGACCTGGGAATGACCAGTGTCGAAGGCATTTTTGCGGCCGGAGACATGGCACTGGGCCAGTCCCTGGTGGTTAAAGCCATTGCCGACGGCAGACGGACCGCTAAGGGCATCATGAAGTTTCTGGGAGAAAAGAAAAGCATATGAAAGCGTTACTTGCCTTGGAAGACGGTACGATCTTCAAGGGTCGCTCCTTTACGGGCCGGTGGGAAACCGAAGGGGAAGTGGTCTTTAACACCAGCATGACCGGCTACCAGGAAGTTCTAACCGATCCTTCCTATTGTGGTCAGATTGTGACCATGACCTATCCGTTGATCGGTAATTACGGGGTGAATGAAACCGATGTGGAATCAGACCGTGTTCATGTGAAGGCTTTTCTGGTTAAAGAGTACCAGGGTTACCCCAGCAATTTTCGGTCACGGAAAAGCCTTGGGGAATACCTGAAAGAAAACGGCATTCCCGGCATGGAGGGCCTTGATACCCGAGCGCTTACCCGTCATATCAGATTAGCCGGCGCCATGCGGGGAGTCCTGTCCACCGAGGACCTGGACCCCGCCTCCCTGGTGCGAAAGGCGAAGGCATCACCCCAGATGGCGGGTGCGGATCTGGTACTGGAGGTGACCTGCAGAACACCCCTTTTGTGGCATGAGGGAAAGCCGGTTCCTGTTGAAACGGCCCTTGACGCGTTCATCTGGCCGGAGGGGAACAAGAAATTTCGCATAGTGGCTATGGATTTCGGTATTAAATACAATATCTTAAGATGCCTTGAAGAGCGCGATTGCCAGGTGTTACTGGTGCCGGCGCAAACCGATGCGGAAACCATTGACAGAATCAATCCGGACGGTCTTTTTTTGAGTAATGGCCCGGGAGATCCCGCGGCGGTGACTTACGCCATTGAGACCATCAAAAAGGAAATTGGTCGACGGCCTATTTTTGGCATTTGCCTGGGACATCAGCTGCTGGGTTTGGCCCTGGGTGGTGAAACCTATAAACTGAAGTTCGGCCACAGGGGCGTCAACCAGCCCGTCAAGGATCTGAAAACCGGCCGTGTGGCAATCACCTCCCAGAACCACGGGTTTTGTGTGGATGATGACACCCTGAAAGACCCGGATATTGAAACCAGCCAAATGAATTTGAACGACAATACCCTGGAAGGCATGGTCCTCAAAAGACATCCGCTTTTCTCGGTCCAATATCACCCTGAGGCATCGCCAGGGCCGCATGATGCCAGGTACCTGTTTGACCGCTTTATTGATATGATGGAAATATATAATGCCCAGACGCACTGACATTCAAAAGATTCTCATCATCGGTTCAGGCCCCATTGTCATCGGCCAGGCCTGTGAATTCGACTACTCCGGCACCCAGGCCTGCAAGGCGCTCATGGAGGAGGGGTTTGAGATTGTGCTCATCAACAGTAACCCTGCTACCATCATGACCGATCCGGGTACGGCGCACCGCACCTATATCGAACCCATAACCGTCGGAGCGGTTTCTCGAATTATTGAACGGGAGAGGCCCCAGGCCATCCTTCCCACGCTTGGGGGACAGACTGGCTTGAACACCGCCGTGGAAGTGGCCGAGTCCGGGATTCTGGAAAAACTCGGAGTGGAGATGCTGGGTGCATCCCTGCCGGTGATTCAGAAAGCGGAGGACCGAGAACAGTTTCGAAACGCCATGAAGAAAATCGGCCTTAAAGTGCCGGATAATTTTATTGCCAGGAACATGGATGAGGCCCGGTACGCGGCGGAGCAGATTGGTTACCCCATTATTATTCGCGCCAGCTACACTCTGGGCGGTATCGGGAGTGGTGTGGCTTACAACCGGGAAGAGATGGAAGAGATTGCCAAGGCGGGTCTGAGCGCCAGTATGATTTCCGAAGTGATAATGGAAAGATCCCTTCTCGGCTGGAAAGAATACGAATTGGAGGTTATGCGGGATTTCAAAGACAATGTTGTGATTATCTGCTCCATTGAAAACTTTGATCCCATGGGCGTTCACACGGGTGACAGCATCACCGTGGCGCCCGCCCAGACCCTTTCCGATTGCGAATATCAGATGATGCGGGATGCCTCCCTGGCTATCATTCGAGAGATCGGTGTTGAAACGGGAGGGAGCAACATTCAGTTCGCCGTTCATCCGGATACCGGAGAAATGGTGGTTATTGAAATGAACCCCCGGGTTTCACGAAGTTCGGCGCTGGCTTCCAAGGCCACCGGATTTCCTATTGCCAAGATTGCCGCCAAGCTGGCTGTGGGTTATACTCTGGATGAAATACCCAACGATATTACCCGGGAAACCCTCGCATCCTTTGAACCGACCATCGACTACTGTGTGGTGAAGGTGCCCCGGTGGACATTTGAAAAATTCCCGGGCACCCAGGATTCGTTGACCACATCCATGAAATCCGTTGGGGAGACCATGGCCATCGGCCGGACTTTCAAGGAATCCCTTCAAAAGGCGGTTCGGTCTCTTGAAATCGGACGGTACGGCATGGGGACTGATACCCCCGACTGCATCCTTTCCAAGATTGATGACTATGAGCTGGAAAGGGGGCTCATTCATCCCAGTTCTCAACGGCTTTTTTATCTCTACGAGGCGTTCAACCGCGGAGTTACCATTGAGAAGATTTACGAACTCTCGCGTATCGATCCGTGGTTTCTATTTCATATCCAGCAGATTCAGGCCTTTGAAGGCCGGCTGCGCGGAATGGCGAAGGATCAGGATGGCCCTGAAAACTGGGATGAGGATTTCTTGAAGCAGGTCAAGGAATACGGTTTTTCGGATATTCAGTTGGCCGACATTTTTAGTACCACCGAAGAAGGTATCCGGCAGATTCGGAAAGCGAAGGGTGTGGAACCGGTTTACAAACTGGTGGACACCTGTGCCGCCGAATTTGAAGCTTACACCCCCTATTACTATTCCACCTACGAGCAGGAAAACGAAATCCGCACAACCCAAAATAGAAAAGTGGTGATTCTGGGTGGCGGGCCCAACCGCATCGGCCAGGGGATTGAATTTGATTACTGCTGCGTTCATGCCTCGCTGGCTCTGCGGGAGATGGGCATTGAAAGCATTATGGTGAACAGCAACCCGGAAACCGTCAGTACCGATTATGATACATCCGACCGGCTCTATTTTGAGCCGCTCACCCGTGAAGACGTACTTCATATTGTAGAGCAGGAAAAACCTGAAGGAATCATCGTCCAGTTTGGCGGTCAGACCCCTCTGAATCTTTCAGTCCCCCTGGCGGACGCCGGCGTCAAAATTCTGGGGACGAGCCCGGACAGCATCGACCGGGCTGAAGACCGGGAGCGCTTCCAGGTGCTGCTCAAGAAACTGGGAATCCTGCAGCCTGAAAACGGCATTGCCGTAAATCAGCATGAAGCCATTCGCATTGCGGAGCGGATCGGGTATCCTGCCGTGGTAAGACCTTCCTTTGTGCTGGGGGGACGGGCCATGGAGATCGTTTACGACCGAAAGGATTTAGAATACTATATGAAAACGGCGGTGCAGGTTTCTCCTGGGAAGCCCGTACTCATTGACCGGTTTTTGGACGGGGCCATTGAAATTGATGTGGATGCCATCTCGGACGGAAAGGATACCGTCATTGGCGGCATTATGGAGCATATCGAAGAGGCGGGCATCCACAGCGGTGACAGCGCTTGCGTATTGCCGCCCGTTTCTCTGGATGCGGGCATTGTTGATACCATTATGGCGCACACCCGGGCGCTGGCAAAAGAGCTTTCCGTGGTGGGTCTCATGAACATCCAGTACGCGGTGAAAGATGGGATCATTTTTGTGATCGAAGTGAATCCGCGGGCATCGCGAACCGTTCCCTTTGTAAGCAAAGCCACCGGTGTGCCGCTGGCCAAATTGGCCACCCAGGTCATCATGGGAAAAACCCTTACTGAGTTAGGTTTAACACGTGAAGTGTTTCCGGAATATGTATCCGTGAAAGAGGCGGTCTTTCCCTTCAGCCGGTTTCCGGGGGTGGACACCATTCTTGGGCCGGAGATGAAATCCACCGGTGAGGTCATGGGTATTGATCGGACTTTCGGTCTGGCTTTCGGAAAGAGCCAATTGGCCGCCGGTCAGAAAATTCCCCTTTCGGGAACCGTTTTTATCAGTGTAAAGGATAGTGACAAGGCGGCGGTTCTCCCCGTTGCCAGGGGGCTTTTCGATCTGGGTTTCGAGATTCTGGCGACAAAAGGAACATCACACTTTCTGATGGAGAACGGCGTGGTCAATAAGCCCGTGAACAAGGTGCGGGAAGGGCGCCCACATGTGGTGGACATGATCAAGAACGGAGAGATTCACCTGGTGATCAACACCACCAGCGACAAGAAAGCCATTGCAGAATCATACTCCATCCGCAGGGCCTCATTGACACTGAACGTTCCATACACCACGACACTGGCTGGTGCCAAAGCGACTCTTTCCGCCATCCAGTCCATGTCGGAAGAAGATATGAAGGTTAGAACTGTACAGGAATACCATAATAACTGATTACGGAATGCCGTTTGCGGAATGGGGATTTTTTCCAGTGGCCCTGCCATCTGCCCTGCACCTTACGGTTCCGGAAACCTTATCCTGATGAACGGGTACGAGCCATGTGCGATACAGAATTTCAGTCCAGACGACCCAGGGATGAATGCGGTATCTTTGCCGTCTATGGTCATGAAGACGCTGCCAAACTAACCTATTTCGGGCTTTATGCCCTTCAACACCGAGGTCAGGAAAGCGCGGGTATCGTGGCTTCCGACGGCAAACAGGTTGTGGAGCATAAAGCCATGGGACTGGTTTCCGAGATTTTTAATGAACAGATTTTAAACGGGCTGAAAGGGAATATGGCCCTGGGGCATGTGCGCTACTCAACCACCGGGTCTTCTCTGCTGGTGAATGCCCAGCCTTTTCGAGTGCGCCATTCGGGCCGTTCCATGTCCATTGCCCATAACGGCAATATTGTCAATGCCCACCGGATCCGTTCGGAACTGGAAGAAAACGGTTCCATTTTCCAAACCACCATGGACAGTGAGGTAGTGCTGCACCTGACGGCCCGGCGCATGAACCTCGGGATTGAACAGGCCATGATCGAGGCGATGGCTCAGCTTCGGGGTGCCTATTCGGTGGTGGTCATGACAGAAGACAGCCTCATTGCCGCCAAGGATCCCAATGGGTTTCGACCACTCTGTCTGGGGAAACTGGGTTCCGCTTATGTGCTTGCTTCAGAGACGTGCGCTTTCGACCTGGTGGAGGCCGAATTCATACGGGTTATCGAACCCGGTGAGATCGTGATTATCGACAAAGACGGTGTCAGAAGCATTCATTCAGGTATTCAGGCTCAAAAAAGTCAGTGTATTTTTGAACTCATCTATTTTGCACGGCCCGACAGCAATGTTTTCGGCGAAAACGTTTACCTGTTTCGAAAGCGGCAGGGTGAACTGCTGGCCAAGGAATTCCCCCTGGATGTGGATTTTGTGATGCCCTTTCCGGATTCCGGTAATTACGCGGCCATCGGTTACGCCCAGGCATCGGGCATTCCCCTGGAGATGGGGATGATTCGTAATCACTACATCGGCAGAACTTTTATTCAGCCTTCTCAGAGTATGCGGGATTTCGGGGTCAAAGTGAAACTGAATCCGGTGAGGGAATTGCTGAAAGGCAAGCGAGTCCTGATTATGGAGGATTCCATCATTCGCGGCACCACGGCCAAGACCCGGGTCAAGACCCTTCGCGGGATCGGTGCCAGCGAAGTGCACATGGTGGTGAGCTGTCCGCCCCATGCCCATCCCTGCCATTACGGCATTGATTTCTCCACCAGGGGCGAACTGATTGCCGCCAGCAAGTCGGTGGATGAGATAAGAGATTTCGTGGGTCTGGACAGCCTGGGCTACCTTTCCATCGATAACCTCAAAAAAGCGACCGCCATTCCCGATCAGGACCTCTGTTTCGCCTGCTTTAACGGTGATTACCCGGTTGCCATCGACAAAGAAACATCCAAATTTTGCCTCGAGTAAGGCGCCCGGATTTTAGCATTTAAAACGGGGGAAAGAAACCTGACGTCGGCATGGGTCCCGCCGCATTTTTTGACTCGCTACATTTTTGTATAAAAATCGACCGTGTTTATACAAAAATGTCGATGGATAGCGACCTTTTTTCAATAAATCTGTCTCAATTGGCCTGAAGACGCTGCATTTGGTCGCCCGGATTCCGTGGCATGCATTTTGCTGTGTGATGCAGGAGAGGACGGCTCAGCGGGATGTGTTTCACCGAAGTACCCGATTTGACAAACCCGTTACCAGTTGTTTTTACGATTCATATTTAACACCAAGAGGAGGAACAAAAAAATGAGCGAATTGAAAACGCCCAAAGATGTTATGGACCTGATCAAGGCGGAAGGGGTCCAGGTGGTGGATTTGCGGTTTATGGATTTTCCCGGTCTTTGGCAGCATTTCTCCATTCCCGCCAGGGAATTCGAGGAAGCAACCTTTGATGAGGGCTTGGGTTTTGACGGGTCCAGCATCCGTGGATGGCAGGCCATCAACGAGTCGGACATGCTTGTCAAGCCGGTGCCGGAAACCGCGTTTCTAGATCCTTTTTTCGCAGCAAAAACACTGGTCATCAGCTGTAATATCTGTGATCCCGTGACCGGCGAGGATTACACCCGGGACCCCCGTAACATCGCCCGCAAGGCGGAGAATTATGTAAAGTCCCTGGGGATGGCCGACACAGCCTTTTTCGGGCCCGAGGCCGAATTTTTCGTCTTTGACGACGTCCGTTTCGATCAGAACGAACACGAGGGGTATTACCATCTTGACTCCGTGGAGGGCCGATGGAATGCCGGCCGGAAAGAAGAGCCCAATCTGTCCTACAAAGTGCGCTACAAAGAAGGCTATTTTCCGGTACCCCCCACCGACACCATGCAGGATCTCAGAAGCGAAATGATGTTGACCCTGGAGTCGATCGGGGTGCTCATTGAAGCCCAGCATCATGAAGTGGCTACGGGCGGTCAGGCCGAGATCGACATGCGGTTCGCGCCGCTGGTCACCATGGCCGACAATCTGCTCAAGTACAAGTACGTGATCAAGAATACGGCCCGTAAGTACGGAAAAACCGTCACGTTTATGCCCAAGCCCCTGTTTAACGACAACGGCACGGGCATGCACGTACACATGTCCCTCTGGAAGGATGGCGCCAACCTGTTTGCTGGAGACGGCTATGCGGGACTGTCGGAGATGGCCATGTTTGCCATCGGCGGGCTTCTGAAGCACGCCCCGTCCCTCCTGGCTTTCACCAATCCCACCACCAACAGCTACAAGCGGCTGGTGCCCGGATTCGAGGCCCCGGTCAACCTGGCATATTCCATGCGGAATCGAAGCGCCGCCATCCGTATCCCCCTTTACTCGCAGTCGGAAAAGGCCAAACGAATCGAATTCCGCTGTCCGGACCCCAGCTGCAATCCCTTCCTGGCGTTCTCCGCCATGCTTATGGCTGCCATCGACGGCATCCAGAACAAGATCGATCCGGGCGAGGCCCTGGACAAGGACATTTACGACCTGCCGCCAGAAGAACTGGCCCAGGTGCCTCAGACGCCGGGTTCCCTGCGGGAAGTCCTGGGGGCACTTGAGGCCGATCACGATTATCTGCTGAAGGGTGATGTGTTTACATCGGATGTCATCGAAAATTGGATCTCCTACAAAATGAAAAACGAGGTCCAGGCCATTGACCTGCGGCCCCATCCGTGGGAGTTCGCCCTTTACTACGATATCTAATATCCACTTTCCCAAGAAAGCCCCCGCCTAAAACCGGGGGCTTTTTTTATTTCTTTTTTGATCCAATCGAGCGAACTCCCTACTTGGGGATTTGACATTCCCCGTTAGATATTCGATATTCTCTGCAAGTTGCTTTTTCCACAATTGAACAATGATAAGGATCGTCATTAGCGTTTTGACGCGTCGTCGCAGGCACATGCGATCCACGCCCCGGACGGAGAATCGAACACATGAAGCCCGATCTGAGAAGCCTCAAGTCCGCATGCCCTGAAGTGGATGAGCGCTTCCTCAAAGAACATCTGTACCGATTAAGCGATGCCTATTTCAGCAGTTTTCCGAAAAAAGAAATTTACCGCCAGGTAATGGGTCTGGTCAGGCTGTCTTCTGAACGGCCGCTGGAGGTGACGGCTACATCCCGCCGGGATGGGAGCGTGGACATTACGGTACTGGCATTCGACTATCCTTTCGAGTTCTCCATCATTACAGGGGTCCTGGCGGGAATGGGCTTCAGCGTCCTCTCCGGTGACATTTTCACCTATGGACAGGTCGTCGCCCCGGCGCCCGGCAAAGGGAACAGACTGCAATCGCGCCCCCGGGGCAAATTTTTTCCCGATCCCCTAAAAAGGCGTCGAATCATCGATCATTTTACCGGCCATTTGGAAACGACCCTCTCTTTCAAGGCTTGGGCCTCCCAGTTGAAGGAAAAACTTCAAGGCATTATCGGGCTCATGGAAAAAGGTGGGGATGCCTCAACCGGTGAGGCCCGGCACCTGGTTAACAACATGGTGGTGCAGCGTCTGGCGCAAACCGGGTCCGATGGAACCGCTTTCCTTTACCCTGTGGAGATCCACATCAATAACCACCACGCGCATTTCACCCGTTTGCGGGTGGTTGCGGAGGATACGCCTGCCTTCCTCTATTCCCTGAGCAACGCCCTATCTCTGAACCGCGTCCAGATCGAGCATGTCAGGATTCGGACCATCGGCAGCCGAATCGAAGATCAAATCGATCTGGTAAACCCATCCGGCCGCAAAATCACCGATCCCGACGTCCTGGACCGGGTGCGCCTGTCCGTACTTTTGACCAAACAATTTACCTATTTCCTCTCTAAATCGCCCGATCCATATGCGGCGCTTTCAAGGTTTGAACAACTCACGAGAGATGTTCTTGCCCTCCCGGAAAAAGGGCGATGGATGGAATTGCTGGCCAATCCCCATACGCTCAGGGATCTGGCCCGGCTCTTAGGCGCAAGCGATTTTCTGTGGGAGGACTTCATCCGACTGCAATATGAAAGCCTCCTTCCCATGTTTGAGCCTCACGTTCGCGGACATCGTTTCAGCGAAAGTGAGAAAACCGTTGAGGAACGGTTGGCGCACGCCACTTCGGAGGGCGAGACCCTGGAGGAACAAAAAGAGGCCCTCAATCGATTCAAGGACCGTGAAATCTTTCTGATCGATCTGGACTACATCCTTTACCCGGACACCGGATTTGCGGCGTTCTCGGAAAAGGTGTCCGTGCTGGCTGAGAGCGTCGTGCGCGCAGCCACACGTTTCGTTTATGAGGACCTGGCCGGTCGGTTCGGAAAGCCCAGAACCGTTGCGGGTATCGAGGCAAGACTCGCTGTGATGGCGCTGGGAAAGCTCGGGGGCAGGGCTCTTGGCTACGCATCGGACATCGAACTGCTCTACGTTTACAGCGACAACGGGCAGACGGACGGCTCTGAGGTCATGACGAATCTGGAATTTTATGACCGGCTTGTGAAAGGTGTGTCGCGCTTTATCGAGGCCAAGCGGGAGGGTATCTTCCATATTGACCTCAGACTTCGCCCTTTCGGCAGTGCCAGCCCCCTGGCCTCCAGCCTGGAGAACTTCTGTAAGTATTATGGAGCGGGCGGTGGGGCCCACTCCTTTGAGCGGCTGGCACTGGTCCGTTTGCGCGCCATCGGTGGAGATGCAGCCTTCGGTGCTCAGTTGGAACGGTTGCGGGATGAGATGATTTACGGGTTGGATTGCATCGATTTCGAGGAAGTGCGCAGCCTCAGGGAAAAGCAATTCGCGGAAAAAGGGAAAAAAGGCGGGCCCAATGCAAAGTTCAGTGCCGGAGGGCTGGTGGACCTGGAATACGGCGTTCAAAGTCTCCAGGTGATGTACGGAAAGGATGATCCCGGACTGAGATCGCAGCGGATCCACGAGGCGCTGGTAGGCTTGACCGAGGCGGGCGTGCTGGAACCCGAAGAATTTTTGCGGATGGATTCTGCCTATGTGTTCTTAAGGCGCCTGATCAACGGTATGCGTATGCTCCGGGGTTCTGCGAAAGACCTCTTTCTGCCGGAGCCGAATTCAGACGAATTCGATCATCTGGCGCGGCGAATGGGTTACGAAAAGGTGGGGGGATTGATTCCGGGCCAGCAGTTGAGGATTGATTATGAAACCCATACGGCAGCTGTCAGAAACTTTGTGGAGCGTCAGTTCGGCCGTGAGGCCTTGCCTGACCCCAAGACCGGAAGCGTCGTGGATCTGGTGATGTCTGAAGGCCTGTCGGAAGATGTGATCGGGCGGATCTTGGGTGAAGCAGGGTTCAGGAATGTCCGACGGGCCCATTCCAACCTCAAACGTCTGGCCGGAGAAGGGGAACGGCGGAACGCCTTTTCCAGGTTGGCTGTGCTGGCCTTTGACATCCTGTCCACGAGGCCGGACCCGGATATGGCGCTCAATAACTGGGAACGGTTTATACATACCACCTTGAGCCCGGAGTTTCAGTACGGGGTATTCCTCTCCCAGCCCATGCGTCTCGAGATTCTTCTGAGCGTCTTTTCGGTGAGTCAATTTCTGGCGGACACACTGATCCGCAATCCCGGTTTCCTGGATTGGTTGACCATCCCGGAGATGCTTCATAAGACCCGCCGGAGCGAAGATCTGATGGCGGAGCTGCGTCGGGCCGCATCCATCAGCAGGCGACACGGAGAATGGCTCAATAAGCTCCGAAGATTTAGAAGGCGTGAGATTTTGCGCATCGGGACACGGGATATCTGCCTGGGGGTCGATACCCGGGAGGTGATGGCGGAGTTGTCGATTCTGGCCGACGCCATCACTCAGTCTGTGGTGGAAAAGACCTGGCAGCGCTTAGGGGAGGACGGGAGCCTTCCTGAGACGCTGAAAGACCCGGAAACCCGTTTTTGTGTCATGGCATTCGGAAAGCTGGGGGGCAATGAACTCAACTACAGTTCGGACATAGATCTCCTGGCGCTTTATGAAGACGCGTCCGGCCAGAATGGGCCTTCTACGCACCGGGGAGGTATGAAGGGGTTATACACACAGGTTATGGAGTCGGTGAGATCTGACCTGTCCGATCATACCGAAGAGGGTTATGTCTATCGCGTCGATCTTCGATTGAGACCTTTCGGCGCATCAGGGGACCTCGTGCCCAGCCTGAACGGATTGTTGACCTATTACCGGGAGCATGCGGCCCTTTGGGAAATTCAGGCGGCGTTTAAGTTGCGTCCCGTGGCGGGTAACATCGCCTTAGGCTACCGGTTTCTGGAAAGTTTGAAACCGGTCCTGGTGGAAAAGAGGGAGAGGCCCTTTATTGTAGCCTCCATCGAGCACATGCGCCGGGCGGCGGTTCGGGCTACTACCCGGGGGATTCAGCGGGGAACGGACGTCAAGAGCGGCTTCGGGGGACTGCGGGATGTGGAGTTTCTGGTTCAGGGCCTGCAGCTGATCCACGCCCCGGAAAATGCCATGCTGCTCCAGGGAAACACCCTGCTAGCGCTGGACGTTCTTTACGAGGCGGGGATCCTTGAAAGGAACATTGTCGGGCAACTCAAGGAGGATTACCTCTTTTTGAGAAGAATAGAGCATTTTCTCCAAATACTGGAAGACCGGCAAATTCATGTGCTACCGCGGGACCCCACTGAATTGGACATCCTGTCAAAAAAAGTGCTCGGCCCCGATGCCACTGCAACGGCCTTTCTGGATGGTTTGAACCAGCGTTTCAAGCGTGTCAACGATCTCTATAAGACGTATTTGCTGGAAAGAAAAACAAGGGATGACGTGGGCCGGTCTAAGCAAGGCGACCGAAATTCCGTTCAGTAAACCCACCCTACTAAGCCCAGGCACACGATATTGGCGGTGACGGCAGTGAGATAAAGGCGTGCTACCACGAGGATCGGTGCTTTGTGGCTTTTGAGCCAAATCACAAAAATCGTTGACACTTCGGCGTTGAAAGGGCTCTCAGATGGGCGAGAGCCAGTTCGGATGCCTGTGTCATGGTTTTGTCCCCTTATGGGGTAATCCTATTTTTCAAAATAGAGATTTTTCAGACGGTTCAAAAATTCCTGATCTCTCTGTTCAATGGCTTTATCCAGGTCTTCTTTCGAAAAATCGTTCGTATAGTCATAAAATCCTTTTCCGCTCTTGATGCCGTCATGTCCCTCCGCAACCAGGTTTTCCAGTGCGGCGGGGACTTCCGTTCCGCTTTCGATATTGGGCAGAAGGTTGGCACAGACGCTTCGCCAAAGTTTTACGCCTCCCAGATCAATGGTGAGGAGCGGTCCGATGCTGGCCAGGCGAAACCCCATGCTTCCCTTGACGGCACGGTCAATATCGGCGGCGCTGGCAACACCTTTCTGGTAAAGGTTCAGCACTTCCCGAACCATGGCAATCTGGATGCGGTTGACAATGAACCCCGGGATTTCCCAGTTGATTTTGACCGGAGATTTTTTGATTTTCTCCATTAATTCATAGGCGACAGCGACGGTTTCATCGCTGGTGTCCTCATTTTTCACCACTTCAACGGTGGGAACGATATGGGGAGGATTAAACCAGTGGGTCACCACCAGCCTCGATTTATTTTTGACCCTTTCCCCAATTGCCTGAAGCGTCAGGGAGGAGGTGTTGCTGGCGATGATGGCATTTTCCTTGGCGAAGGATTCGATCTTTTCAAAAAGGTCCTGTTTGAGATTTATGTCCTCGGGGGCCGCTTCGATGATAAAATCAGCCCCTGAAACCGCCTTTTCAAGGTCCGTGGTGGTGGAGAGCCTCTGGAGGGAGGCTTCGATATCCGTCTCTGGGATGAGGCCCGATTTAAAAAACAGCTCAAGGTTCTTTTTGACATGCGCTTTGGCGGTTGCAAGGATAGCATCCGAAATGTCAAAGAGCATCACCTTGTACCCGCCCATTAAGAAACTTTGGGCAATGCCGTGCCCCATGATGCCAGATCCCAGAACCGTTATGTTTTTGATGTCTCCAAGTTTCATAGCGTTGACTCCTCTTTTCCGTTTCAAGCCTTTGCCGTAGGTCGATGGCCTGAAATATTATGTATTATTCACGAGAAAATCATCGCGAATGGTCCGTTTCATGGTTTTGCCGGCCGCATTTCTGGGAAAATCTTGCAGCAAAATGGCCCGGCGAATGCGCTGGAATTTGGCGCTGACCCGTTCGTTGGTCCATTGAACCAATTCATCAGGGGTGAGCGTTGCTGTTTTGGACAGGGTGACGGCCGCGATCGGGGTTTCACCCCATTTCTCGTCCTGAATGCCGAAAACAGCGGCCTCCATGACATCCGGGTGTTGGACGATGATCTCTTCGATGTCCTTGGGATATACGTTGACGCCGCCGGAAATGATCATGTCTTTTTTACGATCCACCAGATAAAGAAAACCGTCTTCATCCACGTACCCCATGTCCCCGGTGTAAAGCCATCCGTTTACAACGGCCTGGCGGGTCATTTCGGGGCGTTTGTAGTATTCCACCATCTGTATGGGACCTTTTCCCACGATTTCCCCCACTTGACCTGTGGGAACCGGTTTTTTGTGGTCATCCTCGATGCGAAGATCGAAAAAGGGGGTGGGGCCTCCCACGGAGCCGGTCTTTTCTTCATAATCGTTCCGATCCAGAATGGTCATGAACCCTTCGGTGAGACCGTAAAGCTCATAAAGCCGGTTGGGCAGGTGCCTGATCAATTCCTCTTTGTGTTCCTTATGCAGCGGTGCCCCCACGGAGCAGATCATTTCCAGGGTCGAGAGGGCTTTGGCGGAGAAGTTGGGGGAATGAAGCACCCCCACAATCTGGGACGGCACCATCATCACATGGGTCACCTTTTCACGCCGGACGGTGTCGATGAAAGCTTCCGTATCGAACTGACGATGGAGGATGAAGGTGCTTCCGAGAAACATGGCGCTCAAAAGTGTGATAAATGCGCCGTTAAAGACCAGTGCCCCTGAATGGAGCATGATGCTTTCGGGGGTCATGCGAAAGATGGAGGCCGACAAAGTGGCATAGGCGACGCGGATCTTGTGGCTGATCACAATCCCCTTCGGGTCGCCGGTGGTGCCGCTGCTGTACATGATGTTGTAGATATCGTCCTCATGGATTTCGATACCCTGGGGGTCGGCGTCCCTGGCAGCGGCGGTAAGGGCATGATAGTCCCGGTATCCGGGTGTCTCAGCACCATCTATCAGCAGGTATCGATCCTCCGAAATGGCGGGGAGATCCTTCCTGATCCGGTTCAGGGTTTCCACCATGGCGGAACAGGTGACCACCGTCGATGTGTCGGAATCGTTCAACAAGGACTTGAGTCCGTCGGCCAGCAGCAACATACTGTGCGGTACGGCCACGGCACCGATTTTAGCGGCGGCCCAGTAGACTTCAAGGATCTCCATGCAGTTGGGCAGCAGTGTGGAGATTTTGTCTCCTTTCTTAATGCCCATCTCAAGCAGCGCGTTTGCCAGACGGTTCACATTCCGGTTGTATTCTTTGTAGGTCAGGCGCCTGTCTTCAAAAACCAGTGCCAGTTTGTCCGGTTGATACCGAGCATGTCTGTTTAAAAGGTTTCCGATGTTCATAGATAAAACCTCGCACGAAACTTCGTTTCCGTAAACATCAATGGCCTGCTACATAAGCACTCTCGGCAACCACAGGCACAGTTCTGGAAAGAGAATAAGGGCGATGACCACCAGGACCTGGAGAAAGACAAAAGGAACAATCCCCCTATACATCTCCATCAAATCCAGCCCTAGATCCAGGCCCTTCAAATAAAAAATGGAATAGGCGAACGGCGGCGAAAGGAATGATATCTGCAGACTGGTACAGATCACCAAGCCTACCCAGAGGGCATCAAAACCGAGATTGAAAAGTATTGGCGAAAAAATAGGTACGACAATCAGAAGAATCCCGATCCAGTCGATAAACATGCCGAGAAAAAGGATAATCATCAGCATGGTAATAAAGATACCCCACTTGCCTAAACCCAGGGACATGAGAAAATCGGTAATTACCTGACCGCACCCCGCGCTAAGAAAAGCGCCGGTAAAAAGGTTGGCGGCAACGGCGATGAAAATAATCATCGACGTAATCCTGATTGTCATAAAACAGTTCTCCTTGAATCTCTTCCAGGTAAGCTGCTTGTACAACATGCTTAGGATGGTGGCGCCTATGGAACCTACGGCGCCTGCCTCCGTGGGGGAAGCAACCCCGATCAGAATGGAGCCCAGAACGAGGGCCACAAGAAGGGCGGGGGGAATGAGATATTTGAGCCCCATGATGAAGGATTCCATGGAAAAAAACGGCATTCTCTCTTCCGGGGGCAGGCTTGGCCCTAATTCCGGTGTGATAAGGCATCGGATCAGAATATAGGCGATGTAGACGATACCTAGAAGAATTCCAGGTATAATAGCCCCCGCAAACATCTGGATCACGGATACCCCGGCCATGGGGGCATAGAGGATGAGCATGATGCTGGGTGGAATGAGGATGCCCAGGGTGCCACCTGCGCAGACGCAGCCGCTGGCAAGGGACTGTTTGTAGTTGGCGTTGAGCATGGCCGGAACCGCGAGGAGTCCTATGGCCGTCTCCGAGGCGCCGACCACCCCCGTGGTGGCCGCAAACAAGATGGCAAGGGCGACCGTTGCAACGGCCAGCCCACCATTAAGTCCGCTCATCCATTTATGAAGCACCTGGAATGCTCTCTCCGCTACCCCTGAGGTCTGCATCATGGTTCCCATAAAAATAAAAAGGGGAACGGCCGCTAAAATGTATTCAGAGAGGGTTCCCGTCATGACACGCATGGGCATCATGTAAAGAAAAGCCTGTCCGGAGGTGAGTAACCCGAATACCAGCCCTACGGTGCCGACACCCAGGGCAATGGGAAAGCCTGTCAACAGGATAAGGAGACTCAGGAGCATAAGGATGGTTGTCAGCTCAGGACTCATGTTTTCCTCCCTTGACCACAAAAATGATATTTCTCAGAAAATCCACCAGCCCCTGGAGGAAAAACAAGATCAGCCCTAAAACAATCACCATGTTGAACGGTCCGAGCACGGGTCTCCAGGCACTAGCCGATGACCGTTCTCCGTTGATGAGCGACCAGAACGCATAGTTTCCGCACTTCCAGATCAGTACGGTAAACAGGGGGAAAAAGAGAAAAATGTAGCAGATGATATCCATGATCGCCCTGCCCCTCCGGGATAAACGGCCATAGAGCAGGTCCATTCTCACATGTCCGTTGCGGTAATGACAGTAGGCGGTTCCCAGAATAGCGTAGCTCCCGTAGAGCATGATCGTCATGTCATACGACCAAAAGCAGGGGATGTTAAAGAAATACCGCAGCGTGATGTCGTAGCCGATGGCGATAACCAGGATCACCACCAGAAAGCTGGCGCCCTTGCCCACAAGACCGCTTGTGCGATCGATGATGTGGAAAAATTTTTCCATGTTGGCCTCTTGCAGAAGGCAAAGACCACTGCCCGAGCTTTCCGGGGCAGCAGTCTGCCTTTATGAATTTAGGTGACGGATTAATGGGGAAGATAGTAGATGGAATGGTACGGGTACCACTTCTCACCAAATGCCTTTTGGGAATTCCAGACCTTAGCGAAAAACTTATCTTTGGATGCCAGTTCATCCAGGTATTCATGTGCCCATTTGGTAAACGTCTTCACCGTTTCGGGGTCCATATCCACAAAAGTCACGCCGTTTTTCTTCAAAAAGTCCACCGCCTCGATGTTTTTCTCTTCCATCCAGAGCCAGTTGTTCAGCCTCGTGGAGTTGACAGCGGCTTCCACCTGGGCCTTCAGGTCATCAGGCAGGGCATTCCAGGCCTTCTTGTTGATTACCAGTTCACACTGCGAAGTGGGTTGATGGATGCCCGGGAGCATCACGTATTTGCAGACCTCCCAGATGCCAAGGGTCTTGTCGAAGGCGGGAATGCTGTATTCCGCCGCATCCAGAACGCCCCTCTGCAGATTGGGCATAATTTCCCCACCCGGGACAAAGATCACGGACATGCCGTGTTTTGCCAGCACATCTCCCATGAGAGGCATCATGCGCATTTTTATTCCCTTGAAATCATCCACGGTTTTCAGGGGTTTTTTGGCCCACATGAAATCTTCCATGGGAATGGGATCACTCACAAGAACCTTCACGTTATAGCCGTAGGTATCATACATCTCCTGCCACAGTTCCTTGCCGCCGCCCGCATTGAGCCACATCTGCATATCCATGGGGTTGAATCCGCCGGGGACGGAGCAAAACAGGGGGGAAACCGGGATTTTCCCCACCCATTGGGCGGCATACCCATAATTTGCCTGGTACACGCCATCGCTGACAGCCTTGATTCCCTCAAAGGGAGGCACCAGAGAGCCGGCCGGATAGACTTCGAAGACCAGACGTCCGTTTGTTGCCTTCTTTACGGCATCCGCCAGGCGGACCAATGTGTCGTGGTACAACATGCCGGCGGGCACGAATCCCTGTACTTTCCATTTGATCACTTTTTCCTTTGCCGTACATGGCGTGGCAAGAAACAACACCGCAGTAACTAACAACAATGCTTTAACCCAAAATTTTTTCATAAGTAGAACCTCCCGAAGTTGATTGTTTGTTTGATGTGTTACCCTTTCCCAAAAAGACCCCTAAAAAAAATCACCCCCTTCCTTGTATGGAACACGAACCGATTCACTGCTATTAATAATAAACGCAACGCATAAGCGCTGTTCCGATGGGGATTTAGGAATACTAACTATCGCAATTTTTGTCAAACAGCGATTTGGAAAACTTACGCCGAATCAACGTTTGGGTTGCTGAAGTGCTCTTTTCATTTGGACGGTTTCTTGACAATGACATACCCCTCTTTTTCGAGGCTTCTCGCCAACGCCTGGACCAGCAGGGGTTTAAGAAAATTGATCCATTCCTCGGCCACCACCATGCTCTCCTTTGCAATTTGAGGCCTGAGTGCGGATACTTTCTTGCCCAGGGGCGTTTCATAAAATTCAATCAGTTTCTGTACTTCACCCTGCGTATAGTGCTTGTCGTAGAGTGGGACGACCCTGTCCATAAGGCCTCCTTCAGCGGAAATCTGCCGTTTGACAAGGGACAGGGTGCTTGTTTTCACAATGGCAAAGACGGTTTCAGAGACAGCCTGATTGTTCTGGGCTGTCGCTTCTTTGAGAATGGGGAAGAAGCGTTCCAGTGCTGTTTCAGCTGTCAGCATGACCACTTCCTCCAAGCGGATCAGCTCCAGCAGCTTTTTGATATCTTGGATTTTTGATGGATTGATGGCTTTGACTTCGGCCTTGACTGGGCCGGCAGCCAAAAGAAGAAGGAGCACGGTGCACCAGATGGTCCGGAATGTAGCTCGATTTTTTTTCATGACAATATACACCTCTCAAGGGATATGGTATGGTTTTTGACCAATATGCTTTTGTTCTCCGGTCTGAGCTTCGCTTACTTTGGGAAAGGTTTCTGCCAATTGCATGCATTCCCATGAAGCACATGCGGGAGATCAAAATATGTCTGCATCGAAGACATTAGTCAAGAACATTTGCCGATCTTCGTTTCTGGAGAACGCCAGGTGCAGATGTATTGCGCGATTTCTGAAAAGGATTTGTGCTCACAACAGACAGGGAGGGCCATCTGAAAATGAAAAAAATTGTATTCTTGATAACCTGTGTGTTCCTTGTCGGTTGTGCTTCAGGTCAACAGCCGCAACCCACCTTTGAAGGCATCACTTTTGAGACGGATAAGAGTCGGAAAATCGTCATGCATGCCATCATCGAGGTGGTCAGAAATGAGGGGTTTGAGGTTGCTTACGCTAACGAAAAAAAAGGAGTCGTTGTCTGTAAACCCCGAGAAATGCTCGATGGTGTGTTGAGGGAAAAGACCGAAGGAACCCCATGGAACCTTCAATTCCACTCTGAAACGCTCAACAGTCGAATCCAGTTTTCTGCCAATGTTAACCCGGATGGTGTTGTAACACTGAAAACCCTTGTCATGGTCACAGACGCCCCCGATTCCTTCGAAAGCCATAAAAGCGAAAAGTTGGCCAGATATTATGAAAATAGAATAAAAGAGGCCCTCCGCAGAGTGGTTCCTCGTTTGATATGATGGATTGCGGGAAACCTGATGCAGGCTACCA
>JAJDOH010000297.1 GCA_022340265.1 Deltaproteobacteria bacterium | reverse complement strand
TGACGAATCCCGTACTGACGGTAAAAGACCGTATCTTTCCATCACCCTCGGCGGAGATGGACTGGCTCAAGGCCCGAAGGCCGAACTTCATAATGTTGTAAACGGATTTATTGAGGGTACAGATATGACCGTGAATGGAGGCCATATTGCCAATGCCGCCGGTGCCGTCACCGGTTTTGCGCATATGGGGAATGGTCAGTCGGGACAGAAAAAAGGGAGCACGCAGCATGATGCGCTGCATGAGATCATATTTTTCCATGGGGAAGTTTTCAACCGCATCGATGTGTTGAATACCGGCAATGTTCACCAGATATTTGATGGCGCCCATCTTGGCAGCCTCATTGACGGCTTGAATCAGGTCTTCATCCAGTGTCAGATCCGCCTTGATAAAGCGCATTTGACCGTTCAGATCCAGAACCATGGCCTCAGTTTTCCGGCCCTCTTCTTCATTAATGTCCAAGCCCACCACCGAAAGCCCATTAGCAGCAGCCGCCACAGCGGTTGCCCTGCCGATCCCCATGCCGGCTCCCGTGACGATACACACGTGGTCCCCGTTGAAATTGGGATCCTCAAGCTTGAGTATTTCTTCTGAGCTGATCTTTGGTTCAGTGATGTCCATGGATAACCTCGCACAGTTTTTTAAACAGGTAAGACCACATAAAAATTTATATGTCAAGCGTTTTTTTTGATTTTACAAAATACATGCGAAATATCTTTATCCTTTGTTTTCAATGTGTTAAATTTGAGATACTCTCCGTATTTTAAAAAGTGAAAGTGGTAATACCAAATATCCAGTTATCGCTTGACAAACGCCCTGAGACCGGTTAGTAAAGAGGTTATTCGAGTAAGTGATCAGAACATCGGGTCGTCTGACAGACACCCTCCACCCTTTGCTTTTAGATGAATCAAATGCTGAAACCCATCAAACAGTCCAAACTTTCAGATGAAATCGTAGCCCAAATTCAGGACTCCATAAAGAACAGGGAGCTGCAACCAAATGATGTGCTTCCTTCGGAACGGGAGATGGCCAAAATGCTGGGTGTCAGCCGGCCGCCGCTCCGGGAGGCATTGAACAAGCTCGAAGCCATGGGCTTTATTAAGATTCAGCGCGGCCGTCGGGTCATTGTGAGATCAATCGGTGACGCCATGCTGCCCGGCATGCTGGCAAAAGCCATGGCAGACGATACGGATTTGTCCATGCAATTGCTGGAGGTCAGAAAAGTGCTGGAATCCTGGGCAGCCTCGCAGGCCTGCCGTTTCGCAACGGAAGATGAGCTGCGGGAACTTCAGGACACCTGCAAAGAGATGTACGAAGATTTTCGAAAAACCGACCTCGGCCTCGGTTCGGATGCCAAGTTCCACATGAGCATTTACAAAGCGACTCATAATGTGGTGTTCACCCATTTGATGTCGACACTGTTTGATCTTCTGTGGCAATCACAGAAAGTCGCCAGAAATATCATTTTAAGCAAGGAAGGCAATCTCGAGGCCCTTGTTTCTCAGCACCTGGCCATTCTTGACGCCATCAAAGCCCGGGATGAAGATTCTGCTCGTACGGGAATGCTTTCACATCTGCGGTTCGTGGAAAAGGAGCTTAGAGACGCCTCTCAAAAATAGGCGGCAAATATTCTCTTTCTACATTTCAAGAAAAGCATTTTTAAATGAAAGGGGAAGATCAATGCCCAGACAAAAGTTCAATCTGCTTTATGGCGAAAAAGCGGCTGATTTAGAATTGCCTCTGTCCGTTCATTCACTTGAATTGAAACCCCTGAATGCCGTCGCCGATCCTGAAGAGGCCGTTTTGTCGGCCCTACTAAACCCCATCAGAAGCCCTTCCCTTTTGAATGTGGCCGGGCGTCGAAAAACCGCATGCGTGGTCATTTCCGATTTTACCCGCCCTGTACCCAACAAGACGATTTTGCCGCCGCTTCTTCAGACGCTCGAATCTGCCGGATTAAATCCTCACGACATTACCATTCTCATTGCCACGGGCATGCACCGTCCCAATCTGGGAGCGGAACTGGAAAACCTCGTTGGGCGAGAGATCATGGATCGCTATCCCATCGAGAATCATTATTGCCGAAAACCCGAAACCTATCGGAAAATAGATGAAATCGAAGGGGCCCCCGTCGAAATCAACACCCATTACCTGGATGCCGATCTGAAAATCCTCACAGGCCTTATTGAGCCCCACTTTTATGCGGGGTATTCTGGCGGGCGAAAGGCCATTTTGCCGGGCATTTCCAGCTTTGAGACCATGAAATTCATGCACTCCTATGAAATGATCAATCATAAGGGGGTCACCAATTGCCTTCTCGATGGTAATCCTTTTCACGAGTACGGCATCCGGGTGGCGGAATTGGCCCGGCCCGATTTCATTTTGAACGTGGTCATCAACCAAAAAAGAGAGATTGCCGGCGTTTTTGCCGGTGATTACAACCAGGCGCACCTGGCAGGTTGCCGAATGGTAGCCGAACACGCCATTGTACCGGTTGATCAACCCAAAGACATGGTGATTACCTCCGGCGGCGGTTTCCCCTTGGATGCCACCTTCTACCAGATCAGCAAAGCCCTCATCTGTGCAAGGGATATCCTGAAACCCGGGGGCACCATTGTGGTCGCCTGTGAGTGCCGGGAAGGTTTAGGCAGTCCCGAATTCTGCGAAATCATGCGGTCTACCTGTGACTTCAAAGATTTCTCAAAATGCTACGGCCGTCCCGAGGATTTCGTCATTGATCAATGGTGCGCCCAAAACGTCTTTCAAGCGTCAGATCATGCAGGAAAAATCTACATTTATTCTTCTGGACTTTCTAATCAGGATGTGGAAAAAATGGGCGCCGTCAAAATCAAAAATCTGCAACGGACAATTGATGATTTGCTGCCCACCCATCTTGAAACCGTTGTGGTTCCGGAAGGCCCCTACGTTGTGGGAAAAATCGCTCGATCGAACAATGCAAAAAAAATTGATTGAATATTCCGTAGCCTTTGCCCGCTTTCATTTTCTAAAAACCGCCGTTTTGATACCGGCACTCCTGTTCATGATTCTCTCCGTGAGCAGCGCCAATGCCTCCTGGCTGCTGAATCCGGCTGAGTTTCATGCCTCAGCCCACGGTCGGACCGCCTGCACGGACTGCCATTACCATGTGACCGACCAGCCTTTACACCCGAACCCGGCGACTGTAACCGAAAATAAAAAGAGATCTTTTCATGCGGACCAGTGCCTGGACTGCCACGATGACGTCATGGAAAACCTTGATAAAGGGGTCCATGGATCAAAAAAAATCGAGGATAAGGATAAGTACGGCAACTGTCTCAACTGTCATCACTGGCCCCACAAACAGCCGCTTCTGGGAAGGAACCGTTCCGGAGCCTACCAACCCAGAAAACCGGTTGAAACGCAGTGTGGTACCTGTCACGAAGAAATGTCCACCCTGCCGCCGTTTTCAAAAGAAGATGCGGCGTGTATGAAATGTCATCAAACACGAAATACTGAGAACCCACAAGATGTCCGGGCGATTCAGGATCTCTGCTTCCACTGCCACGGCAAAGGTCAATCACAGGCCCAAGTGGCAACATCAAAACGCATCCCTTTGATGGGTGAAGCATTGTATGCCCAAACCCCTCACAAGCGCCTGGCCTGCACAGTATGCCACGAAAATGCAACTGCTGTCAGACACGGTCACCAAAAATCCGTCAACTGCCGCCAGTGTCATGTGTCCCATATTGAAAATGACACCCACGGCGCCCATTTGGGCATCTCCTGCCAAACATGTCACCTGGAAGGAATCGTTCCTTACAGAGATGCGGCTTCAGATCGTCTTAACTGGAAAATAAAGAAAGATCTGACGGATCTTTCCATCCTCCATCGGATGGACATCGGTGCTGGAGAACAGTCATGCAGACGCTGTCATTTTTCGGGGAATGACCTGGGTGCCGCTTCCATGGTACTGCCCGCCAAAAGCATTCTGTGCATGCCCTGCCACACGGCCACATTGTCTCTGGACGATACCGTATCCATCACGGCGTTTATCATTTTTCTCTGCGGCATGGTCCTTTTCCTTTCAGTTCTCTTAACCGGCACCATGGGCCATATCAAAAGCAAAAACCCTTTGCTGAAACTGCTGCAAGCCTTTCTGGACATGCTCCGTGCAGTTTTTTCACCCAAAATAGTCCCCATTCTGAAAGCGCTTTTCTGGGATGCGTTTCTGCAAAGGAGACTTTATAAACGGTCTCCGAGACGCTGGTGCATCCACGGACTTATCTTTTATCCTTTCGCTTTTCGCTTTTTCTGGGGGCTTGTGGCCCTTCTGGGATCTCTTTGGGAACCCGGCAATCCGCTGGTATGGGATATGATCAACTACAATCATCCTTTGGCCGCTTTTTTATTTGATTTTACAGGAATGATGATACTTTCAGGCATTATCCTGGCTTGGGTCAGGGGGATGCTTCAAAAACGAAGCCGTGCCGACGGCACACCGCCTCAAGACCGGATCGCTCTTGCCCTGATTGGCATGATTGTCCTGGTCGGTTTCCTGCTGGAAGGGATGCGCATCGTCATGACCGGACGCCCCGCAGGCACGGGGTACAGTTTTGCAGGCTATTGGATCAGCCTGTGGTTTTCGCCATCGAGGGGGCTTCCGGATATCTACAGCTTTTTCTGGTATATGCACGCTGTGCTCACGGGGCTATTTATTGCCTATATCCCCTTCAGCCGACTGCTGCACATGATCCTGGCGCCGGTGGTCATATCCATCAATGCCGTTTCGTCACCCCACGGCGCCCTTCGTGAAAAACCGGGGCCAAAAACCTGAAACGAGGACGAGATGAATCATGGATGAAAAACTGAAACAGGCCATTGTGGATATTGTGGGAGAAGACCATTATACCGGCAACATCATTGATCTGGTGTCTTATGCCTGCGATGCCTCAGAACACTGTAACAGACCGCTTTGCGCGGTTTTTACAGAAACCACGGAGCAGATTGCGGAGCTGATGAAACTGGCAAACCTTGAAAAAGTCCCCATCACCCCCCGAGGCGCCGGAACGGGGCTTTCCGGCATGGCGGTGCCCATCCGAGGCGGCATCATCCTGGATCTTTCCCGCATGAACAAGATTCTGAAAATCAGCATCGAAGATCGCATCGCGGTGGTACAACCGGGTGTGATTTATGCGACCCTCGAAAAAGCCCTTGCTCCCTACGGTTTCTTTTTTCCACCGGATCCTGCAAGCGGCAAAGTCAGTACCCTGGGCGGTAATGTGGCCACCAACGCCGGCGGCCTCAAAGGGGCTAAATACGGCACCACCCGGGACTACGTGCTGGGACTTCAGGTGGTCTTGCCGGATGGTCGGGTCATGAGAACCGGCTCAAAAGCCATGAAAAGCGTATCCGGCTATGACTTGACAAGGCTTTTCGTTGGATCCGAAGGCACGCTGGGAATTGTTACCGAAATCACCCTCAAGATCAATCCGAGACCCACGGCCACCAGCACCGCGCTGGCCACCTTTGACAATCTGGAAGACGCGGGCCTTGCCATCAACCAGATCATGCACAGCGGCATCATCCCCAGCGCCCTGGAAATTTTGGGCCGGGAAACCATTTCGGCCATCAACCAGAACACGGACCTCAACCTCCCGGAGGTAGACGCCATGCTTCTGGTGGAAACGGACGGCTACACAGAGGCGGAAACCTCTTTCCAGATGGAAAAGGTAATCGGCATTTTTAAGGCCAATCATCCGCAGGAGGTGAAAGAAGCCAAAACCGAAGCAGAGGTGAAAGATCTGTGGGCAGCGCGAAAATCCGCTTATGCGGTGCTCTCAAGGATCAAGACCAGTTCCGTACTGGAAGACGTGACCGTCCCCATGACCCATATTACCGAGCTTTTAAAAGGCATTCAAAATATTTCCCTAAAACACCAAATCCAGATTGCCACCTTCGGCCACGCGGGAGACGGAAACCTTCATCCCCAGATTCTTTATGACGGATACGACCCGGACCAGGTGGAAAGAATGAAAAAGGCGAGCGCGGATCTTTTTGAACTGGCCATAGGCCTGGACGGCACCCTCACCGGCGAACACGGCATTGGGCTGTCCAAGGCACCCTTCATGACCCTGGAACATGATCCGGTGGCCATGGACATGATGCGCACGCTCAAGAGGACGATTGATCCCAACAACATCCTGAATCCCGGAAAAATGGCACTGGAGGGTTGATCATGGAAGCCAAATACGATTTTGAAAAAAAATTCCGCGAACAGATCCTGCAATGCTCCCGATGCGGCTTCTGCCAGGCCGTCTGTCCGGTTTACGGGTCCACCCTCAGGCCGGGGCTCAATGCCCGCGGCAAAATGCTGCTCTTGAAGGAAGTGATGGACGGCCATCTTCCCCTGGACGATCAACTCACCGAAAGCCTGTTTCAGTGCACCACCTGCGCCAGTTGTTTCAAAAACTGTCCCAGCGGTGTGGAAGTGCCTGAAATCATCAAGCAGGTCCGTAAAGACATGGTGAACATCGGATCGTGCCATCCCGCTTTTAGAGGCATGCACAAGGTTCTTCAAATCCACACCAACATCTACGGAGAAGACGAACCCGAGGACTTTGAGCGGGAGCGAAACAATCGGGCTGAATATGTCTATTTCATCGGCTGTGTGGGATCCTACCGGGAAGATGAAGC
>JAJDOH010000198.1 GCA_022340265.1 Deltaproteobacteria bacterium | reverse complement strand
TCCAGAAAAGAGAGAACTTTCAGGGCCCGGTACCAGAGGGCCTGGATTTCTATGGGATAACCCTCTCTGGGAGTGCCTGCGGGAAAGTCCGTGTCCATCCATGTGAAATGGGCGGGACTGAAAATCAGTCCCGATTCCGGGTCCATTTTGACGCCGTTCGGTGTGCCATTGATCATAAAATGGCCGATTGAATGCACCACCTCGCCAATGGTGCGTCCACCTGCCTTTTCTGTCAGAAAAGATGAATCCCCCTCCTTTTGAACAAGATCCCCGCATGCCACCAGAAACCAGAGCGCCGCATCGGAGGTATCACGGTTTCCAGCGTCCTCGCCGTTAATCATATTGGGCAGGGTGCCGCTTTTTTCGAATCGTCCGAACTGCCGCAGCACCGCGCGGGCTTCCCCTATTTTGCCCGCGGCGATAAGACCTCTTACTACGATCAGGGAATCCCGCCCCCAGTCGAGAAACCATGGATATCCGGCAATAATCGATTTCAATGCTCCCCTTTTGACCACATAATGATCAAGGGCTTCATCAAGGGCTCGTTTCAGGGAAACCTTTTCTTTTCGCTCCAAAAAACCGGCAGGAAAAAGCGCGCTGGCGAGTGCTTCATCAAACCCATACCATTCACCTTCCTTTGAAACCCCTGCCATCAACTCAAATGCCTTTCCTCCTACCAGCGACACCGCAAAATAACCCGGGCTGAAAAGATCTGAATCCGGATCAAACCCTCTTTCTCCATCCACAAAATGGCGCACCATATACTGCCATTCCGGTTCCGGCACGAATACACCGCTTGAAGTCTGAACCAACAGGTTTTGCTGTGGCCCCTGGGGTGAAAACCAGAAGCCCGGTTTTTCCTGCATGGGGGTTACGGATTCGGGAAAGCGGGTCTCGGCTCCCAGATACGCTTTAGTGGATTCATGAAAATTTCGCCAGTCAATATCCGGCCTGAGAATTATCTCCACAGGCTTGTCATCATCGAGCCTCCCTTCGATCCCTGCGGCCGGCTCACGGTAAACCGTCATGCGAACCCTGTTTTCTCCAGGGACCATTTCCAAAAATACCCGGAGATAGACATGTTCACCCTGGCCGGTGGGAACGCGAAATCCCCAACATCCGTGCGACCTGAAATCAAAATCAACCCCCTCAAAACAATGGGCATCCAGGCTTTGCGAATATCCCTGAAACCGGACCCACCCCCGACAGCGTGTTAAAAGGATCAAACGATTTTCCGGGTAATCGGAATCCATATTGGCCGCCAGCAGCGCATCATATCGGCTGGGCAGTTCTCCCCAGCGGACGGGCGCCCGCATCATGGCACCCCGATGGTTCGTCCCCAGCAGCAGAAGGGATTTTGAAGCGCAATCTACCCGCCTAAGACGCGTCTTTACAAGCGGTTTCAAAGGGTCACACAAATACAGAAGGGGCGCTTCAGCATGTTCGGTGCGGCCCTGTTCAAAAACGGATAAGTGAAGGGTGTGCCGAGTGTGTGTTTCAGGGGTGATGATTGATGGACCAAACAAAACATGGTATGTTCCGTCATCCAGGCGAAAGGCGGTCTCCGAGCCCAACACCGTCTCGTTTTGCTCATCCATTATGGCGGCACGAAAAGCTGTTTTTGAAGCAATCCAAAGAAAATGCCTCATGGGCACCATCACCTGGCGTCTGAGATCTCTCGGCCACTGCCACTGCACCACCCTTGATTCTTCACCATCCGGATTCATTTGAGCACAGAAAACCGAGGCGTCTTTTGCCAGCCGGAATGCCATATCATCAGGGTCAACGGATCCAAGATCCCCATCTCCGTTATAATAACGGCAGATTTCAAGGGCTTCGGCACGTAACTGCTGGTGCCTGATGCGCTCGGGAGGCAGAGGTTTCTGATGGATCGCTGATGGAAGCAGTTCGAGATCGCGGCTGTCAGGTGTGAGGCACAGAACGCGGCCCGGTGAAAGAGCAACCCTGACGTGACCTCCCCTACAATCGAGGGTTATGATTTCACCGCTGAGCAAATCCGTCAGAAAATTACTTTTCAAAGGAGGCTCATCCCAGCAGACAACCGCTTCTTGGTCATCGCTCAGGTTGGCCGCTACCAAAAGCCATTTTCCGGTTGGAACATGGTGTCGCAGCATGACCACAAAATTACCCACGCCCTGCTGGACCATTTTGAGATGCGTCCGGTCATGGAAAGCCGGATGATTTATGAGGATCGCATTGATTCTGGAAATGTATTCCACCTGGTTGCGATCCGCACCCCAGTTGAGTGACGGCGCTCCGTGCACATTGATCTTTTCCGTGGCATACCATTCCACACCGTTGGCAAAACCGAAGGCGCCATTGGGCGAAAAGAACGCGCATAGGGCTGTCCGCATGCGGGCCCATGTCTCGGATTTTTCGGCAAGTCTCAGATTGTCATGGGTTTCAGCAAAATGAACCATCAACCCTTCGCGCTCCGAAATCTCTATGGCTTGGGGCAGATAGCTTTCCATCTGGTCTCTGGCGTAGTTCTGAAACAGTTCAGAATAGGCCCAGTTAAAATTCCCTCTGTTTAAAAGATCACGGGTCACAGACATCTTTCCACCCAGACCTTCGTTAAAAAAGACCGTATCCGGAAACTGTTCCCTCACCGCCGCAATGATGTATTGCCAGGCCTGAAGTGGAATCATATAGCCGGCGTCACACCGAAACCCGTCCACCCCTCGGCGGCACCAGGTGATAAACACTTCCGCCATATATTCCCAGAGGTCTTTTTGAGTGTAGTCAAGCTTGGTGAGGTCTTCCCATTTCACTCCCCAGGCGCCGGGTACCTGGATGGTGCCCTCTTTATCACGTACCAGCCAGGCCGGGTGTTTTTCATGAAGCCTTGCAGCCCATCCCGTGTGGTTTATGGCAATGTCTATGAAAAGTTTCGCATGTCGAGCATGAATGGCATCCACCAGCTCGATAAACTGTTCCAGGGGTGTGGCTTTGGGATCGAACCGGGCGAGCGCCGGGTCAACGGACAGAAAACCCAAGGCGGCGTAGGGGCTTCCGAACTGCCCCATCCTTCCGTAGGTGGTGGGTGTGGGGTGCACGGGCAATAACTGAATAATACGGCATCCCAACTCTGAAATAATGAAATCGAGTTTGCCAATTAGATCCCTGAAAGTCCCAGAAGGCGGAATGACCGTGTAACCGGCATTGTCCAACAAATTGATGTCGTTGGCCGTGGCGGCATTCGGTCTTGCACCGCCCGCAATATTAGGACCGAACTGCCTGACAAAAGCATTATAGATGGTGTTTGCGCAACAGGTATCGGCCGGCTCCACGTTGATGACAACATTTTGACCATCCGGCCAGAGAGGCGTCGTATTCCCTTTTTCCAAACAATAACATTTTGCTTCAAAATGTCCCACTTCGCACAGGGGAATATGGAGCCGAAAACCTTTTTTGGAAACCCGTTTCATGGGGATATCGAACCAGTCCCGCTGCAGTCTCGGTTCACCCGTACAGACCTCATCCATGATCTCCCGACGGGTGATCCGTGCATGGCCAAGATTGGTGCGAAGCCATGCACGCCCTTTCACCTCATTTGTCATGGAAAGGCTGAATATCAGTGTATCGCCTCTGAACCGAAGAATACTTATCCCCGGTGCAGGGGCCTGACTCAATTCATTGGTCATGGGTGTTTTTGCCAGGTTTTATGGATCCTCTCTTTACCCTATTAGAAAAAACACTGCTGGAAAACAGAGGCCCTGTCAAGAAAAAAGGAGCTTGCACCCGTTTGCGAGGAGGGATATTGCGTCAGATGTCAGCCCGCGATTACCCGCTTTAAAACATTGTCGTAGGCAAGGTTGACTGCCAGATCCTTTTGGTCCATAAACGATTCCAGATCCCCCGCGTCTCCGGCCGCAACCAGTTTTCCATCCGCGGGAATTCGCCCCAGAAAGGGAACGTTCATTTCCTGAGCCATTCTTTCTCCACCGCCCTGGCCGAACAGGGGTACCTCCTCACCACAGTGGGGACAAAGCTGCCCGCTCATATTTTCCACCACGCCCAGTATTTTCATGTTTACCTGATGGCAGAAATTGATGGACTTTCTCACGTCCGCCAGGCTGATCTCCTGGGGGGTGGTGACAATAAGCGCTTCAGCATCCGGAATCGTCTGGGCTACGGTTAAAGGTTCATCGCCGGTCCCCGGAGGGGAATCCACCACCAGAAAGTCCAGATCACCCCACTCGATGTCTGACACGAACTGGCGAATGGCGCTGATTTTCATGGGTCCTCGCCAGATGACCGCCATATCTTTTTCACCCAGCATCATATCCAGAGAGACGATTCTCAGTTGCGGGGAAAAAGCGTAAGGCTTGACAACGCCCTGTTCACTTAAATCAAAACCACCCTGAACCCTCATGAGTCGGGCAATGCTGGGACCATGAAGGTCCACATCCATCAAGCCCACTCTTTTGTCCTTTTTGCTCAACAAGAGTGCGAGATAGGCGGCCACAGTGCTCTTGCCGACACCGCCTTTTCCGCTCATAACCAATATTTTGCGATCCACCCGGGCCATACGGTCTGTAATAAGTTTATCCTGTGTATTCCGTTCAAAATCACCGGGGGTCATTTTTTCCTGTATTTTCTCCAAAACCCGTTTCCTTTTTTTGATGTTCCGGCCGCAAACCGGTAACAGAAAGTTATGAACAAAAAAAAGAGACTCCCCCAATCGTTACTGGAGGAATCTCTCCAAGAGGTTAAATCGCCGGCTTCTTAAAGTTCAAGCCAGGAATCCGAATAGAGGGACTGGCCCAGAATCACTCGCGCTGTTTTGACATAGTCCTGCAATTCCTTTGACAGAGCACCCATTTCGATGGGTTCCTCATCCATTACCTTGTGAATGACTTCCACCACATCCGGTCTCTTTCCCCGGGCGATAGCGGTCAGTTGATCATCATAGGCATCGGAAATGACAGAATACATGCCCTTCCGCTCCAGCATTACCATATAGGTCTGATTAAGGATCGGCCGCAGATGGTCCGGGGGCCCATTGGAGATGTTGGAAAGGCCGCAGGTAGACTTCACGCCCGGGAACATTTCACCCACCATCTCCTGATAAGCCATGAGACTCAATGCCTGAGGTTGCTGAATATTGACCGGTGTCACAATACCGTCCACAAAAATATCCTCATTGGGAACACCTGCTTCATTGGCCGCATAGAGCAGTTCCGCCGACAGGGCCATGCGCTCATTTTCGTCCCTGGGAAGGCCATCCGGACCCCACATGAGGGCAATCATGTTGGCCTTGTATTTCACAGCAAGGGGTATCATCTTTTCGTAGCGCTCCGGTCGGCACATGATGGAGTTGATGATGGCCTTGCCCTTATGTGCGATAAGCCCCGCCTCCATGGCCTCAATGTTGGATGTATCCAGGCAAAGGGGTATTTCGTCTCCGATGGCTTCCTGGACCGTTTTGACCACGAATTCCATGAGCTCCGGACCACCTTTTCTGGCCGGCCCCAGATTGATGTCAATCCAGTCCATCCCCTTTTCCTTCTGGCGTTTTGCTTCTTCAGCAATTGGACCCGGGTCCTTTTCCTTAAACGCCCTGCCAATAATCGTGTTGATTACATTCAAATTTTCACCAATCAATAACATGGCCACACTCCCTTTTAAAAATGGTAAAAGAATGAGTCTGGTGTGCCTCAGGATCAGCAGGCCGGGGCACAACAAACTCCAAAAACCTGTTTCCTTCTTACTTCATGTCCTTCAAATACTTGGGCAGGAGCGAAGCATCTCTGGGACCGATCAGAATTTCCCAGTCCGGAAGATCCTCTTCCATTTCTCCGCTGATGGCTGCTGCATAGCCCGGTATTATGATCTTCTTATGGGCAATCTTATCGGCAATACCGCACTTCTTAACAAATACGGCCACCGCGTCACCGGAAAACTTCCCGGCGGCCCAGGCGGTCATGACGGAGAGGCCTTCCGTATCCATAATGAGGAGCCAAGTGGGTACCCGGCTTCCCTCGATCTCACCGGCGACAATAAAGTACGTGAGAGAGAAATTCGTGGTAATCACTACCGGTGAGTTTTCATCGGGGGAACCGATCTCATAAATTCCTTCCGTCACGGTCATGGGTCGCTGCGGATCGGTAAAGATGTTCAGCCGTTCAAGCAGCAGCGCAAAGAGACTTTCGCCTTCGAAATCGGAGAGCACCACGATGCCTGCGTACTTAGCGATCAGCATGGCGCCGATAAGTGCTTCCGTTGCCAGGTTGTCGGCCATTTCACAGGGGAAAGTGATGGTGGGAAAGCCCAAAGATTTGTTTCCGGCTTTGAGCGGCGCCCTTCGAATAACCACCTGATCCTGGAACAGGGCCTTCATTTCCCTGGCACCTGAATCAAGAACCAGGTCCTTCAGGCCCATGCCCGTTAACTTATCGCTCAAAGCAATCAAGTCATCCATGTTGTCCGCTTTCACAGCCAGGGGAAGGCCGCTATCTTTGGCCAGATTTCCCATCTCATCCACATTTTCGCTGGTGGCGGCATAAATAAGGGGCTTTTTGAAAGCGCATACGTCGATGGCAGCCTTGATCACATCCGGCTTATCACTCATGAGTATCAGGCCGAACTCGGACTCTTCGGCAATCTTTTTGGCGGCGGCCGCAAAAGCGGCGGCATCGCCATTTACATCTTTTAAGGCTGCCAGTTCAGGCCGCAGGTTCAGGCCTACCCGTTCATATTGAAATGCATTCCAAATTTTCAATTTTTTGTCCAGGGCATCCGCATCCATATCGGACGGTATCTGGGCCGCCAGTCCGGTGGGATTGTAAAACGTCTTTTCATGCCTGAACATGACCGTCTCACCGCCCACTTTGAAAGCTCTGGGGCCGGCACCGATGGCCACAGGACGGATGGGAGGCGCTGAAGCCTCCGCCAACTGTTCTCTAGCTTCATCTGAAACATAAGGGCAACTATCCAATTCCGCCTTGCCGGCAGCCAGGTTCATGGCAAAGGCCAGACAGGTAGGAACCCCACACTCGCCGCAATTGGTTTTGGGCAGCAGTTTAAATATCTGAATTCCAGTTAATCCCATTGTATACTCCTCGTATTGAAGAGGCCGAAATGGGCCCGTTAAGGACCGCGTTCCGGCTCATGTTTACATGCTTACCCCACGATGGGGTCCATCTTCAGGGCGGGGTGGTCTTTTTCCTTGAGATGCGCCATGACGGATTCCTCATCGGTCCCCACGGTCTCATCGGCAATGCGGTCGATAAGATCCGGCACACCCAGTTCTTCTCCACGGGCTATCAGGCGCTCCCTGAGTTCCTCTTTCAGGGATTTGGGCATCCAGACGATGCGAAGGAGCCCCCCATCACCGGCTATGAACTTTCGTTGGGTCAGGTTGTATTTTCCATGACCCACGAATCCGGGTGAAGATTGCCCGCCGCCCATGACGCCGGCGAGGGTGGTAAATTTCATACCGCACGGGGTTTCTCCCGTGTAATCACGATGGACCGTCATAACGCCGTTACAACCGGGCAGCACCGCGGCGATGGCTTCGCAGCAGCCGCAGGTGGTCATGGGATCATGGACGATGGAGTAGAAATTGTAATGATCAATGGCCTGTCTGGAGGCTTTAAACACGAAATCGTTGACACCCTTGAACTGACCGAGCTTGGCGTCAAGGACTTCTCCTTTTTCAACCGGCTGGTTCGGACCGGTGGGGTTGATTTCGTAAGATGCCTTGCAGTCCATCCAGTTGTAAGCACCGCAGAGACCGGTCCGTTCGGGACTCACCACGCACACATGGCTGGGAGCAAAGGATTGGCAAAGTGTGCAGGAATAGAAAGTCTCTGTGGTTTCGTCGGTCATGTTCTCGACGCGATTATCTCTGGTCTTGTACTCGGCCCGGGCGGTTTCCGTAAGTTTGTCCACATCTTTTTCATTGGTGTACAGGGTCACCTGAACCTTGTCCAGAATGGCGCCGAAGTCCTGATGGAATTTCGCATGGAGAATCACACCGATATCCTTAATGGTAAATCCCTTTTCAACGGCCTGATCGCTCACACGTACCCAGGAGATATCCCGTTGTCCGATATGCATGATATATTGGGCATAGTTGATGAGATGGTGAATCTGACGTTCCAGGATGGGTTCAAAGTCGGGCTGCATTTCACGGCCTGCCACCTGCACGAAAATACCGAGAGGCAGTTTCCCGCCTTTCTTCACATCACCGATATCCGGGCCGATCACTTCTACTTTACCGTCTTCAATCTCGTTCATCTCAGCCATCTTGCACAGCTCGGTACATTGTGTCTTGCTACCGCCCATTTCAACGTAAAGATCGTCTTTCCGGACCCGTTCACCTTCGAACGCCGGACCATAGGCCAGTGGAATCTTGATTTCCGAAACCGTCACTTTCAAGCCGCGAATTTCAACGGACTTCTGACAGATTTCGTCGTGGGGCACATTGGCCACCACATGTTCATAAGTACAGATACCTGTGGGGAGAATTTCCGGAATATCCGTATCCGCCAATGTGGGGAAACCCCAGTTGACACAACCGGCGGCTGCCACGGCCCACTCGGTACCCACATCGCCGAATGCATTGACAAAGGCAAAGATACGGTCCTTGTTGTACAGGAGCACTTTCTTGTAGTCACCCGGCTGCACGCCACCAAAAGCCATGGCGGCACGGTTGGCAAACCCTAAGGCAAATACGGCGGAACTGATATCCGGGCCAAAGGGCACGATTCGAGTGTTCCACCCTACTTGCATACCGGCTTCCAGACATTGCTCGATCAAGGTAGTCCCGTTATGGTGGGCCGCACAGAAGATATAGAGACTCTTCTTCTGATAATCTTCCACGATCATCTTGGCGGTTTCCGCATCGGGAAGAGCGCCGACACAGGCTGCAAAACCGGGGGCCGAACCGTCCACAAACTCCACACCACGTTTTCTCAAAATGGTATCGTCGGCGGGTCCCACCCACAGTTTGCCCGCTTCTATGTCCGGATCTTCCTGGGGAATATAAAAATCCGGCTCCTTCAGGATCCGAAGGGCTTCTTTAATTTCATAGGCAAAAATGGCTGCCATACCCGCATCCAGCAAGGGACCCAGGTAAGGGAGATAGTTTTTCAGTTTGATGTGCGGCGGCAGAAGCGCCCTCGCAAATTCAAGCGGCGCCTTCAGGTCTTCCAGCGTTTCAACTTTCATTCCCGTGAGGGAATAAATGACCGGCAGGTAATAGGCCGTGTTGGGAAAGCCGATCTTGGTGCTGGCATCATAGGTTTGAAGGGCGTTTCGGTATTCACCCTCGACCTCTGAAACAACTTTATAGCCACCCTGAATGGCTGCGAATGCTACTAATTTTGACATGTTTTCCTCCTTCGTTGAGGATTTATTCTAATTCGTAAAATGTTCTCGACCATTGACGACTGCTAGCCTTGAAGGGCCTGGCGGTCAGCCATATCCATCAAGACACGCTCTCTTGCCCTGTCAATACCCAGCGCTTTTCGTTTCTTGTCAATATGGGCTATCATCAGCTGCGCATGCTTAATGGGATCGGCTTCCACATCCCACATACCGCCATAGATGTTTTCAAATTCCTTGCTGATGTAGTCGTGAAATACGGGGGCACCGGAGGTCGGCAGCGTCACGCCGAAAACCGTATACACACCGGAGGTGACAAAATATTGCCCGATACTGATGGCTTTTTCACTCATCCATTCCGGGGCGCTTCCTGCGACAGGCAGGTCACTGAGATCATTGCCAAGACCGCCCGCTTTCACCACCTCGGTGGCTGCCAGCAGGATGCGGCTGTTGTCCACGCACGATCCCAGATGAAGCACCGGTGGCAGGCCCACCGTCTCACAAACTTCCGCCAAACCCGGCCCCGCTGCTGCTGCTGCGGTCTCAGGCGCCAGCAGCCCGTCCATGGCGCAGGCGATGGCGGTACATCCCGTGGTGAGAACCAGAACGTCATTTTTGATCAGTTCCTTGCAGATCAGCAGGTGCTGTTCATTGTGGCGGGTTCGAGCGTTGTTGCACCCCACTACGCCGGCGACACCACGAATCCTTCCGTTGATGATGTTGTCATTGAGGGTGTAGTAAGAGCCCCTGAAACTGCCACCAAGGTGGTATTCGATGGATTCCACGCCAAAACCGGCCACCTGCGCCGCTTTGTGCTGCGGAATCATGACATCCGCGCCGCGTTTTTTATAATTGTCGATGGCGATTTTAACGATGCGCTTGGCGTCTTCCAAAGCATGATGCTCGTCAAATTCGATGTGCAGCACGTTGTCCTGCTCCATCTTTGCCATCGGGTGTGTGGTAATCAGTTTGGTGTGAAAACATTTGGCCACATTGGCCAGGTTCTGCATGACACACTGGACATCCACGACCATGGCATCACAGGCACCGGTGATAATGGCCAGTTCCTGCTGCAGGAAGGTTCCCGCCAGTGGAACACCGTGGCGCTGAAGCATCTCATTTGCCGTACAACAGATACCGCCCAGCTGAATACCCTTGGCGCCAATTGATTTAGCGTAATCAATCATTTCCTGGCTCTCGGCCACGGCGACGATCAATTCGGACAGAACCGGTTCATGGCCGTGAACGATAATGTTCACGTGGTCTTCCTTCATGATGCCCAGGTTGGCCTCGGACTGAAGCGGTGAGGGAGTACCAAAAAGGATGTCCTGGAGATCGGTGGCCAGCATGGAGCCGCCCCAGCCGTCCGCCAGCGAGCATCGGGTTCCCTGTTTGATCAGGTTTTTGTAATCCTGGTCCACACCCATGTGGGTGCGGTGCATGATGTCTACAATTTCGCGATCAATGTTTCGGGGAAGGACACCTTGTTTTTTCCATATTTCATAGCGGGGTTTCGGTGCTCTCTTGAGATAGAGCAGTTCGCCTTCGGCCTTGCCCCATTCACCTAAAGCGACTTCGCCCACTTCAACGGCGATTTCATCGAGATCTCTGTCCAACTCCTCACCATCCACCTCAACGGTGGTGGCAATACCCAGATGTTTGGCCACTTCAACCAGTTTCACCGTGTCTTTGATCTGGTAAGCATCCGTCTCTTTTCTGGCGGCGGAAATGAAGACCTCGGCCACGCTTCGACCATGATCCGAGTGGGCCGCCGCACCGCCGGCGATCATACGGATAAAGTTTCGGGCGGCAATGGTGTTGGCGGTAGCACCGCAGAGGCCTTTCCGCTCATCTTCACCCTGAATGCCCCCTTTCGGAAGAGGAAGGCGACAGGGACCCATTGCACAATTCTTACAACAGATACCCTGGATGCCGATATTACAGGGTTTCATCTTCTCGGCACGGTCAAAAATGGTCTCCACACCGAGCTTCTGGGCTCTGCTGATCATTTCCTGTGATGCCACATCAATGGAGGCCTTGATTGGGTCCGCCATTTTTACTTCCTTTTCTGGCTTTTCTTTTTCTACTGCCATATTGAGGTTCCTCCTCATTGTTATTAACTGTTATGAATAGACCGAGTCATCCCCATTCGACAAAGACTTCTAACATGCGACTATCTCATTCGTTTGAGATTTTCTAAGAATTTATCGAGCTTGCTTTTCTGAACCTTTGCAGGTGTTTTGGTGCCGGTCTCTTTTTGGGTCGACATCCTAGCTTCCTGGCGCTTTCTGTTTTCTTCCGCCCGGGACTCTCTCAACGCCACTTCTTCAGCTTCGCGTTTGGCGACTTCTGCCGCTTTGGCTTCCGCTTCTGCTTTGGCCGCTGCCTTGGCTTTGGCCTCTGCTTCCACCTTCGCTTTGGCTTCCGCTTCCGCCTTCGCCTTTACTTCCGCTTCCGCCTTCGCTTTGGCTTCCGCCTCTGCCTTGGCTTTGGCCTCTGCTTCCGCTTTGACTTTGGCTTCAGGGTCTTCCTTAGGCGGCTCTTCTACCTTTGGTGCGGGTTCAGGTTTTGCTTCCGCTTTTGGCGCAGACGCGGGTTTGGCAGCTTCCTTTTTCGGTTCGGCCTTCGGTTTCGCCGCTGCCTTGGCAGCCGGTTTCTTTTCTGCTTTCGGTTCCTCGAAATCAAGTACCGGTTCGGGAGAAATTGCCAGGAGATCAGCTTCTTCAAGGGGGAGTACTTTGGCCACATCCGCCACGCCGGAAGCACTGCCACCGTTTGAAAGCAATTCGATAAAAGATTTGGTTAGACGAACACTTTCCGGATGCCGTAGCACAACCACCGAAGCGCCTGCCATAAGGTAGCACACAGCCGCAACCGACTCCATCATGATCCCGCGCTTTTCCGGATCACCCAGAATGGGGGCATCTTCAATACTCTCCTTGGCCTCTTTACATTTCCAGATTTCATTCCCAAGGTTGCAGATCATGGGAATTTGCAGCTTGTCATCTTCCTGGGTCAGAGCGGCCATTACGATTCTTTCCATGACCGAGTATGAGTACTCCAGACCATATCCCAGACCACCGGTAGTAGGATCTATTAGGATTTTTTCGCTTTTGACCCCCAGGTTACCCAGAAGAATGTTTAGCTGTTTGGCCAGGTTTACATCGATGGGAGATGAAGCAACAATGTTTTGACCATAACCGAGTGCACTGGCACCCACACCCTTGTGGTTTCCCTCTTCCACCGGTCCGAGACCTACGTTCATTCCATCACAGGCTTCAGAGATCAGTTTCAGAACTGCCTCATCCTTCGCATTATTTGCGGTTCCCCAGAGCACCAGGGGCACATCCACCGCCTCAGCAACCTTCTTGGCTACTTCAGCAGCCTCCTCAGGACTTCGATCCGCGCCATTGGGATCGGTTGCTTTCAGCTGCAGAACCACCAAATCCGCGCCGTAGTCATCCACACATTTCTTTGCCCATGCTTCAGGTGATCCGATCACATCTTTAAATGGGGCGATGGCCGCTTCGGGCCATTCTTCAGAGGGATCATAATCCCAGACTTCCATCGCAATTTTCGGGGCATTGGGCATGTTGCCCTCAAAAAGATGGAATGGGTATGAGTCTCCTCCACCCAGCTCTACAGCGCCGTCACCGACGCCCAGTGTTGTTTCCCCTATTTTTCCGGAATAGGGTTGTACGGGAATCTCAAAGGCCAATTTGTGTACCTCCTTCTTGGATTCATTTTTTGTCCACAATGTGCGGCTTATTGCCGCTCCCTAAATATTAATAATACGCAAAAAACTTTACTTGTGAAAAATTTTACATAATAAGCACAAAAAAATGCCTCTGCCCTAGAGGTCATTTAAGGTAAAGTAGAAGATTATCGAAACATTGTCAAGGGGTTTTTCCCTGTAATTTGAAAGGCTTCACTGCTGGTTTGAAAACACCATATATTGTATAAGACAAAATAATCATACAACATAAGGGGCCTTTAAGCCAGTATTTTATCGAATATCCGATACGCCGCCTTGAGGGCCTCATTTTCCCCTGGCAATTCAACAGTGGGCCTCCCTTCCAGGTCGAATTGCTGCACTCCGGCATCTTCCGGAACCATACCGATAAGCTCGATATCATATTGCGCAATGGCATCCTCTAGAACCTCCGATTGCGCTTCCCTGGTACGGTTGACCATGACCAGTTTTCGGTTGATGTTCAATTTCAGGGCGTCTGCCAGTTCCACAATGCGGTGAGCAGCCTGCAGACCGCGTCTTGTGGCATCGCTTACCACCAGAAGCACATCGATATTGTTGGTGGTCAGTCTGCTGATATGTTCCATGCCCGCCTCATTGTCCACGACCAAATACCGGTAATTGTCAATAAGCTTTTCCAGATATTGGGTTAAAAGAGTATTGGCAGCGCAATAACACCCTGCCCCTTCAGGCCGCCCCATGACAATAAGATCAAAACCGGTCGATTCCACAACGGCTTCCTGAAGTTTCATTTCCATATACACATCTTTGGTCATGCCAGCGGCAACACCTTTTTTCATGTCCTCCCTGGCATCTCCCAATGTCTCGCCCGCACCGACCCCCAGTACTTCGTTCAAATTGGCATTTGCATCGGCGTCCACAGCCAATACAGGCGTTTTTCCTTTCCCTACCAGATATTTGATCAGCATACCCGCTAGAGTAGTCTTGCCGGTACCACCTTTTCCCGCCAACGCTATTGAAAAAGTCATGTTTTCCTCCCCATGATGTAAAGACAAATTTTAATTGCTATCTTTTGGCAAAACCTCTAAAATATGATGTTTTTATTTAAACTGTTCATTTGTAACCCACAACCGATTTCCATGACAACTAAAAATGAAATATGGGATCAGATAAAACTAAACATTCAGTGCAGTATTTCAAAATCCGAGTTCAAAACATGGCTGTCACAGGCTTCCTTGCTTGAAATCAACTCGAAACTGGCTGTGATCGAGGTCCCAAATAAATTTGTTGCCGCATGGCTTTCTGACCATTACAGCGAGCACATACGGAAGCTTTTGCACCCTATTGTGGGCACTCGTCCAACCTTACGGTTTTCATACCAGACCCACCCCGCCAGTACAAAAGAAAAAAAAAAGAAGGTTCTCTTTCAAAGCCCAAGAAGCTCCTTTTCATCGGGTCTGGATCCGTACTGCACCTTTTCAGCGTTCATCGAAGCCCGTTCAAACGGCTTGGCACGCTCTTCGGCACTGGAGGTTGCAAACAATCCGGTCAGCAAGTATAATCCTCTGTATATTTACAGCAAATGGAGTTCGGGAAAAACTCATCTATTGCACGCCATCGGCAACGAGGCCATGAAAATAGCCCCTCACAACAAGGCCGTTTATCTGTCAGCTGAAAACATCATATCGCGGTTTGACAAAACCATTTCTGAAAAGTCAAGCAGCTTCTGGGGTACGGAAAAACCGCCCCGACTTCTGCTGCTCGATGACTTTCATACAGTGGCCTCCCACAAAGGGTCCCAAAAGGAACTGTTTTCCCTTTGCACCCAATTTCTTGAATCCAAACGACAGTTGGTGGTTGCCGCATCGGCGCCCCCCGGCCAGATCAAGAATCTTCTGCCCCAATTGCGATCCCGTCTTGAATGGGGTTTAATTTCTGAAATTAAGATCCCTGATCAAGAGACAAAAATGAAGGTAATTCACCAGAAAGCAAAGCAAAAAGGAATTCAGTTTCAGGAAGATGCAACCTTTTTTCTGGCGAGCACAACCAATAACCTAAAGAACCTGGTCCACCAAATAGAAAAAATTAAGATTCATGCTTCTCTTTTTGGGAACAAAATGGATATTTCCATTGTGCAGTCCATTCTCGAAAACGAACTTCCTACTCGAATCGGGCCTGAGCATATCCAGGACATCACCGCTACATACTTTAGTCTTTCGCCGTCTGACCTTCTAAGCAGGAATAGACAGCGTAAAATTTCCTACCCGAGACAGATCGCTATTTTTCTCACAAGAAAATACACGGATCTTTCTTTAGCGGAAATCGGGAAGGCCTTTGGCAATAAACACCATTCATCTATTATTTACTCAATTAACTGCATTGAAGAAGGTTTAAAATTAAATACAGAAGTTATTGATGATATTAACAAACTCAGAGGTTTTATTTTAAATGGTGTAGCAGTTTAAAACCATAAAACGTTCAGTGTTTGACGATGGGTGTTCAAAAGCGCGAAATTCTCGCGAGGAGTGCTTTTTTTGAAAGCTGGTGATCATTTCTTTGCAAGAGAGTTAAGAAATAAAATATCTAAAAATCTTATAGTTTACTGACTTTCAAACAAATTGACAGTATTCTATTATTAAAGCTATTTTTATAAATTAAAGAAATAAAGACATACAACATCAACGGAGGAAACAATGGAGATAAAAATTGATCGGGATGAACTCCTCAAATCCGTTTCAAAGGTTCAAAGCATTATCGAAAAAAAGAGCAATATGCCGGTACTGTCAACGATTCTTTTTACAGCTGACAACTCAACTGTTCGCATTAGCGCCACGGATTTGGAATTGGGTTTCCAGGAGACGATCAATGCCCAAATTATTGAAGAAGGGAGTATAACTCTTTCCGGACGAAAAATATTTGAAATTCTGAAAGAAACCAGATCTTCAGAATTTCATATTAGAGAAAAAGAAAACAATTGGATATTCATTTCCGACGGTGTAGCCCGGTTTAATCTGGCTTCCATTCCTCCCGATGAATTCCCTGCATTTATGGAACCTGAGGGTGTCAGCACGGTTGCCATGGACGGGGAAACGCTGGTGGATATGATTAGCAAGACAATTTATGCGGTGACTGCTGAGGAAGCCGGTTTCAAATTGTCAGGCGTGTTGACGGAGAAACTGTCAAAGGATGGAACGAACGTTCTGCGGATGGTGGCGACCGATGGGCACAGACTTTCTCTGATTGATAAACCATTTGAAAACCTTGAAGCCCTGGAACTCAGTGCCGGTGTTATGATTCCTAAGAAAGGGATGAGTGAACTGAACAAAATGGCGGTTGATGGCGGTACCGTTGAAATCGGCTTTAAAGAGAAGAACTGCGTGGCAAAAAAGGGAAACGCTTTTCTGGTCATGCGCCTTCTTGAAACCAATTTCCCTGATTATAAGGCGGTAATTGTCAAAAACGAAAAGGATCCTGTGGATATTAAGAAAGCAGCGCTTATGGACGCCATGAGAAAAATGCTTATCTTGAGCAACGAACGGTACAGGGCCGTGAAAATTACCCTGGAAAACAATGTAATGGATCTAATCTCGACCAACCCCGATTTGGGAGAGGCTCAGGAAAACCTTGAAATTAAATATAGTGGTGAGCGGGTCGAAGCTGGTTTTAACCCAAAATACTTTATTGATACGCTCCAATCCATGCAGAGTGAAACTATCCATCTTGATTTCACGGACAGCTCGAAACCTTTCGTGTTGACGGGAGATGCAGATGAAGGTTTCATCGGTCTCATAATGCCGATGAGGGTTTAATATGACACAGGAACAAACATACGCAGCATCTGATATCAAAGTTTTAGAAGGATTGTCGGCTGTTCGAAAAAGACCTTCCATGTATATCGGAAATACGTCTTTTGAAGGACTTCATCATCTGGTTTACGAAGTGGTGGACAACAGCATAGATGAAGCACTGGCCGGATATTGCGATCAAATTGACATCAAACTCATGACAGACAACAGTGTGGTGATTCGGGATAATGGACGAGGGATTCCCGTGGATATGCATACGTCTGCCAATATGCCGGCTTTGGAAGTGGTTATGACGAAACTTCATGCCGGTGGTAAATTTGACAACAAAACCTACCGGGTGTCGGGGGGTCTCCACGGTGTGGGGGTTTCCGTTGTAAATGCACTTTCGAGCTATCTAGAGGTGGAAGTTTATCGGGAGAAAAAGACATACTATCAACGCTATGAACGTGGAGAGGCCAAAACACCCCTGGAAATCAGGGGTGAAACTGCGAGGACCGGAACCAAAGTACATTTCACGCCGGACCCGCTGATATTTGAAACGATCATTTTTGATTTTGAAACGCTGGCCAAAAGAATGCGTGAGCTTTCCTTTTTGACCAAGGGGTTACGGATTAAAATTCTGGACGAGCGAACCGGCAAGAAGAAGGACTTTTTGTACGAGGGAGGTCTTGAGTCTTTTGTGGAATATCTCAATAAAAATAAAGAAGTACTCCATCGTAAGCCGATTGCCATTTCAGGAGAAAAAAACGATGTCCTGATTGATATCGCTCTTCAGTATAATAATTCCTATAAAGAAAATCTTTTCACTTTTGCCAATAATATCAATACAAAGGAAGGTGGAAGCCATCTTGCGGGATTTAAATCGGCTTTGACGAGGAGTATTAATTCGTATCTCAGCAATTCGCCTAAAGCTAAAAAGGTCACGGAAAAGCTTTCAGGAGAAGATGTACGGGAAGGTTTGACGGCAGTTATCAGTGTGAAGCTGCCTGAGCCCCAGTTTGAGGGCCAGACAAAGACCAAGCTTGGTAACAGTGAGATTAAGGGGCTGGTTGAAACATTGGTCAATGAAGGTCTAGGCACTTTTTTTGAGGAAAATCCGCCCATTATAAATGCGATTTTAGGAAAGGTCATCGATGCGGCCAGGGCCAGAGAAGCGGCCAGAAAGGCCAAAGAACTGGCTAGAAGGAAAGGGATTCTTTCAGATCATTCTCTTCCTGGGAAGCTGGCGGATTGCCAGGAAAAAGATCCAGGCCGAAGTGAAATATTCATTGTTGAGGGAGATTCGGCGGGTGGATCCGCCAAACAGGGCAGAAATCGAAAAACACAAGCGATTCTGCCGCTTAAGGGAAAAATTTTAAATGTGGAAAAAGCACGGTTCGATAAAATGATTTCAAGTGATGAAATACGAACCATGATCGCCGCTTTGGGCACCGGAATTGGAGAGAAGGATTACAATATCGATTCATTGCGTTACCACAAAATCATCATTATGACCGATGCTGATGTGGATGGGGCCCATATTCGCACACTTTTGCTGACGTTTTTTTTCAGACAGATGCCGGATCTTATTGAAAACGGATACCTTTATGTGGCACAGCCGCCCCTTTACCGTGTGTCGCAGAAAAAGCAGGATCTGTTTATCAAGGACGAAGAGAAATTTAACGATTATATTCTGGATCGAATTTCGGACAATGAACGGATTGTCTTTGAAGACGGCAGGGAGATATCCGGAAAACGGCTCATTAAACTGCTAAATAGACTTGTTAAATTTTTTGATAACATGGAGAAGCTTTCCAGAAAAGGCTTTAGCTATAACTTTCTGGAATCCCTTATTTTAAACGGGGTGACAACCACGAAACAGTTTAAAGACAGAGATTTTGTCAACAATCTTTCCGGACTGCTGAAAAAGGATGGGTTTGAGATTACGGACATAGAGATGACTGAGGATGACGGGTATTACCGGTTCACCGTTACGGAAACACAAAACGGGGGGTACCGCTTTAAAGTTGACTGGGAATTTCTGTCTTCTCCGGATCTTCGCCGTTTCATAAGTCTTTCCAAGGACTTTTGGGATCTAAAGGTGAACGGTTCCAGGGTGAATGGAAGCCAGGAAAAGGAAAAAATTGAAGACCCAAGGTCTTTTTTAAATGAGCTTATGGATAAAGGGAAAAAGGGACTGACCATTCAAAGGTACAAAGGATTGGGTGAAATGAACCCGGATCAATTGTGGACGACCACTATGGATCCTGAAAAGCGGGTCCTTCTTCAGGTGAAAGTGGAAGATGCGGTGGAAGCAGATAATATTTTTACCATCCTCATGGGGGACAAAGTTGAACCAAGACGGGAGTTTATTCAGAACAATGCCATGGAAGTAACGGAATTGGACATTTAATCGGCATTTACCGTCACTAAATAAACAGAAAAGAGCGGAGAAACCAAAATATTATGATGCAGGATTTAGAGCCGGAATTTGTCAACATAGAAGATGAGATGAAGAAATCTTATCTGGAATATTCCATGAGCGTTATCGTGGGCCGTGCGCTCCCGGACATTAGAGATGGTCTGAAACCGGTTCACAGGCGAGTGCTGTTTGCCATGAACGACCTGAAGAACTATTTTAACAGGCCGTTTAAGAAGTCAGCCAGGGTTGTGGGCGATGTCATTGGTAAGTATCATCCTCACGGGGATACCGCGGTATATGACACCATCGTACGAATGGCGCAGGATTTTTCACTGAGATATTGTCTTGTGGACGGACAGGGAAACTTTGGGTCCGTGGATGGAGATCCGCCCGCGGCCATGCGTTATACGGAAGTCCGGATGACGCGGACAGCAGAAGACTTTCTCACCGACCTTGAAAAGGAAACGGTCGATTTTGCACCCACCTATGACGGTACGCTTCTCGAACCGCTAGTTTTACCTACGAAGGTGCCGAACTTGCTCATTAATGGTTCTTCCGGGATTGCGGTAGGAATGGCCACCAATATTCCGCCGCACAACTTAATGGAAATCTGCAGGGGAATTGAAAAAGTTGTGGAGAATCCGAATATTTCCCTTGGCGAATTAATGGGTGTCATACCGGGACCGGATTTTCCAACTGCCGGGTTTATATTGGGAAAGCAGGGGATTATTGATGCCTACACCACCGGAAGAGGAATCATTAAAATCAGAGCGCGCGGATTTGTGGAAAAGTTCGCCCATAATAAAGAAAGGATAATTGTCTCGGAGATTCCTTATCAAGTGAACAAAGGAAAGCTTCTCGAAAAGATTGCTGCCCAGGTGAGGGAGAAGAAGATTGAAGGGATATCCGAGATTCGAGACGAATCGGATCGAGACGGCATGCGTATTGTCATTGAAGTCAAACGGGATGCTCACGCGCTGGTAATTTTGAACCAGTTGTACAAGTTCACGCAGATGGAAGTCTCTTTTGGCATTATTTTGCTGGCTATTGTCAACGGACGTCCGGAAGTTCTGACACTGAAGGGAATGATCGAGCATTTTATTAAGCATCGCCGGGAAATTATCGTCAGAAGAACCATTTTTGATCTCAAGAAAGCGGGCGCGCGGGCGCATATTCTTGAAGGGCTTAAAAAGGCACTTGATTTTCTGGATGAAGTCATTGAATTGATCAGATCATCGTCGGAGGCAAAGGAAGCAAAGAGCAGATTGATGGCAGAATTTCAATTCTCGGAGATTCAGGCTCAAGCCATTCTGGACATGAGACTACAGCGACTTACCGGATTGGAACGGGAAAAGATCCATGCAGAGTATGAAGCGCTTTTGAAAGACATCGCTCACTATAAAGCCATTTTGGCTACCCCTTCGATGGTTCTGGATATCATTAAAGAAGAGTTACTGGATATAAAGAATAGTTACGGAGATGAACGGCGTTCAGAGATTATCGATGACGCGGAAGAGATTGATATGGAAGATCTCATCGCCGAAGAGGATATGGTGGTGACGGTCAGTCACAAGGGGTATATCAAAAGAAATCCAATCAGCCTGTACCGGGCACAGAGACGTGGCGGCAAAGGGCTGACCGGCGCCAAACCGAAAGAAGAGGATTTTGTTGAGCACCTTTTTGTCGCTTCGTCTCACGACTACTTTCTGTTTTTCACGAACAAGGGGCGGGTATATTGGAAAAAAGTTCATGAAATACCGGAAGGCGGGAGAATGTCCAGAGGAAAGGCCATTGTTAATCTTTTGGATCTTAAGGTGGGTGAACGTTTGGCTACCATACTTCCCGTTCGAGATTATGAAGAAGGTAAATATGTGGTCATGGCGACGAAAATGGGCCTCGTTAAGAAAACGGAATTGAAAGCTTACAGCCATCCCAGAAGCGTGGGCACCATCGGCCTCAAAATCAGGGAGAATGATGAATTGATTGCGGTGAGGGTCTCCAGTGGAGATCAGGATATTTTTCTGACGACGAAGGAAGGAAAATCAATCCGGTTCAAGGAATCTGAATTGAGGAGTATGGGAAGAGTCGCTGCCGGCAATATCGGTATCAAGATGGAGGCGGGCAGTGAAGTGGTCGGAATGGAAACCCTGGGGGAGGGCGCTACCATTTTGACGGTTACGGAAAATGGTTTCGGCAAACGGACCAATCGGGAAGAATATCCGACCCAGGCAAGGGCGGGAAAAGGCGTTATCACCATCAAGACGAGTGAAAGAAATGGGCAGGTGGTATATGCCTATGAGGTGACCGATCAGGATGAACTAATGATCATAACAGGCCATGGCAAAATTATTCGTATAAGGGTTGCCGATATTTCTGTGATCGGTCGAAATACCCAAGGGGTAAAGCTCATCGATCTTGGCGAAGGAGAAAAGGTTGTGGGTGTCGCTAAAATTATGGAGGATGATTAGGCAGGAATTTAGGTGTAAAGGCCTTTTGAAAGGAAGAGACGCTTTGTCGGACAACGAGATAACCAGAATTGCCGTGATTGGTGCTGGAAGTTGGGGAACTGCGCTGGCGAATTTGTTGGCTGAAAAGGAAGATTTTGAGGTACACCTGTGGGCCCGCGAGGAATCGGTTTATAAAGATATTAAAGAAAGACACCAAAATGAAGGATTCCTGCCAGGGGTGCGGCTTGATTGCGCGCTCAAGCCTTCGAAATCCTTTGAAGAAGCATTAGTCAAAAAGGAATTGGTGCTGATTGCAGTGCCGTCGCATGTCTTTCGTGGTGTACTTGAAGGACTGAAGCCTCACTTGCCGTCTGGTGTGCCGCTAATGATGGCGACCAAAGGGATTGAGAATGATTCGTTGATGGTGATGAGCCAGGTGGTTGAAGCAGTGTTGGGCACGGGATTTTTGAAGGATTTTGCCTGTCTTGCGGGGCCAAGTTTTGCAAAAGAAGTGAGTCAAAAGTTGCCTACGGCAGTGAGCATCGCCTGTGAGAGCAAAGGGCATGGGGAAAAGCTCCAGCGGCTTTTTTCCAGGGATTTTTTCCGCGTATATCAAAGTACGGATGTGGTGGGGACACAATTGGGAGGCGCACTCAAAAATGTGATTGCCATTGCAGCGGGTGTATGTGATGGATTGGATTTTGGACACAATGCGCGGGCCGCACTGATCACGAGAGGACTGGCTGAGATTACGAGGCTGGGGGTTAGAATGGGGTCTAATCCTCATACATTTGCTGGACTTGCCGGGATGGGTGACCTGGTCCTGACCTGCACGGGGGATTTAAGTAGAAACCGTACCGTCGGATTTCAAGTGGGAAAAGGAAAAAGCATTGATGAAATTATGCAGCAAATGAAGATGGTAGCCGAAGGCGTAAAGACCTCAAAATCCGCTTACGAACTCGCTGAAAAACAAAATGTGGTGATGCCCATTGTTGAGCAGGTATATCAAATCCTGTACGAGGGCAAGAACCCTCGGCAGGCAGTAAAAGAACTGATGCGACGGGATTTGAAAGCAGAGCTGGAATATTGACGGTCTGGGTGTGGTGAGCGCGGATTCATGGAAGTCTTAAGGGGTAGAGAGGACGGTAAAGGAATTGCGACATCTTTCAACGTGGCATATGTGGCCCTCGCCCTGAAAGATTGCATGTTTGGCAAAAATATTATTTTTAAAGAACGCCTTGGATCGACGAATGTTTTTCTGAAAAGACTGGCTCAGGAAGGGGCGGCAGAAGGAACAGTCCTCATTGCCGATGAACAGACCGATGGCCTTGGGAGAATGGGACGCAGGTGGTTTTCAAAAAGAGGTGAAAATCTGCTTTTTTCGGTTCTGTTGCGGCCGATGTTGTCACCGAAAAACGTTTTTATTTTGACCATGATTTTTGCATTGGCTGGAACGGATGCCTTAAAGGAGGTTAGTGGTTTAGATGCTGGGATCAAATGGCCCAACGATATCTACCTCGGGCAAAAGAAACTGGGCGGTGTGCTGACGGAATTTAGCGTTTTGAAAGGAAGTGTTCAATATCTTGTGTTGGGAATGGGTCTGAACATTAACTGGAAACCGAAAGCTGAGGAGACTTCAGGTTACGAGACGTCAAGCGTTTTTGTTGAAACCGGTGAACGGGTTTCAAGGGAAGAACTTCTTGGCAACCTTTTAGGAAAGCTGACCGTGTATTATCAGGGCATCGAAGACAGGAGAGAAAGAGAATTACTTTGCAAAAGGTGGAATGAAAAATCGGTCATTTTGGGAAAACCAGTGATCATTGAAACTGGAAAAGAGCGCATTAGCGGAAAAGCAGTTGAGATTGATCAAGATGGAGCCTTGCGAATAGTTACAGCGGAAGGAGCAGAACGAAAGATTTTGTGTGGGGATGTGTCGGTTAAAGTGAATTTTAGCGAGCAGAGGTAATGCTAATACGGGGATTCAGGAATATGGCAACGATTCAACCGGAAGGAAAGAACGTCAGGGAAGCCATCAAGTGGATATCAGAAAACTTGAAGGAAAACGAGGCGCAAAAACCGACCAGGTTCATAGAAGAGGCAGGGGCGCGCTTCAACCTTTCTCCTAAGGAAGAAGAATTTCTAAGGTCCTTTTATCAATAGATATTAAATCATAAGAATTCCTGACTTTCCGAAAATTGCTTTTCCATTTCTAGGTTAATATAAACTATTATATAATTAGTTATATATCTTTTTGATAGTCCTCAAAATACTCCAAATTGTCAAGGAAGCAAAAGTTTTTGGATTTCATAGTAAGTCTCGCAACATTAGGCGTGGAGGTATAGTTATATTGAAAAAGAAAACCCGGATTGCTGTTCTGTCAGGCGGTTGGTCCAAGGAACGAAGTGTTTCCATCAAAAGTGGCGAGGCGGTGCTAGTTGCTCTGAATAACGATAAGTATGATAGTCGTGCATTTGATCCGAAAAATGACTTGAATCTTTTATGGCATAAAAGAGGGGAGATTGACCTGGTTTTTAACGTTCTTCACGGAAAATTCGGAGAAGATGGTCGGATGCAGGGTCTTTTGGAAGTATATGGTTTGCCGTTTGTGGGATCGGGTGTCTTGTCAAGTGCCATGGCAATGAATAAGCGGGTGAGCAAGGAAGTGTACCGAAACATGGGGCTTCTGGTTCCCAAGGAGATTATACTTCAGAAGCAAGGGCGAACCAGTATCAAGAAAATAAGAGATATTCTGGGCACACCCATTGTCATCAAACCGGTGAGTGAGGGGTCGAGTATTGGAATCTCGATCATGGAAAGCGATGCCGACATTGAGTCCGGTATCGAAAGGGCTTTTGAATTTGATGAGGAGATTTTGCTCGAAGAGTATGTGGAAGGACGCGAAATTACTGGTGCCGTCCTTGGACGAAGTGCGCTTGAGACACTCCCGTTGATTGAGATTGTGCCGAAAGAAAATCATAGATTCTTCGATTTTAATGCAAAATATGTTGCGGGTGAGACCAATGAAATTTGTCCGGCGGTATTGGACCCCAGTATTGCAGAAAAAGCATCGGAAATTGCCAAAAAGGCACATCGAGCACTGGGATGTCGGGATTGGAGCAGAACTGATATGATGATAAGACAGAATCAGATTTATGTGCTTGAAACCAACACAATTCCGGGAATGACTGAAACAAGTCTTGTGCCGCTGGCGGCGAAAGGGAAGGGGTGGAGCCTGGGTCATTTGCTGGACAGAATGATTGAAACGTGTTTGTCGGAGCCATGAAATCGGAAAGAAAGGGTCAATGTTTCACGTGAAACATTGACCCTTTCTTTCCGATCTTCTAAAACGGCTTCTACATCTCTTAGGTCCGGTCTCTTGGGGTTTGTTTCTTGCAATCGGATCCTTCGTTTATGATTTTGCGAGGACCAGTACATTCACTTTTCCTTTGTTGATTCCTCTCCTCAACCATTTGTCCCACCATAGCGACTGCCTGGTTTACAAGGTGAGGCAGAGGTTCCCTGGAAACGCCGACAATTGTGATCTTTTCCTGGGTAATGGGTAGGAGAATCTTACGCGCTGGACTTGAACTGACAGCGGTTGCCATTTCAGGAGTCATCTCTCCCATCATGGCATTAGCCATTAGGATAGAAATGGGGCCGACAATCAAGTCAACTCTGTAACTAGTTAAAATAATGGCGTTTTCACCTGAACCTCCACGGTTAGCCCCGGCCTTCATCATTCTGGAGGTGGCAATGGAATTGGTGCCCAACGCCAAAATCTCCATGTCCGGGCCGAGGAAAGCTCTAAGTCCTTTTATGAGGGTCGCACCAATCCCTCCACCCTGTCCGTCTAAAACCATCACTTTCAAAGTATCATCCTCGCGTAAAATAATTTAGGGAAAAAAGCATTGCATCCCATTTTAAAGGCCGCTATTTTATGGGAAAAAATTTATCAGAGCCGGTGGGTCTTGTAAAGATCTGAAATCCGGGAAGACAAAAATAGGGGACTTTCATGCTCAGTCAAACACTCTATTTCGCTTTGGGCGCCTATCTTCTGGGTGCAGTACCTTTTGGAAAAATCATCGCAAGAATCGTAGCACAAATCGACATTACCCAAAGAGGAAGCCGGAATATCGGTGCTACCAATGTGGCCAGGGAGTTGGGGCTCAAATGGGGGCTCCTGACCCTGCTCCTTGATGTGTTAAAGGGACTGGTTCCGGTTGTGGTTTTTTCGGCCTGTTCCAACAAGGGGGATATTTGGGGTCAGATTGCCCTGGCAATGGTTACCCTTTGCCCACTTTTGGGGCACCAGTTTTCAGTCTTTATGGGATTTAGGGGTGGCAAAGGTGTCGCAACGGCTCTGGGCGTTTATCTAGCGCTCTCCCCCATTAGTTGTTTGATGGGTGTTCTGGTTTTTGTCCTGGTGGTTATGAAATGGGATTACATATCCCTGGGCTCCATGGTTTCAGCGGGTTCTATTCCCATATTTCTGGCCCTTTTCCAGCAACCGAAACCCGTGGTTCTGGCATCGATTCTCATGGCAGTTTTTATTTATTTCAGACATGTTGAAAACATCACAAGGCTGGTCAGAGGCGAGGAAAGAAAATGGAAACGGCGAAAAAGTGAGGCCTCAGGTTAAAAATTCCACCAATCGATCCAGTTCATCATCGGAATAGAAATAGAGAAGAATCTGGCCCCGCTTCCCTTCCTTTTTGATTTCGACCTTGGTTCCGAGACTTCGCTTGAGATTTTCTGAGAGCGAGCGTATATAGGGATCCTCCTTGGACAAGACTTTTTTGGGCTTTGGCGCCTTTTTCAGTTTTTTGGCCAGTGCCTCGGCCTGCCGCACGGATAGTCCCTTCTTGATAATGGCATCACGCAGTAAACGTTGCTGGTCATCTTCGGAGATGCCCGCGAGCAGCCTTGCGTGTCCCATGCTGAGGCGGTTATCAATCACGTCCTGCTGAATGGCCTTGGGTAATTTTAAAAGCCGAAGAAGGTTGGCGATGGTGGAACGGTCTTTGCCAAGCCGACGTGACAATATTTCCTGGGTGGATGCGGTATCTTCCATCAATTTCTGGCAAGCCATGGCTTCTTCAATGGGGTTGAGGTCCTTTCTCTGAATGTTTTCGATGAGTGCCAGCTCAAGGGATTCAGACGGTGTTACATCTTTCACCACCACCGGGACCCGTTCAAGCCCCGCCATTTGGGCGGCTCGCCATCGTCTTTCCCCGGCAATGAGCTGATAGCCGGTTCCAGTCTTGTTTACCAGGAGCGGGGTCAGGATACCTTTTTCACGTACGGAAACAGCCATTTCCTCCAATTCAATGGCGGGAAACCGCTGCCGGGGCTGGTTCGGATTAGGTTCAATGGCCGCAACGGGGCAGAAAAAAAACTGCTCTTCTTTTTCGTCCAGATCGTGGCCTTCAGGAATCAAGGCAGACAAGCCTTTTCCCAGAGCATTTCGTTTAGTCATTCTCTTTTCTCACTTTCAACGATTTCACGCGCCAGAGACAGATAGCTTTGTGCGCCAGGGGACCGTATGTCATACAGAATAATGGGTTTGCCGTAACTGGGTGCTTCACTGAGCCGAACATTTCTGGGAATAACCGTTTTCAGCACCCGTTCATTGAAAAGTCCGCGTGCCTCCTGCTCAACCTGTCGGGAGAGATTATTTCGTCTGTCAAACATGGTCAACAAAATATCAACGCGCCGGAGTACGGGATTGAGGCTTTTTTTGACGGCTTTGACGGTGGTAAGCAGTTTGCTCAATCCTTCCAACGCATAATACTCGCATTGCAAGGGTACCAAAACGGAAGCAGATGCCGTCAAGGCGTTAATGGTGAGAAAGCCGAGTGAGGGGGGACAATCGATGAAAATATAATCATAGCGTTTTCGAAGCGTCGCGATGGGCTTTTTGAGAAGGAACTCTTTTGAACCCATGGAAGTCATTTCCACCTCTGCGCCGATGAGCTCCTGGGTGGCACCAAGAAGATGAAGGTGAGGAAGTGCGGTCTCGATAATGGCGCTTTCGAGAGGAGCCGTGCCCATGAGTACATCATAAAGGCCGTGGGAAAGGTCCGCAATATCCACCCCAAGCCCGGTTGTGGCATTCCCTTGGGGATCGCAATCAATGAGAAGGCAGGTCCTTTCTCCAGCGGCAATGGCAGCGGATAAGTTAACGGCGGTGGTTGTTTTTCCGACCCCCCCTTTTTGATTGGAAATGGAAATGACCTGGGTCATTGTTTAAGTCCTTACAGTGTTAGCCCCAGCTGAAACCCTTCACGAATGGCAGTCAGAATGTTTCGCGGTTTTTTGGCATCCCCGATCACATGGACTTCAGAGACACGACCTTGAAGCGCATTGGCAAGGCCATCTTCACTTTGTGAGCCGGCTGCAAGCACCACCGTATCCGCGGCGATGAAGTCTGAACCCTGTGCATCTTCCACTTCAAGGCCCTCAGCCGTTATCCCGACTGCCTTGGTTTGAGTCAGAATTTTTACACCCAGCCTTTTCAATTCCCCCATAAGAGTCCATCGGGTGGAGACTCCTACATCGGCGCCTGCCTTCCGGGTCATTTCAACCACGGTAACCTGTTTGTTTCCCTTATCGAGCAATTCCATCAAGGTTTCATATGTCTCGGCCCGGTTTGCCATGAGAAAGTGAAGCACTTCGGGAGAAAGGGTTCCTTGGTTTGCAAGAAACAATGCGGTTTCCAGCCCAACGGCATTTCCTCCCAGAATGACCACTTTTTCCCCGGTTTCCACATTCTTCTCCAGCAGTTCCCAGGCTTGAATTACGTTATCCCCGTCGATACCGCTGACATCCGGTTTTACCGGCTGAGCACCGGCGGCCACCACTACCACGTCTGGCGCCATGGCCACAATGTTATCCGCTGTAGCCGTCTCTTCAAGAAGCGTCTCGACACGCTTTTCGTGCAGGTTGTGAATCAGGTCAATGGCGGCCGTTTGCAACTCTCCGCGTCCAGGTATCAGATGATTTAGAAGGATCTGACCACCCAGCCTGTCGCTCTTTTCCATGAGAACCACATGATGACCCCGTTCTTTCGCAGTGCATGCCAAGGCCATGCCGGCGGGTCCTCCTCCCACGACAACGATTTTGCGGGGATTCGGAGCAGGTGTTATTTTCAGTTCAGCTTCCCGTCCGGCCCTCGGATTGACCATGCAGGTGGCTGGACGTCCCTGAAAAATGGAATCAAAACACCCCTGGTTGCAGGCCACACAATGGTAGATAAGCCGGGATTTTCCAGAGCGGGCCTTATTGGGCAGTTCAGGGTCCGCAAGCAGCCCTCTGGCCATGGTGACCAGGTCAGCCCCGCCGGAACGAAGGACCTCCTCGGCAGCCTCAGGATCATTGATGCGATTGCTGGAGATGACCGGCACCGATAGAACAGAGCGAATTCCTCTGGCAAGGTAGACGTAGGCTTTTCTGGGAACACCCATGGTGAGTTGCGGCACCCGTGTTTCATGCCATCCACCCGTTACATCGAAGAGATCGACGCCCGCCTTTTCAGCCGCCGCTGCAAACTGCCTCGCTTCAAGATTGGTGTTACCCCCTTCCATGAAGTCATTGCCGGCGATCCGCAATAAAATCGGATAATCGGAACCCATGGCATTTCGCACCTTGGTAATGGTTTCAAGACCGAAGCGCATACGATTTTCAAAGGAGCCGCCGTAGTCATCCTTTCGAAGATTGGTAATGGGCGATAGAAACTGGCTGATCAAGTATCCGGCGCTACCAAGGATTTCAACGGCATCAAATCCAGCGTTCCGAGCCCTCACCGCCGCTTCAGCAAACTTATCCTGAACTTCCGGAATTTCCTCAAGGGTGAGAGCCCTGGGGGTTTCTCCTGTCAGTCTGGACCGAACAGCCGAAGCAGAAATGGGCTTTTGGCCACCAATCATAGCCGAATGGGTATAACGCCCTGCCTGATAAAGTTGAGCCGCTATTTTGGCGCCGTGGTCCTTCACCGATCGGGTCAGTCGTTTCAAGCCGGGAATGAACCGGTCATCTTGAAGGGCAATCATCCCTACCATGCCACCTGTTTCATCGATGGGGCATCCCCCTACAATAATGAAGCCAACACCCCCTTGGGCTCTTTCGGCGTAAAAATCAGTGAGTTGGTCGGTCACTTCTCCCTTTGGCGTATAGCCCAGATGCATGGCGGTCATAACAATCCGGTTTTTGAGCGTCATATTCTGGATGGTGATGGGGGAAAATAGATGCGGAAATCCCATTCTTCTTTGGCTCCTTTCATTGAAACGCTGTTTGAATTCACATCACAATGCAAGGACTTTGGCATACCTTGACAAAAATATCAACCAAACCTTTTCATGGACTACTCTTCTTCCATGTAAGCCTTTTTCTTTCTCCATAACCTTATGAAGCCGTAACACAAGATCAGTCCCCCCAGGGCAAAGATGATTTCATATAAATAATAGCTCAGGTGCGCAAACCAGTTGATGTTCTGTTTTAGCGAAGCAAGCCATTCCTTTTCAATTTCGTAAAGAGGTGTTCCAAGTGCTTTGAAGAAAGCTTTTCGAAAGGGAGTGCCTTCCTTCAAAAGGCGCAGAATTTCAAATAATTTTTTTCTGCCGCGAGATTTGATGAGGTAATCAATGAAATTCTTGCTTTCTTCGTAAGCGAGACGAAGTGCATTTGGGTTTTGGGGAAATCCCTCATTCAAGGCGCCCAATGGGATCATGCGATCCGAAAATGCGGCTTTCGGCAAGAGAGCGTCTTTTTGATCATGGAGAATATCCATTACCCCTTCGCTGACCCACTGGGCAATTCCTTCATCAAACCATCGTGGAATGGGGACTTGGCTAAGATGTTCGTGAAGGAGCAGATGGCAGAGTTCATGTTTTAAAATGTATTTAAATTTCAAATGGTTGTCAATTTTTGTATAATCAATAACAACTAGATTCTTTTTGGGTATGGCAAAACCAACAATCAGAGGGCTGCCTGTCATCCGGCGAAATCGTTCAGGGTCATTCATCAGAATAATGGTGGGTTTAAAAAAGAAAGACCCATTGAATATTTCCTCTAGGTCCTGCCTGATTTCAGGTACCAGCTCTGCCGTCTCGCGGGCAACCTGTGTAAGTGTGGGAGGAAAAAGTACTTCCACATTCTCGTTTTTCAAAACTTCAAAGTCATCTGCGTACGAAAAGGATGCAACGCTCGGAATAAATATCCAAAAACAAAAAGCAACGCCCATTCTAAAAAAGAGGGTGCATTCACGGAAAAACCTGCGATCAGAACATTTCATTGTGGATAGAGAATTAAAGGTTGATAGAACATTCTGTGCTCCTTGAAAAAAGGGAGCATATGGCCTACTATGAACGCCGATTTCTAAAAGAATGAAAAATGGTTTTCATATGGAAAATATCCTTACCGGTCTTGATCAGGTAACAGAAGGGGAATGGACCCGTTTTGAGGGGCAACGACTGGGCCTTCTGTCAAATCAGGCTTCGCTCAACCGACTGCTTGAAACAGCTCGGGATGTGTTGCAGAAAAAGCTTCCCGGACAGCTGCAAGTGCTTTTTGGACCACAACACGGGTACGGGGGAGAGGATCAGGACAACATGGTCGAAACCCCTCACACCCATGACGAAGCGCTCAATATTCCAGTTTTCAGCCTTTATGCTGAATCGAGGGAACCGCGTCCCGAAATGTTTGAGCCTATCGACACGCTGATTGTGGACCTTCAGGATGTGGGGACACGAGTTTACACTTTTTCTTCCACCATGCTTCGCTGCATGAGGGCCGCGGCGCGATTTGGAAAAAAGATCGTTGTTTTGGATCGGCCCAATCCCCTTGGTGGAAACATCCTGGAAGGAAACTGCCTTTCACCTGAACTGTTTTCCTTTGTGGGCCCTGCGTCGCTGCCAATGCGACATGGACTCACCATGGGCGAAATGGCTCTTTTTTTCAACCAGATTTTTGCACTTGAATGCAACCTGGAAGTTCTACCCGTGATCGGATGGCGCAGGCACATGACGTGGCGTGAAACCGGTCTCAGGTGGTTGATGCCCTCTCCCAACATGCCGTTTCCTGAAACAGCTTTTGTATATCCCGGGCAGGTGTTGTGGGAAGGAACGCATGTATCTGAAGGAAGAGGGACTTGCAGGCCCTTTGAGATTTTCGGAGCGCCTTATTTTGATACATCAGGCATCAGAAAAAGATTGGATCCCAGAGCGTTAAGTGGTTGTTATCTGCAGGAGTACCTATTTCGCCCCACGTTTCACAAATGGTCAGGTCAACTTTGTCGCGGGTTCATGATTCACATTTTGGATCTTGATGCCTATCGTCCCTACCATACATCTCTGGCACTGTTGCAGGCCGTTATTTCACATCATGGCGAGCAATTTGAATGGAAAGAGCCGCCTTACGAGTATGAATACGAAAAAAAGCCCATTGACATGATCCTGGGAAGTGCTTCCCTCCGGCACGGTCTGGAATCCGGACGATCTCTTTATCGCTTGCAAAAAGACTGGCTGCCGGATCTCAAAACCTATGGTGAGTGGATCAAGGCGATCTTGCTCTATTCCTGATGACCCAAAGAGGGTTTACATCTCACCGGTCGTTCGATCATGGTCACGGGCTGTGTGTCGGTCGAAAAAAGCGCCTCAGTCCTTCTGGCCACCTCCGATCCAACGGTCAATGGCATCTTTGTCGAATCTCCAAACCCTGCCGATTCGGATGGCCGGGATTTTTCCCTCTGCTGCATATTTGCAAATAGTGATCTCGTGCAGCTTCAAATATTTTGCAATTTCTTTTGTTGTCATGATTTTTGGCATAACAGATGCTCCTAAATATTGAAATAAGTTCAATGGATCTTCTGAAGGGAAAACACGCCCAATTATCCATCTCTTCAAACTTTAATGCCGAGAAGACTTAAAGTCAATAAAATTTATGTTAATAGCCAATGTTAAATGAACTTTTGCCAACCTTTTTTACTCTATTTCTATTTTGGCTTTCCAAACATATTCTTCCTGGCTTTTGGCCGCATGAAATTCTTTTAATAAGGGGCACTGGATGAGAATAATAAATGAAAAGGAGATTCTTTTGGGAAATGCTTTCGCTTAAGATGAGATTAATTCACGCGTCAAACGATTTTTGGCACGGTTATAGAAACTTCCTCCTTGACGAGCATCCGCCTGCTCACTATAAAGGGCTTGAAAAAATGACATTTTCAAAGAGTTAGCTCATCACAAAGAAAGAACGTCGGCATGGCCCATTTAAACAGGCGTAAAACCTGGCTCGATAGAGATACCATAAAAGCCCGATCCAGTGCCATTACCACGGCGGGCAAATGGGCTCTTTACTTTGTTCTGATCGGTCTTATTGCCGGCCTGGGATCCATTTTTTTCCAATTCCTCTGTCAAATCGGTTCCCATTTTCTGTTGGATCAGCTTGCGGGATACCGACCCCCTGCTCCCGCCGGTGAAGGCGATCTTTTTGAACCCACAAAGACCGTTCTCAATCGCTGGATGCTCCTTTTTCTGCCGGTTTTGGGGGGGCTTGTCAGCGGGTGGCTCGTTTATACCTTTGCACCGGAAGCCGAAGGCCATGGTACTGATGCGGCCATCGATGCCTATCACAAAAGGGGTGGTTTTATCCGTGGAAGGATCCCCATTATCAAAACCATTGCTTCGGCCATTACGCTAACATCGGGTGGCTCGGGCGGTCGCGAGGGGCCTATTGCTCAGATCGGCGCAGGTTTTGGATCATTTCTCGCAACAAAACTGAAGCTTTCAGACAGGGAACGACGGGTTATGCTGGCGGCCGGTATGGGGGCCGGCGTGGGAAGCATTTTCAGGGCGCCTCTGGCCGGGGCGTTGTTTGCGGCCGAAGTGCTTTATCGGGACCCAGAATTTGAGTCGGAGGTGATCATTCCCGCCGGCATCTCATCGGTGGTGGCCTATTGCATTTTCTGTTTGGTCTTTGGATGGGGATCTCTGTTTGAAACGCATCCTTTTGTCTTCCGCAACCCTCTAGAGCTGGGTCCTTACACGGTTCTGGCCGTTGTTCTGGCAGCGGGAGGATTTCTGTATGTAAAAGCTTTTTACGGGGTTCAGGGAGCTTTCAAAAAGCTTAAACTACCAAATCACATCAAACCAGCCATCGGCGGTCTGCTGACGGGTGCCATTGGTTTTTTTCTGCCGGAAACCCTATCCTTCGGCTACGGGTTCGCCCAGATGGCGCTGGACAATAACCTGCCCACCCTCTTTTTGCTGGCCCTTGCATTGGGAAAAATATTGACCACTTCTTTTTCCATCGGCTCAGGGGGAAGCGGCGGTGTCTTCGGTCCCTCGGTGGTGATCGGTGGCGCACTGGGCGGCGCCGTGGGAAGAGTTTTTCATGACATCATGCCCAATGTGGTTACACAGCCGGGCGCTTTTGTTGTCGTGGGAATGGCTGGCTTTTTCGCAGGGGTGTCCAACACCCCCATTTCAACGATCATCTTTGTCAGCGAGATGACCAATTCTTATCATCTGCTTCTTCCCGGACTTCTCGTCTGTTCACTGGCCTATTTGATTTCTCAGAAGTGGACCATCTATGATAAGCAGGTCAAAAGCAAAATTGACTCCAATGCCCACAAGGGGGATTTCTTTGTGGACATTCTCGAAGCCATCCGTGTCAAAGAATTGACAGGGAAGTTCAGAAAAGTTCAGCTGATCCCTCAGGATATGACCTTGAAACGGTTTAGAAAAATATTCAGTTCGAGCCACCAGCACTACTATCCCGTTGTGGATAAAGAAAATAGATTGACGGGGATTTTTTCTATTAATGATATCCGCGGCGTTATTTTTGATCAGGAAATCGGGGATCTGGTGCGGATGAAAGACGTGGCCAATCCCGACATCATTTTTACAACGCCCGAAGAAGATTTGAATGCCGTGCTCAAAAAATGCACCATTCGCAATCTGCAACGGGTTCCGGTTGTGCGAGACGAGGATCACGGGGTTCTGATCGGCATGCTGGATCGCCGAGATCTGATTGAGTATTACAATAACCGCGTAGAGGAAATGAAGGCAGGTACCGCAGGTGATGCCCGGCAAAGCCCTGCCATTTCTGCTCCGGAGAGCGAAATGAGCCGCTTCAGAGCTATGCTGGTAGGCGATGCCATGACAACAACCGTAGAACCGGTCAATGTCAATGTTGACCTTGAAGGGCTCGAGAAACTGATTTATGGGAGCCGCTTCAACAGTTTTCCTGTGGTGAACCACGAGGGGAAACTCAAGGGTATTCTGTCTCTTTCAGATTGCAAAAAGGCCTTGAAAAGAGGCAAGCAGCCCATTACGGCGGGACATCTGGCAACCCGGGATGTGGTGACAGTCACCCGGGATGAGACCCTCCTGTCAGCCCTGGCCAAAATTACGTCCGGTAACTTTGCCGTGCTTCCGGTGGTGGATCGTGAAGATCCCGAAAAACTGATGGGGGTCATCAGCCGAAAAGACATGATGTCGGCATTCAATGATGTCGTCAAAAAAGAAGCTTGAGATATCAGTTATATGACTGAAAAAAGTGGGGTCATCGGCTTCTCACTTCATTGTTTTCAACTTGTTCTCGGCAATTTTAGCTTCGTTGGTTTTTGGGTATTGGTTAATAAGTTTTCTGAGCAGTAATTTAGCGCTGGTCTTGTCGTTCAACTCGTCAAAGGCCAGTGCCTGCCTTAAAAGGGCGTTGGGAACCTTGTTGCCTCTCGGGTACTGTTTTATCACCTTCTGAAAAGCCAAAATGGCCTGTTCATACTGCTTTAAGGCCATGTGAGATTCTCCTATCCAGAAGGCGGCGTTGTCAGCCAATTTGGACTTTGGGTACTCTTTGAGAAATGTTTTGAACCCGGCAATGGATTCCTCGTATTTTTCCCTGCGATAAAGATCCATGTTGACATCGTAGAGCGTCTGATCCGCCGGCATTTTGATCTCAGGCTCGGGCTGTGGTTTGGCCGACTGAACCTGGGGGATCGTCATAGGCGTTGTCGAACTGTCTTTTGTGCCGGGTTGGACCACGGGCTCCAGACCCAGATAGGAAGAAATCCGGTCCACACGCATCTCAAGAAGGGCCATTTTTTTCTGAAGGTCTGCGACAGTCCCCCCCGATGACGTATCTTTTTCAATGGACTGCTTGAGCTGGTGGTTGTTTTCTTCCAGACGCCCGTTTAAAAATTGCATTTCTTG
>JAJDOH010000081.1 GCA_022340265.1 Deltaproteobacteria bacterium | reverse complement strand
TGAAGCGACTCTGGGAACCCTGGATCTGCTGGATCGCCTGAAGGTCGATTACACGCTGATTGACGAGGTGTGCTGCAGCGGCGTTCTGGAAGATGTGGGATACAACATCAATCCGGACCTGGCCCGAAAAAACATGGATCTAATCTTTGACACAGGGGCTAAAACGGTCATCACCGGCTGCCCCTACTGTTTTCGCACCTTCAACAACAAATCCCAGTACAAGGAACTCAAAGACAAGGGCATCCGAATCATCCATATCACCCAGTTTTTGCAGGATTTCGATTTTTCCGTTCAAACGGACAAACGGGTGACTTATCATGATCCCTGCGACCTGGGAAGGCACTGCGGGATTTACGAGGAACCTCGCAACACCATTGGTAAAATCGCGCCAAACTTTGTGGAAATGCCGGATAACCGTGAAGAGGCGCTTTGCTGCGGCGCCGGCGGCGGGGTTCGAGGGGCCTTTGCAAAAAACTCCATTGCCATGGCGCGGCGCAGGCTCGCGCAGGCGGAAGAAGTGGGGGCCGAAATTGTCTTGACCGAATGCAACTCATGCGTGCACAATCTGACCAACGCCAAACTGCGAAAGCAGAAGTTCAAAATCTATAATACAACTCAGTTCATTAACCAGTTGATGGAAGAAAATGACTAAATATCAGATCGGGAGGAGAGATAATGAAAATTGAACAATACAACATGCCGGACGACCTTTACTACGAAGAAAACCATTTCTGGATCAGAGATGAAGGAGACATTCTGGTCATGGGAATGGATGATTTCGCTCAGACCATGGCCGGAGAAGTGGTCTATGTTCAACTGCCCGATGACGGCAAGAAGCTGAAAAAGGGCAAGAAATTCGCCAAAATCGAGTCAGGGAAATGGCTTGGCAAGGTCTATGCGCCCGTTAACGGCGTGTTGGAAAGTGTCAATGAAGCGTTGGAAACCAATCCCGGACTCATCAATGATGACTGTTATGGCAAAGGATGGCTCTACAAAATCAAACCCAGCGACAAAAGTGAACTGGAAGACCTGATAAAAGGAGAAGAAGCGGTTACCAAATGGGTTCTGGCCGACATTGAAAAATATGCTGAAGAGTAGACGGAAAACGGCAGACAGAGGGCGGAAAGGTGGCGATATAGCTGATTATGGCGGATAACCAGGAATACAATGTTAAACAATTGCTGGAAATGGGGGCCTGCACCAACTGTCAGGCATGCACGGATGTGTGCCCGGCGGTTTCCTCCTCCGCGAACGGTGAACTGTCCGCGGTCTACCGTATGAAGGGTCTTCAAACACTCCTCAAACAGCGAACCGGTCTGCTTGGACGATTGTTTGGAAAAAAGCCTCTCACCCAAGAAGAATTGAAACATTTCAGCGATACGGTTTTTCGCTGCACCCTTTGCGGCAATTGTCAGGAAGTCTGCCCCGTGGGCATCCATCTGAAAGATTTGTGGCTCTCCCTACGGCATGATATGGTCCAATCCAAAAGCTATCCCAAAAAAATCAACATGATTCGGGATAACCTGGCGGAAGACCGCAACGTTTTTGCCGAGGATAACGAAGAGCGTGCTGAATGGGTTGAGGACATGCGCGACCCGCCCGATGACAACTACATCAAAGATCAATCGGACGTTGTCTATTTTACAGGATGCACAGCGGCTTATTTTCCGTTGGCCCAAAAGATTCCCATGGCCCTGGCGGAAATCCTTGACCGAAGCAGCGTGGACTTCACTCTTCTGGGAGAAGAGGAGTGGTGCTGCGGGTTTCCCATGCTGGGAGCGGGATTGGGCGAAATGTTTCAGGAATTCATGACCCACAATCTGGAGGCGGTTCGCGAAAAAGGAGCCAAGGAATTGGTGTTCTCATGTCCTTCCTGCTATCAGATGTGGCGGGAACACTACCCTCAAGAATTCAAACTCTCCCACTCCACCGGTTTTCTGCTGAACCTGCTCAAAAAAGGGCGAATTCCCATTCAGAAACTTCCTTTAACCGTCACATATCATGACCCCTGCGATCTGGGCCGCGGTTCCCGCATATTTGAAGAACCGAGGGAAATTATTCGGTCCATTCCCGGGGTTCAGTTCGTAGAACTTCCCAAATCCAAGGAAAATTGCCAGTGCTGCGGCGGCGGCGGCAACCTGGAAATGGTGGATGCCGAACTATCCGCGGAAATTTCAAAAAGCAAGATTCAGGAAGTGCTGAATACAGGGGCACAGGCCGTGGTTACTTCCTGTCAACAGTGCGTTCGGACCATGACCACCTATGTAAGACGCAACAAGGTGGATTTACAGGTGATGGACATTACCCAGTTGGTACAAAAAGCGCTGAGACCAGGTGACTGACAGGGGGCAGGGTACAGTTTTCAGGGGGCAGAAGAAATGTGCATCTCCGCTAAACAGTGCCGTACATGGGCCGCGCTCGCGAGAGCCGTATCGAAATTTCTTTTCATGCTCAATAAATGAATTATGAGAGAAGGCTTTTGAATGATCCGGTTCAAAAGATAGAAAAATCGAGGGTTGCCTTTCTCATCAACACATTGGAACAGGGTCTCCGGAACTGAAACGTTCACTGGGTCACAGATGATCCGAACGGCAAAAAAGGGAAGGCCTGATTTATTTGCAGCACGCGCAACAGCCGCCGTTTCCATATCGACAGCCAAAGCTTTCGTTCGGTCGAAAAGCGCCCTTTTACCCGCGGCATCCAGAACCGGCTTTTGAACCGAAATGATCGGACCCCACTGTACGGGGAGGCCTTTGGTGGCAATACACTTGAAGGGTTCATCAGAATGGCCGCCATCCTTTTTCCAGACCAGGGAAACATCGTCGTGTTGTTCACCCAATACCACATCCGCAAACAACACATCACCCGTTTTCAGCAGAGGGTTCAGCCCCCCCGAAACCCCAAAACATCCCAAGGCCGCCACACCCTTTTCTGAGAGCCACAGGGCGGCAGAGAAAGCGTTTTTCATCCCCATCCCCGACTGAACAACCATCAGATGGGTTTCATCTTTCAAAACCGTTCGACAATTCAGGAACCCGTTGGCTTTTTGCCGGCAAGGATGTCCCGCAAGCGTCCTCGCCTCTCCAGGAAGTGCCGCCACAATACCGATGGTCTTCTTCATTGCTATTGTTATGGTTGATCAGACCGGGTGAGATAAATCAATGGGATGTTTCAGGGTCATTTTTTCTTGCAGGGTGATCTTGTCCGTGCGCAATCGACGGTATTCGCCCAAAGCCCAAAGCGGGAAAAACTGACCATATCCATGGTAACGCAGATAAAACACACTGGGGAAACCGGTACCGGTGTATAGCTTTTCATCCCATTTCCCCCGGTTGTCCTGTTGGTTAATCAGATAGTGGATTCCCCTTTGTACAGCGACGCTGTTCACTTCACCGGCGCTCATGAGACCCAAGAGCGCCCAGGCAGTTTGAGAAGGCGTACTCTTGCCGTTTCCCGCCAGACTGGGATCCGTATATGAGTAACATGTCTCTCCCCAGCCGTTGTCCGAATTCTGGCAGGACTTCAACCATTGAACAGCCCGTCGGATATAGGGTTGCGCAGGATCCTCTCCCAGACGGCCCAGGCCTTTCAACACAGACCAGGTACCATAAATGTAATTGACGCCCCATCGCCCGAACCAGGCCCCACAGTCTTCCTGTTCTCGTTTCAGGAAATCCAGTGCTCTGGAGATGGGAGAAAAATCAGATCCATATCCCAGCATGGCCAGGAGCTCAATGCATCGACCCGTCAAATCGGATGTGCCGGGATCAAGGAGAGCCCCGTGATCGGCGAATGGAATATCATTGAGATAAAGGTAATTGTTGTCAATATCAAACGCTCCCCATCCACCGTTCGAGCTCTGCATGCCAATGACCCATTTCACGGCTTTGGCAATTTTGTCCCGATGTGCGGCTTTCTTCAGAGCACCGGCCCGCAACAGCGCCATAAGGACCATGGGGGTGTCGTCCACATCCGGATAAAAAGTGTTTTCGAATTGAAAAGCCCAGCCGGCCGGTTCAAGATCCGGCGCCCGGTAAACCCAGTCTCCCGGCACAAGAATAAGCTGTTCAAAAAGCCAGTCAACAGCCCATTGAGCCGCTTTGTGATCTGCATCAAGCCCGCCTTCAAGGACAGCCGAAAGGCTTAGGCAGGTATCCCATATGGGGCTCAGGCATGGCTGGCAATAACTTTCATCACCCTGATGAACCAGCAGATCTTCTATGGCCTGAGTTCCTCGAACAAAATCCGGATGGCTTGCGGGATACCCTAGGACTTTCAGCGCCATCACCGCATTGGCCATGGCGGGGAAGATGGCCCCAATGCCGCCTTCGCCCTTCATCCGCTCAAGGGTCCAGGCTTCCGCCCGTTTGAGCGCTTTCTTACGCACCACATGGGGCATCAGAGGATCTGCTTTTTTGAGAAAGCGGTCCAGCATGAGGAAACAATTCTTAAAAAAACTGCCCGGAATAAAATGATCCAGATGCCGAAGCTCATTGGCAGGCGACAAGAAAAGTTCAGAAACCCCTTCATCCGGTTTCAGACGGCAAACCGGTCGGTTCACGTATAGGATGAGGAGCGGCACAATAACGGTTCTGGACCAGTAAGATATCTTGTAAAGGTGAAAGAAAAACCACTGCGGCAGGAGCATGATCTCGACGGGCATGGCAGGTGTGGTTTCCCATGGTACCTGACCGAAAAGTGCCAGCAGGATGCGCGTAAACACATTGGCTTCGGCAGCACCCCCCTGTTTCAGGATATATCCCTTGGCCCGGACCATATGGGAAACATCGGGAGAATCCCCCAACTGCTTCAGCGCAAAATAGGATTTGACGGACGCACTGATATTGGCTTCGCCCTCATAATAGAGCGGCCACCCACCGTTTTCAAGCTGCCGGTTCCGCAGGTAAGTTGCAAACCGTCTCTTGAGATCTTCCGGGATCTCACGCCCCAGAAATCGCTGAAGGAGAATATATTCCGACGGGATAGTCGTATCCGCTTCGAGATCAAAGACCCAATATCCTTTTTCGTTCTGGATGGTTAAAAAACGATCCCTGGCTTTTCTGATGGCTTCATTCAAACGTTCAACGGCAAAAAGAGGCGTAACAGGGAGATCAGCGTCTTTCTCTTCATAACGGGTCAAATGGAGTTTTGAGGGATAACCGCTCCAATTTTTCGGATTAGCGAGAACTCTCAGGGCCGTGCGAATGCGCTGCTTCATTTAGATTTGTAACCCTCCAGAAAAAGTATATAAAGCAACTATATATGAGTATTCCCTAAAATTCAAGTAAAATCGATATATTCTACTTTTGTTTAGCCTTATTGCCAAATCCCTTTATTTCATATTGATTTGTGCATTCTTTCCATGAGCTTATATCTGATCTTTTTTTCCATAAATGAAAAGAGAATTATCCTGGCGCATGTTTCACAAAAATACGTTTCTTGAAAAATTCGCAAATTGGGGTGCAAAAATATCCCTATCAGTTTATAATCACACCCATGGTTAAGCGATGCCATGTTTAAATTCTTATTTATTCCGTATGGTTACTATTGATTTAGTTGGCAACACCCACACTTGTATTGTCGGTTGCGTCTCTTTGCACGTTTTGAAAACCAAGAAACTTTTTCTGGAAAAAGGGATGTAAAGGAGAGCATTTTAGCATATGAACCAAAGATACTGTTTTTACAAAATCGCGCTGGCGGCACTTTGCTTCTCCATCCTCCTTGCTGCACCGTCATTTGCCGGAGTGATCAAAATCCAGACACAGACAACGGTGGAGGCCACCGAAAACCATTTCAGGATCACGGTAAAACTTACCAATGAGGGCACCGCACCCGCCCACAATCTTCAGGTTCACCTGAAACTCCTGGAAGAAACCCTTGATTCAAAAGTCAAACCACAGCTTGATCCCACCAAATCCGACGCTTTCTTTTTTAAAAAGAACACCCAAGGGGTAAAGGCGGGGAGGTATCCCCTGACTGTCGTTGTAGATTTTCACGATGCGAACCAATACCCTTTTTCAGCGCTTTCCGGCATGACATTTTCCGTTGACTCCAATCTCAACCCCGATCTTGCGGTCATTAGCAAAAATATCACCATGGACAAACAGGGAGAGCTTTTCCTGGACATTAAAAATCTCGGCGTCAGTGAAAAGCACCTTCTGGCATCCCTTGTCCTTCCAAAGGAACTCTCAACGCCGACCCCCCGAATCGACTTTCAACTGGGCCCTCGATCCCAAAAAAATCTGAATTTTGAAATCCGCAATTTTTCAGCGCTTCCCGGAGCCAATTATCCGGTCTTCTGTTACTTGGAGTACGATTTTAAAAACGTTCACCATACGGCTCTGTGCCAGGCAGTGGTCAAGATCATTGCATCGGAAAACCTGTTCAGGCGCTACAGGTCGCTGTGGATAGGTCTCGCGGGAATTCTCATTGCAGCATTTTTGTTTTTCGTGGTCAGAAACCGGAGAAAGACATCGGGATAACCCATCCATATGAAAGTTATTTTTAATGCCGACGACTTCGGCTTAACCGCAGGCGTGAACCACGGAATTATCGCTGCCTTTAAAAAGGGGCTTTTGACGAGCACTTCCCTTATCTCGTCGGGAGAAGCGGCGGAAGAAGCCATGGATCTGGCCCTCGAGAACCCCGGCCTTGACACAGGCATTCACCTGGTGCTCACGGATGAACCTCCCCTGCTGTCGACTGAAATCCTATCGACAATCGACGCCCACAACGGATTATTGCCCTCCCGAAACCGGCTGTTAAAAAGTATCCTCACCCGTGAGATTGATTATAAAGAGGTCACAAGGGAGTGGCGCGCCCAGGTGGAAAAACCGCTGGGGCGAGGCATCAAAATCAGTCATATTGACAGCCACCAGTTCGTTCATCTCTTTCCAGGGCTTTGCCATGTCTGCCTCGAAATCGCGCGACACTATCACATCCCGTTTATAAGAAACAACATGATCGAACCCTCACTTTCAAAAAGATTGTTCCCCAAAAGCGGATCAGTGCGCTTTTTGCAGTGGTTGGGCCTTTGGGCATGGACTCGACTTATAACTGCCAGAGGGATATTTCCGCTCCCAAAAAAATTGCCATCGGTTGGTTTTATCAACGCAGGAGGACGCATGACTTGTACCCATGCCCTACAAATACTGGATGCATTGTCTTTTCATAAAGATTTCGACTGTGTAGAAATTTTCCTGCATCCCGGCCTGGGAGATGAGCAGACCCATGGAAAATATAAACACTGGCACTATTTCTGGGAAAATGATCTGAACCTGTTGATGAATGAGGATCTTCGAAAAGGACTCGAAAAACGAAATATCAAAACCGTTTCCTTCAACAACCAAAATTGAAAGGATGGCAAAAAGATACCGCATAAGACCTTACCTTGAAGGCGACGAAGTTCAAATCCTTCGCCTTCGAAACAAGGTTTTCGGAGATCTGGACCCGGTTCGACGTCTTCCGGATGTATGGAAATGGCAGTTCAGGGAAAACCCGGCGGGCCCAGGATTTTGTTCTTTGGCCGAAGATGACGACGGTTTTATTGTCGGACAATATGCTGCCATACCCAGCCGTTTTTCCATTGATGGAAAGCAAGCACGCCTGGCATTCGCGGTCGATGCAATGACACATCCCCGATATCGGCGGCAGGGGTTATTCACTGCTCTGGCTCAGGATCTCTATCACCGCCTCGAAACCGAGCACAACATTTCCACCGTATGGGGATTCCCCAACCAACGCGCCCTTTCGGGATACACCAAAAGACTCGGTTGGCGGACCCTGCCTTCCATTCCCGTAATGATCATGCCGCTACGCCCCTTGGCGGCGATTTTCCACGTTTTACAATGGTTGGGGGGTCATTCGAAAACCCCATCAAATACAAGCAGGAACGTCTCAAATCACAATTTTATCAAGTTAGCATCAGACGACGGCCTCCACATGGAACCTATCCATCGTTTTCATGGGGAATACGACGAGCTCTGGCAAACTCATTTTTTTCCGGCTTCTTCAAAAAGCGGGCAGTCATGTCCCATCATCCAAATTCGGGACAGCCGCTATCTCCAATGGCGCTATCTGGCCGCTTCACAATTTCATTATCATCCCTTTGCCATTCGATACAAAGAAAAGCGGATCGGTTACCTTGTTCTTCGCATGATGTCTCTCCGAAACCAGTCTTTCGGAGTTCTGGCTGATCTTTTTCCTTTCCCCATAGCGCCGGACGCTTTAATGCGCCGCATTCTTTCTTTTGCTGGAAAGTACGTGAAAGACCAAGGGGGCGATTTTCTCACATGCCTTTCGCCTCCCAATGGTATGCAGATTTTGAAACGGTCGGGGTTCATAAGACTCCCCGAAATCATTAACCCCAAAACATGGTATTTCGGTTATCGGTGCAAAAACAGATCAAATTTGAACCATTGGCACATAACCTTTGGTGACACAGATATCGTGTAGCGTCTAAACTCCCGACTTTCAGATCTTGAATTTTCTTGTTTTCAGCCACAACCGGAACAGATGTCCAAACTTGTAAACCCCTTCATGAACCAGATTGAAGCGGCTTTCCCGCATGTCCATGCAATTGACCGGAACCTCCAGAATTCTGTACCCGTCACGGGAAGCGCGGTGCACAATTTCTACCACATAAAAGGTGTGGTCGTCGATGTAGTCAAGATATTTTTCCAACAAACCTTTGCGGTATCCTTTGGCCGCTATGGAATAATCATGATAATTAATATGCAAAAGATGCCCAGCCAAGCTGATGAATATGTTGCTGGCCGCTATTCGAATCCATGAACGTTGCTGCTTTCCTGTGATCTTGCTTCCGATAACAATATCTGAATAGTCCAGCAACCGGCAAGCCTCAGAGATGAAATCGAGTGTAATGGAAAGGTCCATGTCAACGGTAACAATCCGTTCGTAGGCGGCCATACGGATCCCTTCTTTGAAAGCCCGGCCAACCCCCTTGAACTTGACGTGAAAGAAACGGACCGGATCATATCGTTTACTCAATTTCCGTGCAAGATTCACCGTATCATCCACGGAGCCATTGCTGCCCAGAATCACCTCATATGGCATGTCAAGCTTATCCATGCATTTCAACAAGTTAAGTGTGTTTTTCACCAGAAGGTCTTCTTCGTTGTACACCGGGATGAAAACCGTCATGCCAGGATTCGATTTCATGACGCGGGCATCCCTTGAAGACGGTCTTTCGCGAAACCGGCCCAATCGGTCCCGGGAAACCGGTTCACAGTTTTTTGGAACCAGACTCGGGCCTGCTCGCTTTTTCCCTGGTTCAGATAACAAAGCCCCATGTGGTAAAAAACTTCCGCGGCCCGGCGTGTTTCCGGATAAGTTTCCAGGAGCCAGTTGAGCCAGAAAATTGTCTGTTTCCATTCTTTTTCGCGGTAGTAACACATGGCGTAATGATAGGCGGCCTGATCCACGATAACGGTCTGGGGAAATTCCTTCATCACCTTCTGAAAATAGCCCCTGGCGGCACCGTAATCCTCTTCACTAAACGCCTTGATACCCTGGTTGTAGGGAAGAACCGGAAATTCTGGTGCCAATCGAACCAGAAAATAGATTATCATCATCGCCAAAACGCCCATGCAAAAGCAAATCGCTTTGTATGCATAGCGATCAAATGCTGTTGACAGCCTTTTTCTGATGGCACCTGTTTTAGGGTACAAAAGCAGGAATAAGATGGCCATCACGGTTAATAAAGCGCCCAGGTAGTCCGGCCAGGTCCGTCCGTAAAAGAGCCGAACCTTGGATTTTTGAGGATATATCAGCATGAAAGCGGGCGATGCCAGGTAAATGCGGTCCGCCCCTTCCACCTTCCAATCAGGATGATAGGAGACTTTTATCAGAAGCGGTTTTCCAACTGGAGCATTTTCAATGAGAATTTCATCTTCTTTGAAAACCTCCACAATGGGGGGGGTATCATCCAGGGGGATCTTTGGAAGGGCTTTCACATCGAAATTTTTCAGCACCTGAAAATGGCTGAAATCTTTTCGGTCCAAATGGTCTTTGAATACCAGTGGGATGGACAAGTCTCCCAGGCGAAACCATTTGTAGGACACTCTACGCCACTTCTCCGTGGAAACCGCAACGGGCTTGTATTTCAATGGCACCACATAATGACCCGAATTGCCATTGACCCGGTAAACTTCGTAAGGAGCAGCCCGATAGAGGACATCAAACATAGGAGAGGCATTGGCCTCCCTGATGGTTTCGGGTTCCACCAATACGACTTCACTCACGTTGAACAGTTGCAAGTGTTCATGCGCCTTTTTCAGGTTAAACCGTGAATAGTTGTAATCGGCGATGGGCGTAGAAGGGCTTTGGGACATTTCCGACTGCAAGTAGAAGATAAAGGGTACCGATAGGCTTGCTTGAATGTAGACCCCTTCCAGGGTTGAACGGCCTGAAAAAAGCGGCAGGTTTTCAAATGCTCGCACAGTACCTGCTCCCTGGTGACGGATGCTGTGTTCGTAAACAACCCTGGGATCCTTGACATCACCTTTCAAAAACCGATTCACTGCTTTAAAAGGTTTCCAGAGGGTTTTTGACTCAAACCCGGCATAGTTGGATCGTGCCCAGTTCCTGGAGAAGGTTTCACGGCTGTCCACCCACAAAAGTGTCAGCACCAGGACCGCCGCGGCAGCCAATAATTTCTGAGTGATCGGAATGGATGTCCGAGGCCACGCCAGGGCGGCGCCAATAACGAGAAAAAACTGAAATGAAGGGAGAAACCGAATATCCGGAAGGCCGATCCGGTAACCGATTGTGAAAAGAAACAAACTGCCTAAAATAATAAACCACACATAGGCCCAGTGATCCGGCAATGAAAATTTGCGACGCCTTAACATCATCACAAGTTTCCAGATGGTGACTGTCACCGTTATGCCCGCAAACGGCAGAATAATGACTGGAAAGATTTCCCGCTGAATCTGACCCCAGTTAAAGAAGATCCAAACAACTTCGAAACGGGTGGTCCAAGGTAGGAAAGCGATTAATGGAACCAGCCAGAACCCCATCAAACAAAATGCCAGGGAATGCATGAGCAGAAGCCGTTTCAGATTTAACCTGAATTTCCTTCGATTGAGGAGAAAGAACAATGATGAAAAAAGTGCCACCAAAAGGGTATAGCCATGGCACATCCCAACAAGCGCCAGGACAATGGCGCAATTTCTGATCCCCCGATACCCGCACATGGTCCGGTAAAGAAGGCCCAACCAGAGTATGAGCAGGGAAAAACCCAGGCTATAGCAGAACGGACCGGCAAGCGTGCTGGGAATATTCCCCCCCCACATGGTATTGCCCTCCATAAATAGAAATGCAAGTGAAAGTATTGCACCAATTATGGGAATCGGGAAAGGTTGTTTGATTAAGCGAAAAAAAGCGTAAGTGCAGGGAGGCAGCAGAAATGTTCCCAGAACAGTTCCAAGTTTGAAGGCAATTTGAAGGGGCATAATCCAGGAAAACACCCAGATCGCCAGAAACGGCAGTGGAAAATAGTTTTGAAGCATGGGAAACCCCGCCAGGTTCCCCTGACACCATCCGGAAATTCTCCCCTTCGGCAGCAGATCGTCTATCAGATACCTGGCTGTATAGTAATGAGAGCCGGTATCTCCGCCAGTAGTGATCGTTTTTGAAAACAGGGAGTTAGGCTCCAAGTAACAAAAAAGGAAAACAAAAATCGCCGACATCATCAGCGAATCGAAGAGCACCAGCTTCCTTTCATTGATTTCTTGCGTCATTTCAAAAAGGCTTTTTCAGTCATCAAGCCCTAAGCCCCCCAAAAACAAAAAAAGGCATATCTCGCTAAATTTCAAATGGGAAAGGCTATCCAAAGGTACAAAGCCTGTCAATAGAAAGTATGGAAATCGCGTGGGTCAGACGCTAATAGGGCCATATTTTTAGAATTGTTCATTTCCTCTTTTTATCCTTACAATTTCCAGAAAATTCTTGACAGCAGCAATACTTATATCATTAAATAATGGCCAGAATCTGTTTTCTCTGGTCTTGAGGTGCCTAAATTCTAGTTTTTCAATATAGAGTAATCACTAAATATCTTAATGATCAGACAATCCATTTCGGGTGATTTTTTGAAAACTGTTTACGCTAAAATCGTGCCCCGCCTTTTAGCAAACCGTCAGTTTCGAACTCCAATAAAACTTCCTTTCCATATCATCGTCATGGTTATGTTGTGTTTTGGAATAGCATCACAGGCTTCAGGTGCTTCCCACAAAGACAAAAGATCTTTTCAAGCACATGAAGGTGGAAATATTGATTTGCAACATGTGAATTTCATTAAAAATTCTATTGCTGTGTCAACAGCATCACCTTCCGCGTCATCCGACATTCCGGCAAAACCGGCATCATCTGCTGAAAAATCTACGGCAATGGATGTTTTCATGGACGGCGTTGATGCACTGGACATGCAGAACTATGAGAAAGCCGCCATCCTGTTTGAGAAGGCATCGGCCATGGAACCTCAGAACCCGGAATTTCAATATTATGTTGCCGTCACCTACGTGCGCCTCAAGAAGAACCGTAAGGCCCTTGAAATATTTGAATCTCTGACCAAGAAGGATCCAAAGCTTTTTTTTAAGGCCTATTTTGATATCGCAGCCATTTACAGGGGTGAAAAGGAATACGATAAGGCCATTTTAACCCTAAAAAATGCGGAGAAAATTGATCCCAAAAACGGCCGCCTGTTTCTGGAACTGGGGAGTACGTACAAAGATTCAGGGCATTACGACGAAGCCCTTGAATGTTTTAACCGCGCAAAACAACTGGATCCAAAACTGGATCAGATTTCGACCTATATGACCGGCGCCACCTACCTGCAGGAGGAACAGTTTGAACAAGCCGGCAAAATGTTCAAGGAAGCGGCTGAAATTGATCCCGGAACACCTCTGGCGGAAAACGCACGACAGACCCTACCACGCGTTGAAGAAGCCGCTTGGGCTCACAAACCGTGGTCCCTGCTCACCACCTTCAGCTGGGGTTATGATGACAACGTAGCTCGGGACCCTTTGGATGAAATTTCCGGAGGGCCGGTGTCCGGAGGGACAGGCAAAGGTGATCAATACCAGGTTTTTTTGCTGAGGGGTGCATACAAGTTTCTCAATACCAGGAAGATGGAGGCGGGGCTTGGGTACACGCTTTATTCATTTGGATATCGGGACTGGACAGAAGGCAATGTGACATATCAAAGCCCCTTTGCGTATTTTCAGGCAGACTGGGACCCTGTTTTTTTCCGCTTTCAGTATGATTTTACCTATTTCTATTCCGGCGGCAAAAAACAGAACATCAATCCGCCCATTTATCTCACATTCGGCAACAACTCCCATGCCCGCCTTCGTATGCAAACTTTTATGCCCACCATCAGTATCCGTGAGCCATACAACTTTAAAACCGATATCAACTTGATCTACCAGATCAAAGATTATCTGGATGGATTGACCGCAGATTCATCCCGCTATGCTGCCGATATTACGCAAAGCTACCAAGTTCCCGATACTCAAATATTTCCCAGAATCGGCTATCGGACCACTTATGAACAATCAGGTGACAACCCTTCCACCTATAGCTACCATGAATTGATGGCAGGCATTGCAGCCAATCTTTATTGGGACATATGGGGAGATATATCGTTTACTTACACACGCATTCATTACCCCGATTTCACTCCCAGCGGCGGTCGCAGGGACAGCACATATACCACTGTACTTACACTGAAGCGATATTTGATGAAGCGTCTTCAGCTGTCTTTTAATTATATCCATCTCAGAAATAATTCTGATTATACTTCACCCAGCGGTGAAGATCCGTACTCATTTAAAAAGAATATTTATGCACTCGAAATTTCGTATGTTTTCTAGCGTGTAAGGCGCTAATGCCTCATCACTAAACGCCGTCAGGAAGGTAAAGTGCCATGGTGAATCCGAGATCACTGTCTGAGTCAATGCTTATGCTTAAAAGGAGCAAACTGGGGATTTCTCTTTTCATACTGGCGCTCACACTCCTTTTCGCTTTTACGGTGTTCGCCCAAGACATCATAGGTGAAATAAAGGATATTAAGGGCTCTGCAACTGTGACCAGAGAAGGCGTCCTAAAACCGCTTAAAGCCACAAAGGGTATGTTGCTTTTTCTTCATGATCAGCTCAAGACCGCTGCAGATTCGAGATTGCGTCTAGGATTCAGAGACGGCAGCTTTGTGACCATGGGAGAAAAAGCGGATCTCCATCTGGATAAATTTGAATTTAACGCGAAAAGAAAGGAACGAAACGCCGAATTTCGCTTATTAGCCGGTAAGTTCAAAGTGTTTGCCAAGGACCTGATGAAATTTAAAAAGAAAGACTTTCAGGTTAAGACCCCTACCGCCGTCATTGGCGTCCGCGGCACCGTTTACTTGGTCTGGATCGTTAACGACACCATTACGAAGGTCGTCTGTTTCGAAGGCATAGTGCAAGTCGCAAATTTGTATGACCCGTCTCAATATGTAGATCTTACCAGTGGCTTTTCAACCGATGTCATAGAAAATTTACCACCTTCTACACCTGTGCTTTTAGATGATGCAGGCATACTGGAAGCACAGATGTTATATGGGGAAACGACTACAACCGAAACCACCGTGGAAGAAACAGCCAAAGGATCAACAACAACCACAACAGTGCCGACGACAACAAGCTCAACCACGACATTAAAGGAAACATCAACTACGCTGAGTCAGTTAGACGCTTTATGGAATTCTACCACCACCACAACAACGACGACCTCAACCACTACGACAACATCGACGACCACGACAACATCTACGACGACTACGACAACCACCACAACGACAAAACCCACCACGACAACCAGTACAACTACCACAACGCTGCCTACGACGACCACAACCACTACAACAACAACGACCACGACGACGCTGCCTACGACCACAACCACAACCACCACTACGAGCAGCACGACAACTACGAGGCCAACAACCACTTCTACAACAACTACCACTTCTACAACGACGACCACTTCTACGACGACTACGACGACCTTGCCGCCGCTTCCAGGACCGCCGGTACCGCCAAGCTAGATGGATGGTAAATGTTGAATAAAAGGAGACAGCATGTTTCTGGAATCTCCGCCATCCCCTAATAGTCGGCTGAAGCCGTCGGATGTCTTTTCCTTTTGTTGTCACAGCGACCTCTCCTGTTTCAATGCATGTTGCCGAAACAAACTCTTACCGCTCACCCCCTTTGACCTTTTGCAAATAAAGAAAAGTCTGGGCATTCATTCCGATGATTTTCTTGCCCGTTATGTGGTTTATCGGCCGGATCCCGAATCCGGTTTTCCCATCCTCTCCATCAAAATGGATGGCGAAAATGCAATCTGTCCTTTTGTGACCCCTAAAGGATGTGCCATCTACAATGACCGGCCCACTGCATGCCGTTTGTATCCGTTGGGCCGCTTTTCAGGCATTGATCCAACAGAAAAAGATCCAAAGGAATTCTATTCACTGCTTCAAATCCCCCTGTGCCGCGGCATCAAGGAAGAAAAAAACTGGACCATCGCCCAGTGGGTTGAAAATCAGGGCCTTTTGCCCTATATCCGGATGAACGATAAAATGTTGGATATCCTGTTCCATCCCAAAAGAAATTCGTCGACTCCGCTTACCGAATCCCAACAGCAGAAAGTCATGGTCTCCCTTTACAATCCGGATATCTTCAGAGAATTTGTCTTTGAAACACCGTTTCTGAAACAATTTGAAATTGATGATGAGACCGCAAATCGCGTTAGAACCGATGACACAGCGCTTCTTGCCCTCGGATTTGCCTTCCTCAAAAAAGTGCTTTACGCCCGACCCGCATAAAATATAAAAAATCATTGCTTTTTATTTTATTCTCTGATATTGGTTAAATCTTTTTCGTTAATCTAGCGGAGCGTTGAAATGGCAGGGTCATTCCTCACGGCACAGGGGCTATCCCCTGAGCAACTCTTTGAAATCTTTGATCGGATTAAGATTCTAAAACAGGATATGAAGCAGAGAAGATCCCTTCGGGTGCTTCAAAACAAAGTCATCGGAATTCTGTTTGAGAAGCCATCGACCCGTACCAGGACCAGCTTTGAATCGGCCATTGTGAGACTGGGCGGTGCCACCGTATACCTACCGGTAGGGGATCTTCAAATCAAACGGGGTGAACCCATCGAGGATACGGCCCGCATGTTCGGCAGTTATCTGGATGCACTGGTTGCCAGGGTCTATGAGCATCAGACCGTTGAAGATCTTGCCCGGTATTCTGGGATACCGGTCATTAACGGCCTGAGCGATCTGGCCCACCCCACCCAGGCCATTTGTGATATTTTCACGGTTCTGGAAGTCAAAGGGCGGGTGAAAGATCTGAAAATGGCCTATATCGGCGACGGCAACAACGTATGCCATTCTCTGCTGATGGTTTGCGCCCTGGCGGGAATGCATATGACGGTGGCCTGCCCCGAAGGATATTGCCCCAACCTGGAGATTCTTAAAAAAGCCAAAGCCATCGCCCAGCAAACGGGCGCGGACCTGGCGGTTATTGAAGACCCCAAAGAGGCATCTTCAGGCGCCCATATTCTTTATACAGACGTGTGGGTCAGCATGGGAGAAGAAAAGGAAGAAAAAACAAAATGCGAGATATTCCAGGGGTATCAGATCAATGAAGCGCTGCTCGAAGTGGCGGACAAAGATGCGCAGGTGATGCACTGCCTGCCGGCCCACAGGGGGCAGGAAATTACATCTGAGATTCTGGAAGGTCCCCGGTCCATCGTCTGGCAGCAGGCGGAAAACAAGATGTATGGGGCGGCCGGCATTTTAGATCGATTCGTTTCTTCTGAGCACCTGTTTTAGGATTTTGCGCAAAACGGCCAAAACCACCAAGAAAGCAGGTTGATCCTTTCCGACAAACCTTTACGTATTGGCACCTTTGTGTGAGAAATAAGCCGAATCATTTCGCAGTATTTTCGTCCACAGCGAAAACAGCCGATCCGTAACCCACCACCCAGCGTCCACGGCTCTCCGGAAAATCATCCCCGCTGTTTCGGTAGTAGAGAACCGATGCTTTTTTAGCCCCTTGTGCCCGGGCAAACCCCATGGCTACCAGGACAGGCCCTATACCGCAAAAAATCTGTTTATCGTACCCCCAGGTTTCCTGCAGTCCTTTGCTATCCATTGCCGCAAGTTTTTCAAGGGTTTTTTCGTCTGTCTTCCTGACGAGATCATAGCTGGGATCATGCAACATATCCGTACTGGCCACCACCAGCAGCCGTTTTTTCCCGGAAAGGGCGTCCAGCGCCCCCACAAGTGAATTGAGGGTTTTGGGATCATGATCCCCTATCAGCCCCACCACCACTTTGCTTTTCGGCAAGGCTGCCTGAACAAAGGGTATTTCGTTTTCAGCCGAATGTTCACCGCGATGGGGACCGTAATCCATGAATATCCGGGGGCTTTCCGCCGTCAGGAATTCCGAGGCTTCCTTGTCCAGTGACGCTTTTCCCAAAGGCGTTTCAATAAAATCACCATCCATAAGAGCAACACCGGAAAAACCGCCTTGATGGCTGAAACCGAGTACCACCACCGTTTCCGGAGCTCCCATCTTTTTCGCATTATCTTTGATGGCTTGAAACGTAAAACCGGCCACCTTCCCGGAATATATGAATCCCGCATGGGGTGCGATGGCGGCCACTATCCGCCCGTCAACTGATTTTGGCTGTGCATTTTTCATGTAGGTTTCAACCATCTGTTGCAATTCCCGCCGGTCTCCAGGAAACCACCGTCCCGAGCCATGGGCCTGGTGAGTGATTACTTCCGAGGTGTGTGCCATGTTTAGACCCTCCTTTATATATAAAGATGTCAGGAAACCACCTCACAAACGTTTCCCCCAAAAAGCGTTTCAACCTCTTTAAAAAACTGCGGGCATGGCAAAATACTGTACCGGAAATGAGCTGAAATCAGCACCGGATCCGTTGTCGGGGTTCCGACCCTGAACATGAGCTTACATTCTCCAGGATACTTAAAAACCGTATCCTTTAAACTTTCAAGAACATTTTTTGAAGACTTTTCTTTCTCCACCGAAATAACAACGGCTCTGGCGGCCTTCAATTCCAGCCTGTGAAGCGATTTAATCTCTTTGGCGATTATCTTGGCGGATTTATCACCGATTTCAACACTTCCTGACACCAGTAAAGGTTCATCACCCTTTAAAAGTGGCGCCGCCTCAGTAAACACATCCGGAAATACGACCACCTCTGTCGAGCCGGTGAGATCCTCCAGATGCATAATGGCCATCTTGTCCCCCCGCTTTGTGCGTTTCAGCTTGAGGCTCTCCACAACGCCCGCCAGTCTCACCTGATCTTTGTCGTTTTGAGTGGGCAGGTCATTCACAAGACAGGTGGCAAAACGCTTAATGGCTTTTTGAAAGCCCTCCAGAGGGTGCCCCGTGATGTAAAAGCCCAGAGCTTCTTTCTCCCGCCTGAGTTTTTCCTTTTCTTTCCATTCCGGAAGGTCCGGCAATTCGAGAAGCCCGCCGGCCTCCCCTTCCCCCAGATCAAGGGAACCAAACATGTTGAGCTGATTGGGGTCATGCCTGGCCCCGCAAAGTTTGAGCGCGTCGTCCAACCCCTCGAAAAGTCTGGAGCGAAAGGCCTTGGTAAAATCGAATGCACCGCATTGAATTAGTCCTTCCAATACCCTGCGATTGACTTTGCTCCCTTCCATCCGGCGGCAGAAATCCAATAACCCTTTGAAATGGCCTTGTTTATCCCTTTCTTCAATCAGCATTTCAACGGCTTTCTGTCCCACATTCTTAACCGCGGCCAATCCAAACCGGATCTGATCTACCACCACGGAAAAATCCGCCTGGCTCTCGTTCACATCAGGCGGCAAAATTTGAATCCCCATGGTGCGGCATTCTGCAATATTCTTGATGGTCTTGTCCTGGTTGCCCATGTCCTGGGTCAAAAGGGCGCACATGAACTGTACCGGGTAGTGGGCTTTGAGGTAGGCGGTCTGGTAGGCGATCATGGCGTACGCCGCAGAGTGGGACTTGTTGAATCCGTATCCGCCGAACTTCTCGATCAATCCAAAAAGCTTTTCCGCCATGTCCGCTGAAACGCCGTTTTCCTTGGCACCTTCGATAAACCTAGCTCGATGC
>JAJDOH010000202.1 GCA_022340265.1 Deltaproteobacteria bacterium | reverse complement strand
CCCAGAATCGTCGCCCCCAGAGTGGTGCATTCGGAGACTTTAAGGCGTTCTACCGGCCTTCCGTAAACATCCGCCTGAATCTGATTCCACAGGGGAGATTTGGCGCCGCCCCCTGAAAGGCGAATGCTGTCAAAGGGTTTTCCCAGCACCGTTTCCATGGCATCCACGATCATCCGCAGTTCGTAAGCGCCGCCTTCCATAATGGAACGGGCCATCATGGCGCGGTCGTGAATCAGGGACAGGCCGATGGCGCCTCCCCTTGCGTTGTCCACATAATGGGGCGTCACCTGCCCGGTAAAAAAGGGAAAGAAAATGTAGCCCTTGCACCCCACGGGCGCTGAAGCCGCCTGGGCACTGATGAGGTTATAGACATCCATACCCAATTGATCGGCCGTGGACATTTCTACCTGTCCGTAAGTGTCTCTCCACCATTTGAGACATACGCCGGTGGCAAAGGCGAGGCCTTCCATGTCCCATTTGTCGGGAATACCCGATCCACCCATGAGCACCAGGTGGTCCGGATCAGCCTTTCTTGAATCAATGTGGGCCACCATCACCGATGCGGTGCCGATGGTAATCTCGGCCAGCCCCTCCCGGATGACCCCAGCACCGATGGCAGCGCACTGCTGGTCGCCCCCGCCAAAGCAGATGGGCATGCCTTCAGCAAAACCGGAGGCCTCTGATGCCGCTTTCGAAACAACACCCACCTGACGGGCCGGTGTTTTCATGGGCGGCAGTTTTTCCATGGGGAGATTGATGAGATCGCAAAGCGCTTCGGACCAGTCCAGTTTGGCGATATCCATCATGCCGTTCAAGGTAATGGACGCCGGATCCGATGAGATGTCTTCCGAACCGAATTTATGCAGGAAAAACTCCTGTCCGTTTAAGATGAGATGCGTTTTATCCAGCAACTGAGGACGCTTATCCACCACCCATTTCATTTTCGCATAGGACCAGAGGCCGGACAGGGTCACTCCTGATATGTCATGATACCGATCATCCCCCAAATTTTCCCGAATCCAGGCCAGTTCTTCACCGGCTCGACCGCAAGACCAGACGATGGAATCGGCCAGGGGTTTTAAATTCTTGTCCACACAGACAAACGTCCCGCGCTGGCTGGAGAACCCCAGTGAAACAATTTCCTTTGTATTGACGCCCGTCCTGTCGATAACTTCCCGGCTCGCCTCACACATGCGGTTCCACATCAATTCCATATCCTGTTCCACCCAGCCGGGATGGGGAAAAGAACAAGGATACTCCCGGTAGGCCGTACCTTTGATGTTTCCTTCTGTGTCTGCAATCATGACGGTTACTCCGGTGGTGCCTGCGTCTATACCGGCCAGAAGTTTCTTGATCGCCATATTCCTTGAACCTCCCTTTTGGTCTTTATTTGCAACGCCCTATTTGGAAGCGGGCGGAACCAGGTCGTCATGAAGGGACTGAATGAGGTTGAAACAGTCCAGCAATGGTCCGTTCAAAATCTCGTTTCGTTTTTGAGCCATTTTTTCATAAAAACCGTTGAACTCGGCCCGGGGCTTAAAAGTGTCCTTAAAAGTCACCCATTGTTTGATGGTCTTCTTCATATCTTTGATGGCTCCGACACCGTAGGCCGCGAGCAGGGCATTGCCCAGGACCGCACCTTCCGATTGGGAAGGAATCAGATAATCCAGATTCATCATATCCGCTTTGATCTGGTTCCAGATCCGGCTGTTACTCCCGCCGCCGGCGCCGATCATCTGCTTAACCTCAAATCCCGCATCCCGCAACACATTGGTCCAATAGAGATATTCAAAAGCGATGGACTCCAACATGGACCGCCACATGTGACCCGCCTGGTTCGAGCCTCTCAACCCGAGCCATGTGCCGCTGGCCGTGGACCAGAAAGGAGAGCTTCGACCCTGGAGAAATGGAAAAAACATGGCATAATCGGAACCGGCAGGTACTTTTTCCGCCAACTTGTCCAATTCTCGATAGACTTCATCCACTCCGGGTTTCCGGTAGATCTCATCGCGATACCATCTGAGGCTCAGTCCCCCTGCGGGAATAAAGGCCCAGGGAAGATACTGATCCTCAAAGGTATTCATGGCGTTTACCAGCACCTTTGTCCGGGTAATGTCGGCATTCACGTCGCCCAAGGCAAAGGCTGCGATAGAGGCGGTTCCCGCCACATCAAAAGACATTCCCACATCGGTAAGACCGCATCCCAGACAGGACTGCATGATGTCCCCCGCGCCGGCCACCAGCGGTACTCCAGGCTTGAGACCCAGCTTGGAAGCCTCTTCCGGGCAAAGCTCTCCAACCACCTCCCAGGGCTTCACCACCCTGGGCAGCATTTCGTAAGGAAGGCCCAGCAGATCGATCTGTTTTTCCGACCAGTCTCTTTTGCGTGCATCAAACCCGATGATCCAACCGGACTGATGCGCCCAGTCCACAAAGGCATCTTTGGCCTTCAGTCCGCCCAGTTTTCCCATGACGTAGTGGGCACACCCCACCACTTTTTTGGCATCTTTTTGAACATCCGGCTGGTTGGCCAGCATCCATTTCAAAATGACCGGCGGCTGGTAGGCCGCGGCTTCCGCATTACCGCTTTCTTCCGCCCACAGCGGATCGACATCCGCCAGCGCCTGAACCTCCTTTTGGGCACGGCCGTCCAGATAAGGAATATATGGTCCCAGAGGGTTCCAGTTCTCGTCGATGGGCACAATACCGCAAATGATTCCGCTGCAGCTGATACCGCCCACTTCACCGGGATCCACGTTTCCGGTTTTGAGACATTCCTTGATACCATCCGCGACCACCCGATAAAATTGTTCCGCCTCCATTTCCGCCCATCCAGGCTTGGGATAAAGGATGACGTGTTCACGGTAAGCATCCGAAACCAATTCCCCGTCGATAGTATAGATGGCCACCTTGGTTCCCATGGTTCCACAGTCATAGCCGATGTAGTAACGCTTGGTCATGGTTTATTGCCTCCTCACGAGAATGAATTAGAAATAGGCCTTCTCGGTCTCCCGGTTAAACAGGTGCATCTTGTTTTTCATCACCTCAAGCCAGATTTTGTCACCCGTCTTGATATCGCGATCCACAGATATTTTGAGTTTAAGTTTATTTTTGGGAATCTCAATGTCCACGATCATTTCTTCTCCCAAAGGCTCCGTCACATAAACATCCGCGGGAAACGTTTCATCCCCACCTTGTTTGTCAGTGACAACGAAGTTTTCGGGCCGAATCCCCAGTACCATTTCCTTGGGATTCCCTTTCGGATCGCCGTTGTTTTGTTTGTAGCGATCAATCATTTCCTGGGGCAGGTTGATCCGGAAGGATTCATTGACCAGTTCCCATTTGTCTCCGCTGACTTCAAGATCACAATCGATGAAGTTCATGGGCGGATCCCCCACAAAGCCTGCCACAAACTGATTGACGGGATGGTTGAAAATCTGATCGGGGGTTCCCACCTGCTGCAAAACGCCGAAATTCATGATGGCGATGCGATCAGCCATGCTCATGGCTTCCATCTGGTCGTGGGTTACGTAGACCATAGTCGTTTCAAGGTTCCGTTGGAGCAACTTCAACTCTCCCCGCATATGGGTCCTGAGCTTGGCATCCAAATGGCTGATGGGCTCATCCAGCAGAAAAACCTGGGGCTCCCGCACGATGGCACGTCCGATGGCCACCCGTTGGCGCTGCCCGCCAGACAGCTGTTTGGGATAACGATCCAGAAAGTCGCTGATTTCGAGGATTTCCGCCGCTTTTTCCACGCGCCGTTTAATCTCGGCCGTAGAGTAGTTCTGTTTTCCCACGCGCAGGGGAAAGGCCATATTGGCGAATACCTTTTTGTGAGGATATAGGGCGTAGGTTTCGAATACCATGGCAATGTCCCGGTCCTTGGGTTCCACCTCGTTGACCACCTGATCGCCGATCAAAACTTTGCCCTGTGAGATCTCCTCCAGGCCTGCTATCATTCGAAGGGTGGAGGACTTACCGCATCCAGAAGGCCCCAGAAGGCAGAAAAATTCCTTGTCTTTGATGTCCAGAGACAAATCAATGACCGCCTCCACCTTTCCTCCATACCGCTTCCAAACATGTTCAAGTGTTACATTCGCCAAAACCGACCTCCTGTGATAAGCCTAACCCAAAACCCATTTGGGACTAATGTGTTATATTTACTGTCTTACGGCGCCCATGGTCATGCCTTGAACCAGGTATTTCTTGACCAAGAGACCCAGAAATAACATGGGGATGATCAAAATGGTTCCGGCGGCCATGATGCCACCCCACTGGATGGCCACCGTGCTGTGCAGCTCCGCTGTTGCCACCGGCAGAGTTTTGGCACCCTGCTGCCCGAAGACACTGGCAAAAATGAAGTCATTCCACGAAAACACCAGACAAAGGATCAGGGCCGCCACGATCCCCGGCATGGCCAGGGGCAGAATGACTTTGTAAAAGGCTTTGATATTGGAGCATCCGTCCATCTTGGCCGCTTCCTCCACCTCCACAGGAATATCTTCAAAAAAACTTCGCATAAACCACACGGCAAAGGGCAGATCAAAGGTGGTATAGGCCAAAATAAGACCCACCAGATTGCGCCCACGAACAGCCTCCAGAAGGCCTAATCCTGTAAAGATGGAATAAAGCGGCACCATGACCGCCACCACGGGCGCCATACGCGTGGAGAGAATCCAGAAGGAGAGATGCTGCTCCCCTCGAATCCTTCCCCGTGCCAGCCCGTAGGCGGCCAGAGCGCCGAATGCCACCGAAATAACCGACGCACTCCCGGCCGCAATGACGCTGTTGATAATATAGGTCAGGAAGTGTTTTTCCACAAAAAGATCGTGATAGTGGCGAAAGGTGGGCTCAAAAACGAACAACTTCTTGAAAGCCCCGGTCCAGTCGCCAATGGCCGGAATCTGAAAAGCATCCCGAAGTTCCTTCATGGAAGAGAGAACCATAATGACCAGAGGCAGGGTGGTCCAGAGAAAAAAAGCGGCAATAGCCACATACATGAGGGTCCGCCAGAAAGCCCGTTTTCTTTTTGCCGCCTTGCTAACCAGTTCCGCATCAGCCATTGTTCCCCACCTCCTTCTTCTTGAACACCACATTCACAAAAAACAATCCCATTATGATGGTAAAGAGTAGCAGAATAAAGCCAATGGCGGCACCGCGTCCAAATTCGAAATAGCGGAAAGAGACATTATAGAGGTAAAAAGGTAATATCTTGGTGGTATTCGCCGGTCCACCCTTGGTGAGAACGTAGATTAAATCAATCAAACGGACATTGTCCATAAAGCGTACCACAACCGCAATCAACAGTACCGCCTTGATATTAGGCAACGTCACCTCGAGAAAAGTCCGTATCGGGCCGGCGCCATCCACCCGGGCCGCCTCCAGTTGATCCTGGGGAACCGCCTTAAGACCGGCCAAAACAATCAGCACAATGAGCGGGGTCCATTCCCACACGTCCGCCACCACCACAGCCATAAACGCCGTGGACGGCATAAACGAAAACAGCCACGGTTTGGCGTTGGCTAAAATGGTCTCTCCGGACATCACCCCCACAGATTTTAAAAACCAGTATCCCCAGCCAAATGAGACGTTGTAGAGGAAGCGGAAGAGATAACCCACCACAATGGGTGCCACCATCATGGGCATAATAAAGACAATGATGAAAAAATTCTCGAATTTTGCATTATTGATGAGCATGGCAACGCTGGTTCCCACAACCATCTCGATGGACAGACATAAAAGAAAATACCAGATGAGCAGTATGACGCCGTTTCGGAAGGGTTGATCATCTAGAAGTCGTGAATAGTTATAGAGACCGACCCATGTGTCCTTTTCGCCCGGATCCATGGCGGTTTCCTTGAAACTCATGATGACCATCCAGATGAAGGGATAAATGGTGATGACGGCCAGCACGATGATGGTCGGTAGCATAAGCCATAGATGGAAAGGGAGCATCCCCTTTATTCTGTTAAATAATCCCTGGTTCATGTCCCCTTGATATACAGGATACGGGGGACTCACTGTCTCTTCTTTACGTTGGGACATAATCAACCATCTCTCTTTTGCTCATTATTTTTAGATCAAAAAAAGACCTGCCCGAGGCCCGTGACGGCGCCTCGAGCATATCACGAAGAAAATTATTTAGACGCGATAGAGTCGGTCGGTCTTTTGCTTAATGGCCTTACAGGCTTCTTCAGGAGTCTTGAGGCCGCTGACACATTGTTGAATTTCCGATGTCTGAATCTGGATGTACTCGTTGAACTTGACCACCTTGGGTCCCACTACGAACTGGGGTTTCCAGATCGCCTCCAGGATGGGGCCATAGGTCAGTGCGTTGGGCATCAAAGGGACTTCATCCACCATCACCCCTTTTTCCATTTCAACGGGCTTGGCCAGTTTCTTCATGGGAGCGGTCTTCCGGTCAAAAGCCTCTTTCACATCCGGCATATCAAAGACGGATTTCCTCGTAGGCGTGCCGCCCACGTCCTTCAGGACCATATACTGGGTATCGTGGGAAGTGGACCAGAGTGCGAAAAGATAAGCCGCCTTCTGAAGGTCCTTGCCGGCCCATCGGTTGATGGCGATACCACCGATACCGCAGTTGGTGCCATTCACCGCCTTGCCGTTGCCCACAATCCATTCGGGATCCCCTTTCGGGCAGAGGGCATAAGCCGTTCGGCCACCGGCGGCCTTGGACTGACTGGGATCTTCCACCACTGCTGCGAATTCACCATACTGGGGCTGCATGGCCGCGAGCCCTGTAATGTAGGCAGTATTGGCGCCAGACCAGTCGTTGGTGAGAGAGTCCGGGTGGGCATACTTCATCAATTCCTTGTAATTGCCCATGGTCATGATGGACTGCTCGTCTCCCCACTTGCAGGGCCCTGGCTGGTTGCTGCCGAAGTAGTCATCGAAATCCCATTCCAACCACATGCCGTTGGCATAGGAAACCCGCTGATAATCCAGCTGACCACCCCAACCTTCCCGGCCCTGAAGGGCGATTCCGTATTTTACGTCCGGGAAATTGGCTTTCTTGAAGAATTTGCAGATTTCCAATACGTCTTTCCAAGTGGTGTCGTTGGTGTACACCAGAGGCTTGCCATATTCCGATTCAAAATTGGGGGAGTATTTTTCGAAGAGATCCTTCCGGTACATCATGACCGCCACGGCATTGTCATAGGGGTAGGCAGCAATTTTGGAATCACCGAAGAATCGGCCCGTAATATCCAGAAAGCGGTTCAACCACACACCGTCTCCCACACCGCCGGGAGTCTTCGGGAGCGAAGGATCCTTTTCGAAATCACGCAGATCAGTTGCATGTTTATAAAAAGGTGCGCCAATGGGTTTATCCTGGGAGTAGAAGCAGGCATAGGCCCCTTTCCTGCCTCGGACGTCGATGCCCACCTTCTCGGAAACGATATCCAAATGTTCCTGAATAATCTCGATGTCAATACCGGTGAGATCCGTAAATACCTTTATCTTACTTTTGATTGCTGCGGTTGGTGGCGTATCCTCACTCATAAAGACGATTTTGGATCCGGCAAATTGTTTCCATTTTTTGTCCTCAGATGCATGGGCCAGTTGACTTTTGGTCAGAGGCGATTTGACAATGGTACCCCCCACCAAAACCATACCCCCTAGGCCAAGTTTCTTCAGAACCTCACGACGTGTAAAATCCATCATGTACCCTCCTTTTCTTAGGTTTTAGGTTTTAAATGACAACCAAAAATCCCGGCATCTCTGACGGGTTCATCCACCATTCAAAAGAAAACCGACACACGCATTTTTTCAGTTTCACAACCGCAACGGGGTTGCTTTTTTTGTAATGTAGCAATATTATATTGTTGTCAAATTGTCAAGCATGGGCGCGTGCTTTAAGAAAAATTATTCAGGCCGCACGGTTTTAAAGCGTTTCGATCTTTTTTTGTCGACACGCATAATTTTTGGGTTTAAAGCCGCTATCCGGTTGAG
>JAJDOH010000185.1 GCA_022340265.1 Deltaproteobacteria bacterium | reverse complement strand
ACAGATTCAACCGCATGTCCGTATCCATAATATAGTCACCGGGCAGAAAGGCGGGAATATCGATATTGATTTCAGGATTCATCTCATCCTGCCATTGCTCTCCCTTCAATTCCGTGACGGTTCGCTCAATGAGTTTTAGGTAGAGTTCATATCCCACAGCAGAAATGTGACCTGACTGGGAAAAACCCAGGATATTGCCGCCCCCTCTGATTTTCAAGTCGTGCATGGCAAGGTGCAGGCCGGCACCCAGATTTGAAAAGTCCATGAGCGCTTTCAAGCGCTTTTCCGCATCCCTGCTGAGCATGGCCTCCCTGGTGACCAGCAGATAAGCGTAAGCTTTTTCGCTGGCGCGCCCTACACGGCCCCGTAACTGATAAATCTGTGCCAGGCCCAGACGATCCGCTTCGTTGATAATGATGGTATTGGCCGAAGGGATATCCAGCCCGGATTCAATAATGGTGGTGCACACCAAAACGTCGATCTCTCTTTTGAGAAACCGCATCATGGTGTTTTCCAGTTCCTTCGGCTTCATCTGTCCGTGGGCCACTTCAAACCTGGCTTCCGGAACCAGTTTTCTCAACTCGTCCGCCGTATGAATGATGCTTTTGACCCGATTGTGCACAAAAAAGGTTTGGCCACCTCTTTCCAGTTCATTTTGAACAGCCCTTTTAATGGTTGCTTCGTCATAGGGCGAAAGGTAGGTTTCAATAGCCAGCCTGTCTCTGGGAGGCGTTTCGATGACACTTAAATCTCTGACACCCATCATGGACATTTGAAGGGTTCTGGGAACCGGAGTAGCCGTAATGGCCAGTACATCCACCAGCGCACGATACTTCTTGAGGGCTTCTTTCTGCTTGACACCGAAACGCTGCTCCTCATCAATAATAACAAGGCCTAAATCTGCAAATGATACGTCCTTTTGAAGAATCCGGTGTGTACCGATGAGAATATTGATTTTTCCCGATCGAACTTCCGCAATGATTTTTCCCTGTTCCGCTCTGGTCTTAAATCGGCTGAGAATCCCAACCGTTACGGAATGAGACATCATCCGCTTTTTAAACGTTGCGTAATGCTGCTCGGCCAAAACCGTGGTAGGTACCAGAAAGGCCACTTGCTTTCCGTCGGTCACCGCTTTAAACGCCGCGCGGATAGCAATTTCCGTTTTGCCGAACCCCACGTCTCCGCAAATGAGACGGTCCATGCTTTTGTCTGAAGAAAGATCTTCCAACACATCATCGATGGCCTTGCTCTGGTCATCGGTTTCCTCATGTTCAAAGGCCGCTTCAAATTCACGAAAATAGTTGTCAGGAGTTGAAAACCTGAATCCTTTTCGATACTTTCTGAGAGCATAGAGTTCCACAAGCTGTCTGGCGATTTTTTTGACGGAATTCTTGGCTTTCTGTTTGGTTAACCCCCACGATTGTCCTCCCAGCTGGTCCAGTTTCGGGCCTTTTTCATCGGCGCCTGCGTATTTCTGCAGAACACTGACGCGGTCAGCCGGCAGATACAGTTTTGATTTGGCGGCATACTCGATAATAACAAAGTCCTGGGTTCGCTCAGCGATTTCCATGGTGGAAAGGCCCTTATAGCGACCAATACCATGCTCCTCGTGAACCACCAAGTCCCCGGCTTTCAACTGGCTGAACGCAGACCAGGAAAGCCCGTGGCGGCTCTTTTTCCGGGAGCGCTTCAGGGCCCTGCTCGTACCGAAAATTTCGTCCTCACTCACCACATAGAGCCCCAATTCCGGCCAGACAAAGCCCCTCGACAGGCGGTCCAGGCAAATGGTGAGCCCACGACCCATCCCCAATTCCGGCCATCCTTGCACCACCCGGTCTACCTTGACATCGTAATTCCCTAAGATTTCCCCCAAGCGGTTGGCCTGTTGACGGGTACCGCAGGTCATCACCACCTGCGCACCTTGCGTGAGCCATCTGCTTACTTTGTTCGCAAAAGGTGCCATGGAAACCCTTCCCCTGGTGGCAAGCCGGATTTCCAGATCATCTTCAATTTCAAAGCGCCCTTCGAAAACCAATTTGTTTTCGGCGTGTTCGTCAGCGTCCAGATTCAATTCAAAAAACTCAATCTTCTGATATGGTGCCGCGAGCGATGCGATTTCCGTAAACGGCACAAAAAGTCCATCGATATCGGGAAAAGGCTCCCCCCTTGCCGCGGATTCCTCCCGGTATTTTTCGATGTCCTGGTGAAACCTTTTTTCGATTTTTCGCCCGTTTGGTTCTATAAAACCCGGTTCCATCAGGGCCAACATGCTTTTTTCAGGGAGAAACCCCAACAATGTATCAGGGCTGTCATAGAAATGGTTCAACCATGCTTCCTGACCGGGAAAAGCGCTGTCGGCACCATGATGGCCAGGAACCCGTCCCATGGACCTGGCCCGCGCGATGTTCTTCGGGCCCTTGATGATTTCGCAGGCGGGCAGCAGAATCAACTCCGGAAGGTTTTCTTCGGATCGTTGGCTGATGGGATCAAACTGTCTGATCGACTCCAGCCGGTCTCCCCAGAACTCAAGGCGCACCGGTAACGGATAAAGCGGAGAAAAGACATCAATCACGCCTCCCCGGACGGAATAATCGCCTCTTTCCTCCACCATGGAAGTGTTTTGATAACCGTTGATTTCAAGGGTTTTGATGAGATCTTCCCGATTTAGTTCCTCTCCTTCTTCCAGGTATTCCAACGCATCAGACAGTGCACTTTTGGGCATGACCCGATAGCAAAGGGCCTCCGGCGATGTGATGACCACAGGATCCGGTTCCGTCATCAATGCATAAAGGGCATTGATACGTTCCGTAACCAATTGCGTGTGAGGACTGAGACCTGTCAGAGGCGACATGTCATAGGACGGGAAACGGTGCAGACGCACAGCAGCGCCGGAATCTCCGTTTTGGAGGCCCATAAAAAACCGAACTTCGCGGTAGAATCGTTCAGCTCTCTTTTTGTCCGGCAGAACGACAAGGCAGGGGGTTTTCAGGTGGTCCAGAAACCGGGCGAAACCGTAGGCACGGGCAGCTCCCGAAAGTCCCGCGACCTTCATGGCCCGGCACCCTTCGTCAACCCAGCGGTTGAGATGGGACAGTGGATTTTCCTGACGACCTGAAACTGGGGCTAAATTCAATTGACCAACTTTTGAAGCAAAAGGGTTCGTGGATAAATCCGGCATGGTTCAAATGACGGTTGGTTCCAGCAGAGAGAGTTTCATGACATCCGTATCCAGTGTTACCGGTATTCCCAGCGGAAAGGTGATGTTGTCCGGATCGTGTCCCAGCGGAAACCCCGCGGCAATGGGAATATTCATGGGTTTAAAGTGTTCTTTTATCAGTTTGCTAACGCAAGCGGCATCTCCACAGCCGGCAAACCGGCCGGCAATCAGACCTTTTATCCCTTTCAGATTCCCCGAAAGCGCCAAATGGGTGAACATTCGATCGAGCCGATAAAGGGCCTCACCTCTGTCTTCAATAAAGAGGATGCTTCCTCCCAGGTCCGGCATATAAGGGGTTCCCAATAGCCGGCTGAGAAGGGACAAATTGCCCCCTATAATGGGTCCTGTTGCCTTTCCGCCGTTAAGCGAATAACCCTCCATGGGGGCGAATGACATGGGCTTTTCGGAAGAAATCATCCGGACCAGGTCTTGCCATCTCTTTTCGGGAAGTTCCGCAAAACCCTTCACCATGGGGCCATGGAATGTTACCAGACCGGTTTGTTTGAAGATGGCCGCCAGAAGAGCCGTAATATCACTGTATCCCACAATGATCTTCGGATTGTTTCCGATCAGATCGTAGTCCATTCGGTCGAGCAACCTCAGGCTGCCATATCCACCACGGGAGCAGAAGACGGCTTTGATTCCGGGATTCCGAAACATGTCCTCAAGATCCGAAAGGCGATCCTCATCATTGCCCGCCATGTAATCCAGCCGATCGTACACGTGGGGGGCCACATGAACTTTAAACCCTTTATTTTCAAGAAAACGAAGGCCCGCGTCCAGATCGGACCTGCTGACCGGTCCTGCCGGAGATACAACGCCCACAGTATCGCCCAGTTTAAGTCTTGACGGTTTGATCATGGTATTAAATCCTCGAAAGGCCTTACGGCATGGCGGGATTTATCGGGCGTTTCTGTCAAAAAGAATCATCAGGCCATGCAGGGTGAGGAATTCCTCAACCCCTTCGATTGTTTCGGAAACTTCGTATATCAGGGGCGCCAGGCCTCCCGTGGCGATAACTTTGGGATTTTCCCGCGACTCCTGTTTCATGCGGTTCACGATCCCGTCCACCAAACCCGCGTAGCCGTAGATAATGCCGGCATTCATGCTGCTGATGGTATCTTTGGCAATGACGGAAGCCGGTTTCGAAAAAATTTCCACTCGCGGCAATTTCGACGCCTCCTGAAAGAGCGCTTCACAACTGATGATGACTCCCGGCGCAATGGCACCCCCCATGTAATCCCCTTTCCGGGAGATATAGTCAAAGGTGGTGGCGGTTCCAAAGTCCACCACAATCAAGGCCGTTTTATACTTCTCATAGGCAGCTACAGCGTTGACGATCCTGTCGGCGCCCACCTCCCTGGGGTTATCGTATTTAATGGGCATACCGGTTTTAAGCCCCGGTCCAACAACCACCGGTTCCACATGAAAGTACCTGCGAGAGAAATCCTCAACCGTGTTCAGCAACGGGGGAACCACACAGGATACGATGGTATTTTTGATATCCCGAAAGCCGAGCCCTTCCCACTGGAAAAAATTCCCCACCAAAATCCCCAGTTCATCCGCAGTGATCTCCTTTTCAGTGCGAATTCGCCAATGATGAAGAATTTCATTCCCCCGGGTTACGCCCAGAACAATGTTCGTGTTACCGATGTCAATACAGAAAAGCATATCATATCACCTTCACCCAAGGACCGTCTCATTTACACGCTCTCTTCGAATGGCGTCAATTACTTTGATGGTTTCCACAGACAGCTTTACGTTGTGCACCCTCACCACATGAGCACCGTTCATCACACAGGCGGCCACCGCGGCCATTGTGCCCGTGTCTCTTTCGTGAGCTTTTCTGCCCAGAATTTTTCCGATAAAGGCCTTGTTGGAAGGACCCACCAGCAGGGGTTTTTGAAGTACTTGAAATTTTTTCAGTTGATGGATGACACTCAGGTTGTGATCAAATGTCTTCCCGAATCCGATCCCCGGATCAAGAATGATCCTATGTTCTTTTATGCCGGCCAATTTGCAGCGTTTCACGGCATCTTTGAAAAAATCGATGATTTCATTGAGCAAATCATCGTATCGGGGATTGAGCTGCATGTTATCCGGGGTTCCCTGCATGTGCATCAGTATCACGGGAACACCGGCTTCCGCAGCCACTTCAGCCATACGGGGGTCAAGGCGCAGCGCGCTGATATCGTTGATGATGGAAGCCCCGGCATTCAGCGCTTCGCGAGCCACCTTTGATTTGTAGGTGTCGATGCTGATGGGAATGGGAATTTCCCGACTCAACCGTCGAATGACGGGGATAACCCGCGACATCTCTTCGTCTGTCGAGAGCCGGTCGGAGTAGGGACGGGTCGATTCGCCGCCGATATCGATGATGTCGGCGCCGTCCCGGGCCATTTCGATCCCGCGTGCTACGGCTTTGGCCTCAGAAAAATACCTGCCACCATCCGAAAATGAATCGGGAGTTACGTTTAAAACACCCATCAAATGAGTTCTAGCCCCCAGATCCAGCCGGTGCTCATGCCATTTCAAAGAAAAATCCACAGAATCCACGGACCTGTTAAAGTGCTAAGCCTCATCATCCGTTGGAACATCCGTTGGAGCATCCGTTGACGTCTCCCCGGTTTTGGCTTTTCTTTCGGATGGGGTATCTTTGCGTTTCCATTTTTTGTCGCCGGCCATGATTTCATCAATATCATGACCGTTTAAGGTTTCCTTTTCCAGCAGGGCATAGGCCATATTGTGCATGGTATCCAGGTTGTCATTGATGAGCCCACGGGTTTTGTCATAGGCCTCCATCACGATCCGCCTCACTTCCTTATCGATTCTCTTGGCGGTATCTTCACCGTAATCCCGGTGTTGTGAAAGCTCTCTGCCCAAAAATATCTGTTCATCCTTTTTACCGAAACTCAGGGGTCCCAACTCTTCGCTCATACCGAAATCGCATACCATTTTACGGGCCATTTCCGAAGCCCGTTCAATATCGTTACCCGCGCCCGTTGTTTCCGTGCCCAGAACAATTTTTTCAGCAGCCCGGCCTCCCATCAAAATGGCGATATTGTTCAGGAGGTGTTCTTTCGGGTAGGTATGTTTTTCATCTATGGGAAGCTGCTGTGTCAAACCCAGTGCTCTACCCCTTGGAATAATGGTCACTTTATGAATGGGGTCCGTACCCGGCAAAAGCCTTGCCACCAGGGTGTGCCCGGACTCATGATAGGCAGTGATTTTCTTTTCTTCCTCACTGATAATCATGCTTTTTCGTTCAGTTCCCATGAGGACTTTGTCTTTGGCATCTTCAAAATCCTCCAGCTCGATTTTTTCCTTTCCGCGCCTTGCCGCCATGAGAGCTGCTTCATTGACCATGTTTTCAATGTCCGCACCGGTAAAACCCGGGGTTCCTCTGGCCAGAACGGACGTATCCAGGTTTTCGGCAACCAGTTTTTTCCTCAAGTGGACTTTCAAAATACCTTCCCGACCTTTTAGGTCCGGAACCGGCACCACCACCTGTCGGTCAAAACGACCGGGTCTCAAAAGGGCCGGATCCAGGACATCAGGCCGGTTTGTAGCCGAAATGAGAATAACGCCTTCATTGGACTCAAAACCATCCATTTCAACCAGAAGTTGGTTCAGGGTTTGTTCACGCTCATCATGGCCCCCACCCAAACCCGCACCCCGATGCCTTCCAACAGCATCAATTTCATCGATAAAAATAATGCACGGTGCATTCTTTTTACCCTGGTTGAAAAGGTCTCTGACCCGGGAAGCGCCCACACCCACGAACATTTCCACAAAATCAGACCCGCTGATGGTAAAAAAGGGAACACCTGCTTCACCGGCAATGGCCCTGGCCAGAAGGGTCTTTCCGGTTCCCGGGGATCCTACCAGCAGAACACCTTTCGGGATACGCCCTCCCAATCGGGTAAACTTCTTGGGATCACTGAGAAAGTCCACAATCTCTCCCAGTTCTTCCTTGGCTTCGTCAATGCCTGCAACATCTTCGAAAGTGACCTTATCCTGTGCGTCGCTCATGAGCCTGGCTCTGCTCTTGCCAAAGGAAAGGGCTTTTCCGCCGCCGGCCTGCATCTGTCTCATGAAGAATATCCAGACCCCGATCAGCAAGAGCATGGGAACCCAGGATAGAAACACTTGGAACCAGGGGGATTCTTCCATGGGTTTGGCAGTTATGGCCACACCTTTGCTCCTGAGTAAACCGATCAGTTCGGGATCTTTGGGCGCATATGTTTTAAACGGCCCCTGGCCTGACATCCCGGTGATATTTTCCCCCTGTATGGTCACCTGGTTCACACCACCATTGTCAACCATGTTCAGAAAATCGCTGTAACTGATATTGACTTTGCCCCTGTCAGGATGTTTGAACATCTGAAACAACATGACCATCATTAAACTGATGACGAGCCAAAGGGCGAGATTTTTATAGAATGGGTTCAATCGTCTGTCACCTCCATGAAAAGACTGTCAGTCATTTGGAGAAACCCTCTGAACGGTAGTGTTTTATTTGCGAACAGGGAGGGCTTCTAAAACACAATTTTATCATTATAATTATAATTTTCCCAAATTCCATAGAAAACTGTAAATCGTTTTTCTAAAAGAGCCTGTTGTTTAAGCTTCTTTCGGGGTCGGTGCCTTGATTTTTTTGTTGACATTCAGAAGCATTCGACAGCATTTTGGTATGGGTGATCGCCTTTTGATCTTTCCTGAAAAAGCCAGAATCAGGAATCAAATTTGACCAACACACTGAAAATCATACAATCTTTATGGCGCTGTTTCTATAATGGCTAAATGAATATTGAGGAGCAAAAAATATGAGCGAACATCTGTTTAACAACAAAGATTTAGAACAGATGGAAGCACACGGCATCTCCCTGAAGGAGACTGAAAGGCAACTGGCCATATTTAAAACCGCCAACCCATATCTAAAGCTTTCCGGGTCCTGTGTTCCCGGAAACGGGATTGCTGTATTTGACACCAAAGCCCAGGAATCCCTGGCGGCACTTTATGAGAAAGAGAAAAAGAACCGTTCATTTATCAAATTTGTTCCGGCGTCAGGAGCGGCTTCCCGAATGTTTAAAGTTCTGTTGGGTTATCTTAACCATCCCGGTGAGATCAAACAAAACAAAGTGGCCCGGGATGCCATTTCCGGTGAAACTTCGGCACGGCAGCTTCTGATTTTCATGGAAGGCATCACCAAATTTGCATTTTTTCAGGAACTATGGCGGACGCTCTCTAAACAGGGTCTGTTCATGGAAGAATTGCTACAAAAGGGCTTTTTCAGAGACATTATCCGATTGCTGTTAACGGAAGACGGCATGGGCTATGCGGGCTTGCCAAAAGGGCTTCTTTTGTTTCATGCCTACCCTGAAAAGAACCGCACCCCCTTTGAAGAGCACTTGGTGGAAGCCGCTTCATACGCCCGGGATGCCGCGAGCCGCTGTTTTCTGCATTTTACGGTTTCCCCTGAACATCTTGGGCGGTTTCAGGACTGCCTGAGGAAAGCGGGTCCCAACTTTGAAAAACAATTTTCCATCACCTATGAGGTGGGTTTTTCGCTTCAGAAACCATCAACCGACACCCTTGCCGTTGACCTGGAAAACAGGCCTTTTCGCTTGTCAGACGGCCGCTTGCTGTTTCGGCCCGGGGGACACGGAGCCCTGCTTGAAAACCTGAACGATCTTCAAGGGGACATTGTCTTCATTAAGAATATCGATAATGTTGTCCCTGATCATCTTAAAGGTGAAACTTACACCTGGAAGAAGATTGCAGGCGGCTATCTGATTTCCGTTCAGAGCCGGATCGCCCGCTATATGAAAGAGCTGACCGCTGAACCAACCAATACCGGTCTTCTGGCGGAAGCGGCGGCTTTTATAAAAGGGGATCTCCTGGTAGCCATGCCTTCCGCCGTGAAAAAAGCAGCGCCCCAAGTGAAAAAAAACTGGATCATGGACCGGCTCAACCGCCCCGTTCGTGTCTGTGGCATGGTCAGAAATACGGGGGAACCGGGCGGTGGCCCTTTCTGGGTTGAAAACAAATTCGGCGAACAATCACGCCAAATTGTCGAGACGGCACAAATCGATCCGGACGACCCGGCACAACAGGCCATACTGTCCGGTGCGACCCATTTCAACCCGGTGGACCTGGTGTGTGGCGTACGAGACTGGCAGGGAAACCCGTTTGATTTGCGGAAATACGTGGACCCGGACACGGTCTTTATTTCCAAGAAAAGCAAAGACGGAAGAGAACTCAAAGCCCTGGAACATCCGGGCCTCTGGAACGGGTCCATGGCCCATTGGATTACGCTGTTCGTCGAAGTACCGGCGATGACCTTTAACCCCGTTAAAACCGTCAATGACTTGCTAAGGATAGAGCATCAACCCTTTGGCGGTCAAAAATCGTCATGAACATCCTCGACATCATCATTATAGCGGCCGTCATTTTCTTCCTCATTCGAGGTGTTTTCAGGGGAATCGTTCGAGAAATCGGATCGTTAGCCGGAGTTGTGCTGGGCATTTGGCTGGGGAATCTGTACTATCCTCAAGTGGCCCATTTTCTGAAAAGCTTCATTCCACCGGGAAAGTACCTGCCCATCATCGCTTTCGCTCTGATCTTTCTGGTCGTCCTCGTATTGTGCAATTTGCTGGGGTGGTTATTCAAAAAACTGTTTCAAAAACTGTTTCTGGGATGGGTTGATAGAATTCTAGGGGCCGGCCTGGCGTTGCTGAAGGGAATTGTCCTCAGCTATTTAATGATTGTGCTGGTGACCTTTGTCGCGCCGCGGGATTCGACCCTTGTGAAACAATCACGACTGGCGCCTATTATCGTTCGTACCTATCAGGCCGTGATTGATCTCATACCCGCGGATTCTCACGAAAAAATCAAGAAATCCTTTGATAAACAGAAGAAAGATCTTCAAGAGATCTTTAAGGGTAAAATTTGAACGTTCCATGAAAGAAATTGACACGAACAGACTGGGCAGGGCCATGGGTGATCTTTTGTCACTGGTCAGACGGCTTCGCGGGCCGAACGGTTGCCCATGGGATGCCAAACAGGACAATCACTCCATTAAAGTCTATCTGATTGAAGAGGCATACGAAGTATTGGACGCCATTGAAAACGCCTCTTCCGAGGAAACCTGTGGAGAACTGGGAGATCTGTTGTTTCAAATTATTTTTCTGGCGGCTCTCGCAGAGGAAAACGGAGAATTTGATTTTGTTGAGGTGGTGAAAAAAATAACCGCGAAAATGGTCCGCCGTCACCCCCATGTTTTTTCGGACACAAAGGTTTCATCGGTCGACCAGGTCGCTGCCAACTGGGCCAGAATCAAACGGGAAGAGGCAAATGCAAAGGAACCCGTTTCCGATTCCCTTAACCATGTGCCAAATGGCTTGCCGGCGCTCCTGAGGGCGCATCGGTTAAGCGAAAGGGCGGCCAAAACCGGTTTCGACTGGACCGGCCGTCAGGAAATCTGGAAAAAGGTCCTTGAAGAAGTGGAAGAGCTGAGTTGCGCTATCGCCGTCGATGATGACCAAGCGGTAAAAGAGGAAATGGGGGACCTTTTTTTCAGTCTCGTCAATCTGTCAAGACACTGGGGCATGAACGCAGAGGATCTGTTGAGATCGGCAAACCGAAAATTCCTGAAACGTTTTGAACGAATGGAAAAACATTTGAACCAGGCGGGGATTTCTCTTGAAAAAGCGACCGCCAGTCAAATGAATGGGGCATGGGAAGCGGTAAAAAGGCAGGCAAAAATAAAGCAGCCGTAAAGAAAAGGAATAAAGGGTTTTATCGGATCATAAAGTGGGGATGCGGTTTGCTGGTGATGCTGTTTTTTATCAGCATCCTGCAGGTTTTTGCCCTGCGATATATTGATCCCCCCTTTTTTCTGATGACACCCATCAGATCCGCGATCATGCTATTTCGATCACAAACGCCAAAACTGTCCGTGAAATGGCGGGCTTACAGAGAGATATCACCCCATATCAAACGGGCGGTCCTTGCAGCGGAAGATCAGCGGTTCCTGACCCACAACGGTTTTGATTTTATCGAGCTTAACGATGCACTGAAAGATATGGCCACGGGAAAAGGGTTTAGGGGGGCCAGCACCCTCACCATGCAGGTAGCCAGGACTGTTTTCCTTTGGCCGGCCAGAACCTGGATCAGGAAAGGGCTTGAAGCATACTACACGGTTTTGCTTGAAATTTTTCTTTCAAAAAAGAGAATTCTGGAAACTTATCTGAACACGGTGGACTGGGGAAAAGGAACCAGGGGCGTTGAGGCTGCCGCCAGGACCTACTTTCATGTTTCCGCCGGGCACCTTTCCAGGGAACAGGCAGCGCTACTGGCCGCCGTACTGCCCAGCCCCCATCGCTGGTCCCCTGCGGCACCGAATACATGGGTACTGAAACGCCAGAAAAGGATCCTTAGAGATATGAACCATATGCCATTACCAAAAGAATGATTGAACGCCATGTTTTCTGATTTCATAGACCGTTTTCGGATTATCAGCCTGAAATGGAAACTGTTGATTCCCTACCTCTTTTTTTCTTTCGTGGGAACAACGTCTCTTGTGCTTATCGGCCTCAGTTCCCAGCAGGAAATCATCAAGGAAGAGGAAAAAAAAGAACTTCTTCGCTATTATGAGATCTTTCAGGCATCGGTCCGCATGAAAGCCGAACAGGCCCTTGCCATGGCAACCGTTATTGCTGAAGATCCCATCATTGAGGATTTGTTGCGGAAACGAAATCGTAGCGGGCTTCTGGATTATACCCAGCCGCTGTTTGAGAAATTGAAGAAGGATTTCGGCGTCAGGCAGCTGCACTTTCACGTCTTGCCGGGAAAATCTTTTCTGCGGGTTCACCAGCCGGATCAGTCAGGTGAAATGATCGCCTACCGGACAAGCATTATGGACGTCCTTAAAACCGGGCGGGGTACGAAAAGCCTGGAGTGGGGATTGACGGGTCTGGGCATTCGCGGGGTTGCACCCGTTATCAGGGACAAGGAGCTGGCAGGGAGTCTGGAAATCGGGTACCCCTTTGGCCGTTCTTTTCTAGAGAAACTGACAGAACGCTGGGGACCTGATTTCTCCGTTTACGAAAAAAAAGGTCCACATACCTACACCCTTCTGGCATCCACTAAAACCTCCCAAAAGAGATTCTCTCCTTCGGAATCATTGGTTTCCGGTTCATTTGAAAAGAGCCAAATTTTTATTGCCCCCCCCCGCTTTCCTCATATTGCGTTGCTGGCAGGACCGCTACGGGACTACCGTGGCGATGTGGTCGCCCTTGTGGAAATTGAGGTCAATCGTTCGGCTATTATCCACCGATTGTCACAAACAAAGACCCTGATGGTGGTGGTCGCTTTGGTGGGCATCTGTGTTTCCTTTTTTCTGGTGTGGATTGTCGCCATCCTTTTTATACGCCCCATCAAGGAAATTGTCGCCGCCGCACAGGAAATCGCTCAGGGAAAGCGGGAAACCCGCCTCAAACCCAGATCCAATGACGAAATCGGTGTGCTGGGCCGTTCCCTCAACACCATGCTCAATTCTCTGAAAGAACGTCGCCTCCAGATTGAGGAATATGCCCGAACCCTTGAACGACGGGTGCAGGAAAGGACCACAGACCTGGTTTCGTCGGAAGAAAAATACCGGACCCTGGTTGATAACCTACCCGTTGGCGTCTATCGGATTTTGAGTGATGGCACCATTGAGTTTATAAACCCCTATCTCATCGACACATTGGGTTTTGATCCTGAGGATATGCTTGGGAATCGCTTCTTCTGGCAGGAAAAAGTCTGGGGATACGACGAAACCCAGAGCAAAGGGATCATGGATATCTTGAAAAATGATCCTTTAGGATTCCGCAGGGAAAGAGTCGTCATGGACAAACAGGGGCAGAGACATGTGTTTATGGATCAGGCCATCCCCTTCTGGGATGACGCAGGAAACCTCCGCTGGTTCGAGGGGATCATGGTGGATATTACCGAATTGAAGAATCTTCAGGAAAAAGCCCTGCGTACCGAAGAAATTCGCCTTTTGGGAGAGATCTCCGCACGATTTGCTCACGAAATGAGAAATCCGTTGGCTACCGTGGGCGGGTTTGCCCGTCGATTGAAAGACGCCCTTTCAGAAAATGAACGGCAGCAAATGCTCGCAAAGATCATTATGGACGAAGTGGCCCGGCTGGAAGATATCCTCAAAAGCATTCTATCCTCCATAAAGCCCTTTACCCTCAACCTGGTTACGGTGAATCTTAATGAAATTATCCAATCCTCCTTGAATGAAGAGGAAGGCCGGGTGACCGAAAAGAGGATCCGGCTTGTAACCGCACTATCCCCTTCCAATCCAAGCATTCAGGGGGACGAAGTCCTTCTGAAACAGGCACTCGATTGCATTTTAAAAAATGAAATCATCAACATGCCGGAAGGAGAAAAGCTCTTTCTTTCAACTGACAGCGAAACCGCAAATGTAATGATCACCATTCGACATAACGCGAAAGGTCTGGCCAATGAAGACCTGAGTCAGTTCTTTTATCCCCGCTTTACCGGAAACGCTGAAACCACGATTCACGATTTACCCCTGGCGAGAATCGTCATTCATCGGCACAGTGGAAAGGTGGACGTTGTTAGGGAAGGGGAAGACGTCGTTTTGAAGATTGAATTGCCGTTAAAACAGCCGGTTTGACGGGCGCTGATAAGCATGGTATTTTAAACGCAACATTTAAGGCCGTAATCGGAGATTGGTTCATGACCATCGACACACTCTTATGGGAATAATTGCCATGTTACGATATGTTGCATTAGACGCGTTTATCGGTATTTTTTCTATCCTCATGTGTTTTTGGGGTCTGGCCATTGCAGCCTGCGGCGGTTCCGCCAGCGCTGTCCACTTCAAATGCGCCGTACCATGGGCCAAAATCATACTGCGCGTTTGCGGCATTCATGTAACGGTTTACGGGGGAGAGAAAGTTAATCCGGAGATTCCCCGTATCTATATGTGCAATCATCAGAGCTTTTTCGACATCTGGACACTGCTGGCTTTTCTTCCGGTGGATTTCAAATTCATCCTGAAACAGGAACTCATGAAAATTCCCCCGCTGGGACCTGCCATGAAACGTGCCGGTTATATCGGGATCGAAAGAAAAGATCCCAGGAAGGCAGTCAAAAGCATTGCCCTTGCGGCAAAACGCATCAGAGACGGCGCTTCGGTACTCATTTTTCCCGAAGGCACCCGAAGCCCGGACGGCCGCCTGCAGTCTTTTAAACGGGGCGGCTTCAACCTGGCCTTAAAATCCGGCTGTGAAATCGTGCCGGTGGTCATCAATGGAAGCCATCGCATCGCCGCAAAAGGGAGCCTGCGTATTAATAAAGGATCCTATGACCTCCATATCGGTGACCCCATTTCTCTTTCAGATTACCGCAAAAAAGACACTCAGAAGTTGATGGACAGAGTGCATCACGCCATTTCAGAGCATCTCCCAAGTTGAAGCGAAAGAACTAAAAACCCTATAAACCGTGAGCGTATCTATTCATATCCCTGGAGCGGTGCCGCAAAGTGTATCGTTAATGGAACACTGCGGAACGTCACCGTTGTCAAGCTGGGCCATATTCAACAGCCAGATTTCTTCATTGGTGACATCGTTGGGTTCGCAACCGCAAAGTTGGCTCGCACAGCAACTGCAACCCGCAGCAAACTCCGCCTTCATAACTTCAGAGATGTCACAATCTTGAAGTCCCATGCAGGCGGGGATAAAAATCTCCTTTTTCTCGGTGGTGCAGATCGATGCATCGCATGTATATCCCAGTTGCACTTCGGACGAGTTCATACACTGGTTATACTGCTCACACACCAGACTGCAGTCTACACCACTGTCCGGTGGAAGCACGGTGTCGCTGCTGTAGAGCGGGCACGCTATGGGGTTGTCGGCATTGGCGCCTGCGTCCGGGAAACAGTTGATCCCGGAAGGTGGGGTTGGTATCCCGCCACCGCCCGGATCCGGATTGTAGGCTGCCGAGTACGTCATGGGCTGGATGTCACAGGGCACTCCTTCCTGACCTACCTGGAAAGGTCCATCAAAAGTCGGACATATACAGTTATAGCTGCCGTCACCATTATCGTAACAGGCGGTGGTCATACAACCCGAGTAGATCCCGGGGCTGTCGGTGCAGTCGGTGCCGATTGCAGCGCTGGCGCTAAAACCAAAAAAACTGAAATCGGAGACGCCCGCCACATCCGGCACCGTCTGATAAAACGCTGCGCTATTAATGGCCGCACATACCGGGGCACCGTTGGGGAGGGAGCACCGTTCCGGGTCGTTGATGCAGACCCGGACAGTTTCCTCATAGACGGCCCGATTCAGAATCGAACTCTCCTCTACAAAGTTCAGACCGAACAGTGATTCGCAGGGACAGTCTGTAACGGTTCCGTCGACGCCCGGTGTGCAATCCGCATAATAGCAAAGGGCGTAAGGGCCGTAACAGGGCCAAAACTGCGTGATCACGTTGGCCCAGGGCGGCCCGTATTCCGTCGTGTTTTGGGTATTCAAAGGAAAGTCTCCACCGCAATAGGGCGCGGCAAGAGGACATTCGACCGATGTTGAAGAATCGCTGTCGCAACCCACAGAGAATAACGAAACAAAAACCAATACCGCTACCGTATTCAAGCAAAATATCCTTTCCGCTTTCATCTTCTCCTCCCGTTTCATAAAGACAACTAAAAAAAGCCGCCTTGATGAAAGTCTACGGCTTCACTTCGGCTCAGTTTCAAGGAATAAGCGTCATAGCGTGGCTCTGAATTAAGATTGTGGACAGCGAAACAGCTTGTGATTTTTTAAAAATATCTGAAATTTCTTTACATGTCAAAAACAAGTTAGAGTAATCTTCGTTCTTAGTGGGCCTGCGCTCATAGATTGACTCAATTATATGGCCGGCAATTGCGCCAATCATTTTTACCACCCACCAGCAGTAGTCAAAATAGTTTTGGGATCGTGTTGTTCCATTACAGTTCACTGTTGGGGTCTGGTATTCCGGTTCCTTGGTATTCTATGTTCGGCGGCCTAAGGTCATCGGCTTGGGGAACCCAA
>JAJDOH010000145.1 GCA_022340265.1 Deltaproteobacteria bacterium | reverse complement strand
CTTTCACGGTATTCGGACAGTACGCGCTCTTTGATCATCTCCGGTAGGTCTTCTATTTTAAGCGCGTCAAAGGCCTCTTCGCCCATTTCTTCGCGTCCGATACCCGATGGAAAGCCGAACAGCCAGGAAATGCTGTCGTTTAACTCCTTTATATTCCAGTCTTCAGGGTAGGCTTTGGGATCAATCCACTGTTCAACCAGTGCTTCTATTTTCTGATCGATCATGTCTTGTATGATCTCATGAAAGTCTTTCCCTTCGAGGATGTCTTTTCTCAGGGAGTAGATGATTTCCCGATGTTTGTTCATGACATCATCATAGTCCAGAAGGTGTTTCCGGATGTCAAAGTTGCGGGCTTCCACCTTTTTCTGGGCATTTTCGATGCCCCGGGAAATCAGGCTGTGCTCAATGGGTTCTCCTTCCTCCATGCCCATTCGCCCCATGATAGAGGAAATTCGGTCGGAACCGAAGATTCTCAACAAATCATCCTCCAGGGAGAGATAAAACCGGGCAGTCCCGGGATCACCCTGGCGGCCGGAACGCCCCCGCAGCTGGTTGTCCACCCGGCGGCTTTCATGCCGTTCGGTCCCCAGAATATGGAGCCCGCCCAATTCCCGGACCCCCTCGCCCAGCACAATATCCGTGCCTCTCCCGGCCATGTTGGTGGAAATCGTAACGGTTTTGGGCTGTCCCGCGTTGGCCACGATTTCCGCTTCTTTCTGGTGGTGTTTGGCATTGAGCACGGAATGAGGTACACCGGCCCGCTTCAGCATCTTGCTCAACATCTCGGACCTTTCAATGGAAATGGTCCCCACCAGAACCGGTTGACCCTTGTCGTAGAGTTCCTTGATTTCGTCGACGGCGGCTTTGAATTTTTCCCTTTCGGTTTTGTAAATGACATCCGGGAAATTGATGCGTGCCATTTTCTTGTTGGTGGGAATGACCACCACTTGCAGCTTGTAGATATTGTTGAATTCAGCCGCTTCCGTGTCCGCCGTACCGGTCATGCCGGCCAGTTTTTCATACATGCGGAAGTAATTCTGAAAGGTCACCGTGGCCAGCGTCTGGTTTTCCCCGGCAACTTTGACCCCTTCTTTGGCTTCCACCGCCTGATGGAGACCGTCGCTCCAGCGTCGCCCCGGCATCATACGGCCCGTGAATTCGTCCACGATAACAATCTGGTTGTCTTTGATAACGTAATGGACATCCTTTTCAAAGAGCCAGAAGGCTTTGACCAATTGCTGGGTGGCATGAATCAGTTCGGATGTCCGCATGTATCTTTCTTCAATATCCCTGAGCTTTTGTGCCTTTTCCGCATCGCTCAAATTTTCATTCTGGCGGATATTGTGGCTTTCATCGTCCAGGTCGGGGAGCATGAAATCGTTGGAACTGGTGTTTGACAGAAGATCAATCCCCTTTTCGGTGAGTTCCACGGCGTTGCTCTGTTCATCGATGGTGCAGTACAGGTCCTGGTCCAGTTCCGGGAGAATTTTTTGGGAGCGCAGCATGCTTTCCGTCCGATCGATCTGCTTTTTTAACGCCTGATTCTGGGCCACGATGTCCAGATAAACCGGATTTTTGGGGTCGCCCCTTTTGATTTTAAGCAGCGCCTCAATAGTGTTCTCATCCAATTGATCGCTGTCCAGCAGCTTGCGCACATCCTTTAAAAGAGAACGAATGATGGTGTCCTGTTTCTGCCTGAGCTGGATGACCAGGGGCTTGACCTCTTCAAATATCCTGTTTTCGCTGTGCTCCATGGGGCCGCTGATGATCAGCGGGGTTCGCGCTTCATCGATGAGAATGCTGTCCACTTCATCCACGATGGCATAACGAAATTCCCTCTGTACCAGGTCGTTCACTTCAAACTTCATGTTATCGCGAAGATAATCAAATCCGAATTCATTGTTGGTGCCGTATGTGATGTCACAGTTGTAGGCCGCTTTACGCTCTCCATCGTCCATGCCGTGCACGATGACGCCCACGCTAAGACCCAGTGCCTGGTAAATGGTTCCCATCCATTCCGCGTCCCGCTTGGCCAGATAGTCATTGACGGTCACCAGATGGGCGCCCCGGCCTTCCAGTGCGTTGAGGTAGAGCGGCAGGGTGGCGGCCAGGGTTTTACCCTCGCCGGTTTTCATTTCAGCGATCTTTCCCTCATGAAGGACGATCCCGCCGATAAGTTGAACGTCGAAATGCCGCATACCCAGGGTCCTGACCGAGGTTTCTCTGACTGTGGCAAAAGCCTCGGGCAAAATATCCTCCAGGGTTTCTCCCTCTTGAAGCCTCTTTTTGAATTCAGCGGTCTTTGACCGCAGTTCTTCATCCGACAGGCTTTGAAAATCAGGCTCCAACTGGTTGATCTGTTCGACCAGGGGTGCCATTTTTTTGAGGGTACGTTCGTTTTGGCTGCCGAAAATGCCTTTAATAACTTTTCCAAACATGATGTTTTACCTAAAATAACAGGATTTGTGAGGTATTGGTGATATCAGGCCGCATTAAAAAACTTTGTGGCGCAAAAATCAAGGGCTTATGCATCGTACGGGACAAGGGATGTCAAATAGACGACGAAGATGCCAAAAATCAATTAAGCATATATCGGAGCGGATTTACGGGTGCGTTGTTTAGGTGGACTTCGTAGTGAAGGTGGGGACCGGTCGTCCGGCCTGTTTTGCCGACCAATCCGATTTTTGTTCCTTTTTTGACATATTGGCCTTTTTTGACCAGAGATTTCCTCAGATGAGCGTATTTTGTCTTAAACCCTCTGGCATGTTTCAATACAATAACCCTTCCATAACCGCTTTGCCACCCATTGAAAATCACGAGGCCGTTGGCCGGTGAGAGAACCGGAGAGCCGCTTCTGGCGGAAATGTCGATGCCCCTATGAAACTCCCGGTTATCGGAGAACGGGCTGGCGCGGTAACCAAAACGCGAACTCAACCATCCTCGGGTGGGCCATATGGATGGCGTTGAGGCCAGAAGCATTTTCTGCTCGTCAAGGAATTCTTCCAGGTCGGTATTCTTTTCCCTGCGTATTTCGATGGCGCTTTCAAGGTCATCCAGTGACTGGTGCATGGCGCGGACCAGTATTCGGCCAGTCTTTTTTAGGTGTTCCTTTGAGTCCAGCAGCGGAGCATCTGAACCACCCATGCCCCTGAACTTTTGCATGTCTTCCGTGCCGACCCGATCCGCAAGGGCTTTCAGGTCCTTTTCCTGTTTGTCAAGTTCAACCATGTCTGAGGAGACGGTGTCAATGCGACTGGCCATCAGGAGCAGCTGTTTCCGCTGGAGCGTGTTTTCCTTCTCCAGCAGGGTCATGCGCGGAACTTTTGCTTTAAGGGAGAGATAATCTTTTACGAGCCTGAAGCCCAGGAAAGAAAACCCGGCTAATATTAGAATAGCAAGAATTGGGATTATGCGTGGAAGTCTGAATTGTCGTACGTTGTCTGTTCCTTCGGGAACCAGGAATATGGTAAACTTTTTAGTGAACAATAAAACGCTCCCTCAATCTAAGCAGACATTCTGGATACCGTTCAAAGCACACCGTTTGATAGCACACCCATTTTGGGCTGTCAACGGCTTTGGCGCAATTTTTTCTAAAGACCTCTCACATCAGTTCCGAAGCGATCAGACGATATGGTGATGCTTCGATGGCGTTGGCAAAAAGGCGTTGGTATTTTGGGGTGTTGCGAATCTTTTTAAATGCATCCGCGGGAAGGGAGAGTCGTTTTTGAATGGTCTTTTCAAGCCGGGTCGGGCCCATTCACTTCTCCTGTAAACATTTCACATGGGTGGGTTTCCAAATATGTGCCCGCGAATCTGTCCCCTGGATCATCAAAAATATCCTCGCGACCGCATGAAGCATAGAAGCTCATGAGCGTCAGGAACAGAAGGTTCCGTATGATGGCGCTTACTTTCATGATGAGGACGCTCCCTTCAACTGTGTATACAAAAAGCATACTGTTTTGCCAAAATGGATTCAAATGGTTTCTTTCCATTTTGGATTTTCCCTTTGTTTGATTTCAGGATGACATCAGGTGCGGCAGAAAGAGGCTCAAGCCCGGCCAATAGGTGATCAGGAGCAGTGTGAACAGCAGCAGTAAGAGAAAGGGCAGGGTCGCCTTGTACAAGCGCACCACCGGCTGATCGAATCGGGAACTGGCAATGAACAGGTTAAGACCCACGGGAGGCGTGTTGTAGCCGATGGCCAGATTGGCCAGAAAGATGATACCCAGGTGAACCGGGTCCACACCAAACCGGTCCGCCAAAGGGACGATCAGCGGGACCACCACTAAAATGGCACTGAAAATGTCCATCATGCAGCCCACCAGTAGGAGGAAAAGGTTGAGAATCATGAGAAAACCGACCCTGGTTTCCACCAGTTCTCCCATGACCGCCAGTATTTTCATGGGAATAAGCGCGTCCACCAGATAATTGGTGAAGGCCAACGCCGCTCCCAGAATGATCATGATGCCTCCCACCATTTGCATGCTTTCCTTCATGATGCCGGGCAGTTCTTTTAAAATACTGATTTCCCGAAATACCAAGGTCTTGATTAACAAAACATAAGCCACCGTGAGTGCTGCCGCCTCCGTGGCGGTGCAAAAGCCGGAATAGATGCCCCCCAGAATCAGGACAGGAATGGGCAGTTCCCATGCGGCGCCTCTTAACGCCGACCGGAAGGCGTGAGCGGAAAAACCCCGTCTGGTAATGCGCCACTTCCGGCCCATGTAAACGGAAAAGAGGCACAGAATTCCAACCATCAGGGTTCCGGGAAGAATTCCCGCCATAAAAAGTTCTTCGATACTGGTGCCGGAAATAAAACCGTACAGGATGATGGGCAGGCTGGGCGGAAAATGGAGCCCAAGACTTCCCGAGGTGGTCATGAGACCCAGGGAAAAATCTTCACTGTAATGATCCGAGAGGAGTGCCGGAAAAAGCAACCCTCCCAGCGCAATAATGGTGATGCCGGTGGCCCCGGTGATGGCGGTGAAAAATGCACAGGAAACCAGGGCCACGACTCCGAGCCCTCCGGGGAACCATCCGAAAAGCGCTCTGGAAAAATTGACCAGGCGGGTCGAGGTGCCTCCTTGCGCAAGCAGGTAGCCGGCAAAGGTAAACAGGGGGATTGCCAGCAGGATGGGCGTGTTGGCCAATCTGAATATTTCGATGGGAATGGCCCCGAAAGGCACATCCGTGGCCAGAAACCCCAGCATGGCGGCCGCCAGAATGCCCAGGAAAAGAGGCAAACCGAAAATGATGCACAAAATGAGCAAAATTACGAGAACAAGCATTATTTTTTTTGTCCTCGAACCATTTGGTGCCCCTCATGGATGACCTTGATCAGAAACCGGAAAAAAAGGAGCACAAACCCGAGCGGCAGGATGATTTGTCCCACCCAGCTAGGTAGGTAAAAAAGGCTTTTGCCCCCGAATTCCATCTCCATGATCAGATAATTTGTGCATACCTTCACCATGATGCCGATGATGACCAGGGAAACCAGCGCCAGAATAAATTCTCTTGCGGGAAGCCATTTGGGCGGCAGAATTGTTCCAAAAAGATCGATTTTAATGTGTTTCCCTTCCCTGGTGAGAAGAGAAGATCCGAGGAACGTCAGCCAAAGGACCAGCAGCTGAACCAGCGGACCCGACCAGTCCAGGCTGCCCAGCATTTCATTGGCCAAACGGAAATGACCATAAGTATAAAGGCTTCTTAATGCCACCTGGACGAACATCAATAAGACCATGGCCCAGAGCAACCCGATGATAAACCACCCTTCAACCTTTGCCAGTATTCGGTCGATGCGGTCGAACGTTTCCATGGAATGTCCCTGGCAGCACCTTTCAGGAATTGGGTCTGTCGAGAATTTTATACACTTTTAAAAGGAGTTCTTCAGGATAAATGTTGCCGGCCAGTTTTTGAGCGACTTTTTCGTGAATGCGGTAAAACGGTTTACGGGCTTCCTCTGAAGGGATCGGAATGACGGTGATACCGCTGTCCTGAATCACTTTGATGGCTTCCTCTCTTTGTTGCCGCAGGGTTTGAGTGAGTTCCGCCATGGCTTTTACCATGGTTTTTTGAAGCAGGACCGCCAAATCTTCGGGCAGCTTTTTGTAATATCCTGAGGAAATCAATATGGCGCCGGTGGAATGCACCAGCGGCAGACCCATCATGTATGAAAGTCCGGTATGCCATTGAAGGGCCAGTGCGCCCAGCGGCGGCGCATAAACCGTGTCGATCATGCCCGTGTTGAGCGCCGTATTGACTTCCGTAACCGCTAAGGGGATAGGGTTGACCCCCATGGTGATGAAGGTTTCTTTTGCGATGGGATCACCCGCCCAGGCCCATATCTTAAGGCCGGCAAGGTCGTTCAGGCTGTGGATGGCTTTTTTGGAAAAAATATTGACATTCCCAACCTCGGTCCAGGCCAGAAGGGCAAAGCCTTTTTTTTGGAACTGTTCTGAAAAGAAATTGAAAAGTGCTTTGTGAACCTTATCCACCTCCTGGTCGTTCCTGAAAAGATAGGGGAGGTCGAGCACACGAACCATGGGCAGAATTTTTCCAAAACCGACCCCCGAAAAAGCGGCGCATTGAAGCTGTCCGATCCGCATCTTTTTAAGAACATCCAATTCGTCTCCGGCGATACCGCCGGCATAAATACGGAGTCCCAGTCGGCCGCCGCTTTTCTCCCGAAGCGTTTTGTCAACCTGTCGGATTTGTTTGACCCATGTGCTGCCTTCAGGGGCCACCGTGGCGAATTTGATCAGATATTGAGGTTTTTTGCCAGCGGAAGCAGTTCCAACGGTACTCGAGAAATACCCCAACCCCAGCAGGGCGATCATCGTGCATATTATCCTTCTCATAAAGCCTCCGTTTTCGGTTGTGAGTTTTCTGGTTTCCGGTGTTTAAAAGCGTGTGCTGCTAG
>JAJDOH010000127.1 GCA_022340265.1 Deltaproteobacteria bacterium | reverse complement strand
TTTGAATCTCATAAACATTGATTATTTTAGGTTTCTGAGTGACTGCCCACATTTTTTACAAATAAATCCATGACCTTGCACAGTATCTTTCTCGCACACTCGACTGTCGATCTTTGATTTACAATTCCAACAGTGATTTTTATAAGGTTTGACAGATGGGTTGTTGATTTTTTCCAGCTTCTTTTCCAAATCACATTCACAATAGGGCGCTTCTATAATTGAATCATCAACTCCTCCGACCGGGTGATAAAGTGCGCCGCAGTATTCACATTCTCTATCCATGACTTTACCTCCTTAAAATTGAACGAATATCAAATTATATATCGGGATTTTGTTGGAAAAGTTTACATGCACGGCCCGTAAGAGACTCAAATTTTCATTCGATTAGATACATTCAGACTGGAAATAGATTTAGAGGGGTTTGGGCTACGTTTTGATCGAGATGTTCAATGGGGAATTGCAAGATAGTCTTTAACTAAATATAATATTATTACAGTAGTTTAGGGGGCTATAATTTTTTCAAAATGCCCAAATCTTGTTATGGAATAATGCGACCCAAATCCTCACCCTTCGGACCTGTCAACTTTTTCGACCATAATATCCAGGCTTAGCGCCTCAGATTCTTTGGTCCCGTCATTTCATGGGATCGATTTCGGCGGTTGACGGCGTATATCCAATGAGGGAATAGGGGGGCGATATTTAGATTAGCTTACAAAATCTGATAATTACCAAGAGTGGCGGTTTAGGCACGATTTATACAATTTGGTCCACTTTGGAGCGCGTGGGGATTTCAGTATGAATTGTACAGCAGAAACGATAATTGATACAGAATGTCGCAGGAAATCGAGACTGTGATCTTTGGCAAGTATGTTACAGGATAGATATGGTAACCGCAAATATTTTAATGATGCCCTAAATTGCTATAGAGTCGAGTAGACCGAGGGCACTTCCCCCTCAGCCCCTCTCAGGTAGGGTCGAAGGCTGGCGCGGTTCCCGAAAGCCCGTCTCCAGCCTCCGCCTCGTCAAACCCAGCATGTGGATTTCCCACACTAGGCTTACTCTGCTAACTTCACCTGATGGGTTATGAGACCTATCAAATTGGCAGCGCTTTCAGGATTGATAATAACGAACTCCATAATCATTAAATAGTCCCAGAGTATCGTAAAGCAGAGACGGCTATATCGTGGTTGTCCATGACAGTGATTTCATGAAACTTGCCAAAAACGATCTTAAAGTCTGGGATGGTACACTGGCTCAGATTCAGGCAATCGATATCGGTTCATGGTTTTCTTCCGATTTCAGTGACGAACGGGTTCCGCTCCTCAAAGATGTACTTAAAGCAGCCAAAGGAAAGGCCAAAGTTGTAATCGAACTCAAATATTACGGCCATGATCAGCATTTGGAACAACGGGTCATCGATATTGTCGAAGAAATGGACATGGTCAATGATACCGCAATCATGTCGTTGAAATATGAACGGATCCAGAAAGTTAGGAAATTACGGCCGGATTGGACCATCGGGCTGCTGTCCGCCCAAGTGTTGGGGAACATGAACGCTATCGACACAGATTTTCTGGCCGTTAATGCGTCGATGGCCAAACCAGCATTCATCCGAACGAGCCAGGAAGCCGGTAAAAAAGTGTTCGTATGGACAGTTAATGACAAGATGTCGATGTTCAAGCTGATGTCGCTGGGGGTTGACGGCATCATCACCGACGAACCGGCACTGGCCCGCCGTGTTATTGCCTAACGGGCCGAGCTGAGTTCGCTGAAGCGGCTATTGATTCATGCCGCCGTGCTGCTCGGGAAAAATCTTCCTCAGAAGAAATACCGCGACGATTCACCATGATGAATTTATTGACGAAAACAGCCATCTTTTTCGATGGCGCGGCACTGCTCCTCTCATCAATTACGATCTAATTTTCTGCCCGCCGATAAATTAGAGCGGCATCATGAGTCTTACCTTTCTGAGAGGCCAACTCTATCAATGATCAATGGCGGGTTAGATAAACCTCAGTCACCATAATCGGAGCTAATTGTTCAACCTAAAAAACGTCTTTTACTCAACTTTCAAATCTCAAATGCAAGATCTGGATTGACAGAGTGCTATAAATTTTGGATAGTAGACGGATCCAACGAGGCGTCTATATCTTGTGGCGCCTGAAATCACCTGGCACAATTTAAGAGACGGGGGAAACGGAATGCTGAAAAGCAAGTTCTTATCTCTTCTAACGCAGATGCTGAAACGATTGCTTACCGCCTCCCCGCTGCTGGGTCTGCTCGCCGGCGCCGCCTGGCTCCCGAATGCCTCGGCCGATGTTTTCATTAAGGCCGACAGCGCCATGGAGCACGCGGAGTTTCGCGGCCAATGGGCCAACAATACCCATTACTCCTGGTTCGAGTTTCCGTCGGAGGGCCGATCGAAGCTGGAGGTCTGGGGTTATACCGATGCCACATCCTATGCCCCGGGCGATACCGTCAATCTCCATGTCAGCACCACCGCCGATCGTTATGACCTGACTGTGACCCGCGATGGCGCCGCCGAGGAGGTGGTGCTGGAGAAGAAGAGGCTGACCGGTAAGCTCCACCCCACCCCGAAGGATGCCTACCGGGTCGGACCCGGTTGGCCGGTCGCCCACAGCATCGCCATCCCCGCGACCTGGAAGAGCGGCGGCTATATCGTCACCTTCAAGGTCACCGGCGAAAACGGTCAGAGCATCGAGCAGGAGGCGTTCTTCATCCTGCGCCCGAAGGTGCCCCGCCAAGCGGCCATCGCCTTCGTCGCCGCCACCACCACGTGGCAGGCCTACAACGACTGGGGCGGCTCCAACTTCTACGAGGGCGTCTCCGGTGAGAGTCGTGCCCAATTCTCACCGGAGATCAGCACCCTGCGCCCCTGGGCGCGCGGCCTGATCAGGGTGCGTGGCGGCGCACCCCGGATTGTGCTCAGCGACGAGGTACCGATCGGTACCGCGCCGCGCTATCCAAACCTGGAATATGCCTATTCTCGCGGTTATTCGAAATACTATGCCGCCGCCGGCTGGGCCATGTTCGACGCCTTGTTCGCACGCTGGGCGGAACGTAACGGCTATACGCTGGACTACTACGCCCAAGATGATCTGGGACGCAATCCGGGCCTGCTCAAGCACTACAAGACCGTTGTTGTGGTTGGCCACGACGAATACCACACCCGCGACGAACGCACGGCAATCGACGATTACATCGAGGCGGGCGGTCGCCTCGCGCGCTTTGCCGGCAACCTGATCTGGCAGGCACGGCGCGAGGGCGACACCCTGATCTGCTACAAGAGCCGCGCGGCCACCGAGGACCCGGTGCGCGATGACCCCGAGAACAAGGACCTGCTCACCAGCGTCTGGGAGGATCAGGCCGTCAATTGGCCGCCGCAGCAGACCTGGGGCGTGAGTGGCACCCGGGGCATCTATATGAAAATGGGCGGTTTCCAACCCCGGGCGAGCGGCGGCTACACCGTCTATCGTCCGCAACACTGGGCGCTTGCGGGTACCGACTTGTACTACGGTGACCTATTAGGCGCCAAGTCCAACATCGCTGGCTTTGAGGGCGACGGTGTCGACTACACCTTCCGCTATGGTCTGCCCTATGCCACCGGCGAAGACGGTGCCCCGGAGGACCTGACCATCATCGCCATGGCCCTCGCCGGGCAGGAAGAAGAAGACCACGGCAACTTCGACACCTATCTGTACGCCGGAGACGCCGATCTCGCCTTCACCTCCGTGGCCATCTACGGCAAGGACACGCCGGAGAACCGCGACAAGTTGCGCTATGGCTCTGGCATGATGGTCAACATGCGCAAGGGCCAGGGCGAGGTCTTTTCCGCGTCCACCACGGACTGGGTGGTCGGCCTGCAAGACCGCGACCCCTTCGTCGAGCGCATCACGCGCAACGTGCTGGACCGTTACAGCAAATAGGGATGCAACAATGAGGTTGAAAGCAAAAAAATGATATCGTGGCAATCCCTATGATTTGTTTATTAGTTATGATGTTGATTCATCAATGATATATGTTGAAGTCTTCAATATAGTTTCTAGCGAGAAGAGAAAAGTTGAAAACATCCTAAATATATTTAACGAGCAAAATCTCATCGAGGATAGATTTAAATTCGCTCTTTATCCAGTAGACCAGACTATAGTTGGCAATTTGATACTTAGCTCAAGAAATTTCTATAATTTACTTGGGAACTCTATCGAAGGTGATATTGATTATATGCTGAAATTTATACAAGAAATAGTCTCATTCGGTGATAATCTGGATAATGACGATAAGGAACGAGACCTGCGAGAAACCCGTCATGAAATGGCCCCTCCCATCCCCGAAAAAATCGGTAACAAATACGGCGATGTAATTTATTTAAAAGATTATTTGATAATCATCTAAAAGGCACCTCCCAATCTTGCCCGGCTCGGGTTCGTAAAATACCGAAGGCTCGTGAGTACCATGTGCGAAAAAGACGACAGCTTTTTCGGCTTTCCGCTTCATGAGCAAAGGGAGGTAATGGAGTTGCTTGATATGGTCGATATCGAGGAAGACGGTGAGAATGGTGGTTTGATAAACACAATGGGAATAAAGGTATAGAAGTTTCCTTGTCTTTGAAATTGAAATTTCCAGAGGGGCGCGAGCTTACGCCCGACCGGAAAATGGCATTGCTTTTCCTTGAAGATACGTTAAGATTATTGGGCTAAAATGGGAATCCTCAAAACGACAGGTTTCTTGCCATAAGTCAAACTTTTTGAATTTACCCTATTTATGCAAATAAGGTGTGGTAATCCCAAATGCAAGTGTCGAATTGATAGGTTTGAGGTCTAACTGTATCTTTCGCCTATCGGTCCGTTTCGCTGCTTCCCAAGCGCTTTCAAGAAGCGTTAAGGTTCCTGGACGGGTTTCGATCTTTAGACCGTATTTTTCGTTAAATTCCTTTGTATTTTTCCTTAGTTGATCTTCGCCCAAAACGATTGTGGTCAAAAGAAGGCTTCGCTTGTAGTTGCCCATTATACGTTTCACGATCTTGTCTTTTTTGTGGAGAAGTTTATCGGGCACATCAAAAGCTAAGATCTTTTCCCAATGTCTCGAAAATCCTGCGTTCATAAACATCGTACCGGCGCACAAACATTGCTCGGCATAATAGTTGTTCCTGCCACCGATAATAAGGCCAACACAGTCATCTACTGGGTCTTCATTTTCCATCGGGAGGCTCACCGGAACCGGTATATCTTTGAAGAGTTCGTTCCTGTTTTTTAGGGCGTTTCCGCATAAACCATATCCCAAAAGGACGGAGTCCACAAATGGGGCGAGTTCTTTGACTGCCGTTGTGACTTCGCTGGTTAAATTTGGGATGTTTGAATGAAGCCCCACCTCCATCACCCGAATCAGCACGGCGATTCCGTTGATTTCATCTGTTTCAAACTCGTTGGCATGCTTCACCCTTAGCACCGGTTTCTGGTTATCTTTTTCCAGAACCCGTATCAGTTCCTCGGAAAAATCATCATGCAAAACCCAGATTTCAGAAACGTCCGGGTCTCTTGAAAGAACGTGGGCGAACTCCAATTCCAATATCTGACAGGTCACCACACCCAGTTTGGGCATATATTGATCCTTTTTGTCAAAAAGCTAATTTGACGAACTATCCGCATAACAATGATGGTTTAATACGCGTGAGGCTTCTCGCCATTATGTGGAATAGATAAAAACTATATGTATGATATGGGTATGTCAAATCAAGGGAAAAGATCTGTTGTGGCATTAAAAGCGCCCTGAAAAACCGATAATGGCAAGCCAACTATCCTGCTAT